>JARLJC010000338.1 GCA_031291435.1 Alphaproteobacteria bacterium | reverse complement strand
GTTCAGCACCTCGCTCATATCCTTAACTCCACACCCAGAAAATGCCTTGGCTTCAAAACCCCCGCCGAGGTATTCTCCTCCCACCTCCAACTGTTGCACTTCAAATGTGAATCCACCTCCCGGCTTGCGCCGGGATGACGCTAACGGGGGCGATGCCTTAATGGGCCAGGCCATTTTCGCTTACTGACCCCACCAGGCTTCCAGCACATTGCCGTAGAGCGACATTTTGTCGGGATGATGCAAGCTCGTCCATGAAGCGATGTCGTCGGCGCCCTGATAATAAAGCGGCAGCATATAATGGCCCGACATCAGAACGCGGTCGAGCGCATGCGTGGCGGCGACAAGATCGGCGCGGGTGCGGGCATTGGGAATAGCGGCGGCGAGATCATCCACCACCGGGTCTTTGACGCCCGCATAATTGCGGCTGCCCTTTTGGTCGGCCGCAGCGCTGCCCCAGAAATACATCTGCTCGTTGCCGGGCGACAAGGAATTGAACCATTTATTGAGCGTGACGTCGAAATCGAATCCGGCGAGGCGCGACTGATATTGCGCGCTATCGACGGTGTGGATAGTGGCGGTGATGCCGAGGCGCCGCAGCGAGTGCGCCCAGTTGAGCGCGACTTTTTCCTCGATCGGGTCGCTCAGCATGATTTCGAACATGACCGGCTTACCATCCGTGCCGATAAGCTGGTCGTTGACGACTTCATACCCCGCTTCTTTCAGCATATTCTTGGCGGTGAGAAGCTCGGTGCGGAAAGATTCTTCATCCGGCGCTTCGGGCGGCGTGAGGGGATCGGTGAAAACGGAATCGGGAATCTGCCCGCGATATTTTTCAAGAATGTCGCGTTCCTCGCCTTCCGGCAAAGGCGGCGCCGCCAGTTCCGAATTGGGAAAGAAACTATCGATCCGTTTATACATGCCGTGGAACAGGTTCTTGTTCACCCAGTTGAATTCAAAACTATATTCCAATGCCGCGCGCAAAGCGGGGTCGGTGAAAGGCGATCGCCGTGTATTGAAAATGAATCCATAGGCCGGTTCGGTGCGGTGGTGGCCCAGTTCCTCAAGCCGCACGCGGTTTTCATGCGCGGCGGGGAAATCATAGGCGGTCGCCCATTTGGTCGGGTCGCTTTCGCGGCGCAGATCATATTGCCCGGCCTTGAAGGCCTGCAGCGACACGCTGTCGTCGCGGTAATAATCGATGCGGATTTTGTTGAAGTTGTAGAGGCCGCGCATGGCGGGCAGAGTCTGCGCCCACCATTTCGGGTCGCGCTCATAGGTGATGGAACGGCCGACATCGATGGCGGAGACTTTATAGGGGCCGCTGCCGACGGGGGCGCGCAAACTGGTCTGGTTGAAATCGCGGTTGGCCCAGTCATGTTTCGGGATCACCGGCATCAATCCCATGATCAGCGGCATCTCGCGGTCGATCACGCCCTTATTGTCGGGCTTGAAAGTGAATTTGACGCGGAGCGGCCCGAGTTTCTCGGCGACGGCGACCTTTTTATAATAAGTGCGGTGGTTGAGGCGGCCTTTGTCGCGCAATGTCTCATACGAGAACAGAACGTCTTCGGCGGTGATGGGGGTGCCGTCGGAAAAATGCGCGGCGGGATTGAGGTTGAAAATGATGCTGGAACGGTCGTCGGCCACTTCGACCGTCTGCGCGATCAACCCATACAACGTGAAGGGTTCGTCCCATCCCCGCGTCATCAAACTTTCATAGACCAGCGACATGGTGCCGGAGCCGAGGCCGAAAGGCGGCTGGCCGCGAATGATGAAGGGGTTGAGGCTGTCGTAAGTGCCGGTGGTGCCGAGCTTGAGAATGCCGCCCTTGGGCGCATCGGGATTGGTGTAACTGAAATGGGTGAAATTGGTCGGGTAAAGCGGCGTGCCTGTCATTGCCAGGGCCTCGACCGGCTGCGGCGTCGCTATTGCCGCGACCGGGGTCAGCAGCACGCAGGCGATAAGGATGTTTTTCAGAAAAGGCTTGGCGGAGAAGGACATGGCCCGATCATAGCGGATTTATTCGTTAACCATAGGCTTTTTGCAGCCATGAAATCAATTGCGGGTTTGGGAAAAGAGGCGGTTTTCGTGTAGAGTAACCGCAGTCGAGAATGCCTTTTTTGTAGAATTTTTCAGCGGAGAAATAAATGGCCTTCGAACGCGCTTTTAAGGCAATTGCCGGTCTCGGTATGGCCGGTCTGGCCTCAACCGCTTTGGTGACGGAAGCGCGCGCCGGGGATGAGCATCCCGAACTGGGACAGGACAAAGCCATTGCGAGCTGCCATTGGGGCCATGCCGCCCGTGCGGTTACCGTTTTCACCCAGAACGGCAATGTCATCACGCTCGCCGTGGAAGATCGCAATACGGTCTTTATCGATGCGGTGATGGACAAGGGCGATTACCGGGTGTCGGGTCAATATTATATGATCCCCCAGAATCTTTATGACAGTTCCACCATAAGCAACGGCCATCTGAACCTGTTCGTGCCGCCCGAAGTGCGCGGCGATTTTGGTCTCTGGAACGCGCTTACCAATTACCCCCTTTTCTATAATGGCCCAACCGCGCTGGAAGACGATTCCTATCCCAGTTTTGCCGGCAACAACCGTTCGCATCTGCCGCCTCTCCCCTGTCAGGAACTGGATTATTTCAAGAAGGGCTCCAACCGTCCGCACTTTGTCCCCTATGTGGGCGAAAACAGCCCGGGCTTCTAATTAATATTTCGGTAAGGATTTCGCCGATAAGATAGAAGCTATAAAACAAAGCGGTTTGCCTGTTCCCAGAACGGGCGGGAGTTCATTTCATGCGGTTAAAAGGCGGATTGCGGCTTGCGGCCTTGGTTGCGTTGTCGTTTATGGCCGCTTTGCATCCGTCGCGCGCTTTTGCCGATGCCCAGTCCATCAAGACGATGTGCGACGACGGCCAGTTCGACAAGGACATCAACAACGCGAATTCCGACTGGATGCGGCAGCTTATGACCGGGGCGCACAACATCAACACGATGTTTCCGATCGAGCCGGCGCTGAACCAATGCGTTCAGAATCTGATGCAGACTTTTTCGAAATTCCCCAGCCTTGCTGACCCGATGAATATCGCTTCGTCGCTCATCAATCCGATCATCGATAACGTCATCAGTTCGACCTGTTCGCAGGTCATGGGCACCGTCACATCGGCGCAGACGGCGCTTACCAACTTGACCAAGATCTGCATTCCGATGCCGTCTTTCAACATCAATCTCGATCTGCCGACTTATAACGCCACAGCCTGCTCGGGCGGGACGCAGATCAGCCCGATCAGCGGCTGGTCGTCGCCGCAGATCAGTTCGCCGACTTTCAACCAGTATCAGAGCCAGTAAGATGGGATGCTTGATGGCCATGAAAAATAAAACGCGAATTTCAAAGAAACAGATGCAGCGCGCGGCGATGTGCGGCGCGCTGGCGCTCGCGGTGCTGGTCGGCAATGCGCAACCGGCGCATGCGCAGGTCGTGTTCGACCCCACCATGTATGCCACCCAGTTGATACAGAAAATTCAGGAAGCTTTTCAGGGGGCCATACAAAGCGCCGGGCAGATTTTGCAGACCAAGATTCAGGGCATGTTCACGGATTCGATCAACGACAATAACAAGACTCTTGTCGATGCGACGCATGGCGGCGATATCTATATCAAATACGCTATGCCATCCGATCACAGTTATTGCCGTCAGGCGCAGGCCTCGGCCGCTTCGGCCGAGCTTCGGAAAGATAATCAGGCCATCGCGCAAGCGATCACAAACGGCGGAGCTAACCGCCCGAATACGGCTTCTGCCATTGCACAGGACATCGCCGCGCGCAATGGCAATGGCCTCTGCCATTCGGATAAGGCTGGCGATACTGAATCTTCGGCTTATGGAGTGCTGGGGTGTAAAGACCCGTGGGGTGGCGAATTTGCGGGTGCGGATGAAACCCCGGACGCGGTTTTCGCACACGATCGGCTTCTGGTGCCACCTGAATACCCGGCGCCAAAGAACAATGTTTATACGCCACCGCCTGCCAGCGTAAGCGATAGAAAATATATGCCTTTCGTCGCAGCGCTCAGTTATTGCAACAGCATCAATAACCGCTTGCCGCTCGCGCCGCAGCAGGTGAAGGGACGCCCGACCATTGAGGCCAACAATATCGATCCTTATAGTTCGATGAAGGCCAAGAGCGTTACGCCCTATTCCATGTGCATCAATGATTTGGCTGAGCGTATGCAATACGATAATACCAGCAAGGGTCCATTTCTAGCTGACCATACAGATCAGGCGACGCGTTGCACGGCGGATCTACAGAGCGGGGTTCTTGATAGTGACGGCGGGTGTCAAACCAATGGGCGCAGCCAGTTGCAGCAGCAAATCGATTTTGCTAACCGCGACACGCAGAAAACATATTACGTTTATACCCGCAACCTGACACCCGACGCCAAGGCCGCCGACATCGCCGCGGCGCAGGCGCAAAAGCAGGCCATTCAGGATCATATCGAACATGAACGCGAGGCTCTGGCCACCGCCATTGCGGCTGCCGAGGCTACCCCCAAGGTCGAAGGTTCGCCCATGACGATGCCGGCCAGCCAGTAACGAAAGCGGTTTCCTCCGTTCTTTCAGCTTATTGGTCTGGGACCGGACGGGGTGACTCTGCCGCCGCCATTGCCGGAAATCATCCGGTTTTCATCTTTCCCTAACCATTTCAATGTCATTCTCGCGGGGGCTGGGCCGGTGAGGGCTTCCCTGCAGGCGGAAAGTGCGTATAATAAACGCGCCGACCGCAGGTTTTTACGCGGATCCGGCTTGTTTTTTGTGGGCTTATTAAGGGATTAAGGGCGATGGCCGAAACTGCCGACAATGCGCGGATGCAAAGCTTGCTGACTACCTTGCGTCAGGTCGGCCTTCCCTTGCTGCAGGCGATCAGCGAAGCGCAGGGACAGGCGGGTGGACAAGCGGGGCAGCCCGATGCCGCGCCGCAAGGCTTCAACACCGAAATTCTGGGAACTCTGGTCGACAGCACCGTGCTGCTCAGCCAGAAACTCGCGGCCCAATTGGGCGCTTCCGATGACCAGGTCGATGCCTGGGTGCGCTGGGCCTTGGCCGGTGCCGCCGCCCAGACCGTGGCCGCCGCTTACAAAACTTCCGGCAAGGCCTTGGGCGAAGAAGATGCCGCGCGCATCGCCACCATCGCCATCGATCTGCAAAGCCGCTTCAAATCGCAGATTCCGCCGGGTCAGGAAACCCTTCCCAATACGGTCGCGACTTTCCGCGCCAAGATGATGGAGGCGATGGTGCCGGTGGTGGGCGCCGTCGCGCAATATTCATTTGGCCGCGCCGAACATGGCTTGCTGGCCGAAGTGGCCGAGCGTCTCGTCAAAACCGCCGATCAAGTCACGCGCGCTTTGGCGCCGACGGGCGCCACGCCCGAAGAATGGCGTCTCCTGTGCTGGAACGTGCTCAAGGCGGCGGGGCAGGTTTATACCGAAGCGCATTTCGCCGAAGCCGACCGTCTTTTGTATATGGATGCCGAAGCGCGCGCGGCCTATTTCGCGCAGCACGGCCAGATCGTTCCCATGACTCAAGTGTGGCAGTCCTTCAATCAACGCATGGCGATGCTGGCGACACTCGCGACCTATCTCGATGTGCCGGAATCGGCGCGCCTCGACGCGGGGAGCTGGTAATATGAGTGTTTTGCGAAATACTCTATCGCCCCCCTCCCTAACCCTCCCCGCAAGGGGGAGGGAACACCATTCTTCTTGCGGCACGGAGATTCTATTCTTTCGACATTCGCAGGAAGAGAATTCGCATTGCAGAAAGAACTGCACGGATTCCCTCCCCCTTGCGGGGAGGGTTAGGGAGGGGGGCCATGACTCCTCTTCCGGCAAAGGGGAAACGTCATGATCACCGCCCAAGCTCTCGCCGCGTGCGTGTTGATGGCGGCGAATACCTATCACGTTCCGGCGGCGGTGATGATCGGCATCATGCATGTCGAAGGCGGCCATGTCGGTCAGGAAGCCGGCCCCAATATCAACGGCACTTACGATCTCGGCCCGATGCAGGTCAATACGCGCTGGCTGCCCGGCCTCGCGCAGACATGGCATGTCAGTACGCCCGTGGCGCGCGCCTGGGTGCGCGACGATGGCTGCGTCAACGTCCATGTCGCGGCGTGGATTCTGCGCAACAAGATGGACGAAACCCACGGTTTATGGAGCGCGATTGCCGCCTATCATTCGGCCACGCCCACCATCGGCGGCCCTTACGCCACCAAAGTCATCGCGGTGATGGATAAACAGGGCCTCATCAATCATAATCCGCAGGGCGACCATTATCGCTACCGCTACGAACAGCTCGCGCAGAAATAACGCCGCCTACTTATGCCGCAGGGAGTCTCCATGAAAAAAATCATCCTCGCTTTGATCGCGATTCTTTGGATGCAGGGTGCGGCTTTCGCCGCCGGGGCTCCCGATCCCGCAAGCAATCCCGTCCTCTCCAATATCCAGAAAAGCGGCGCGAAACTTTATCCGCTCGGCAACCGCAACGGCCTCGACGGCTGGTTCATCGTCAAAAACGGTCAGGTGCAGATCGCCTATGCCACGCCGGATAATAAAGGCGTGCTGGTCGGCGCTCTGTTCGGGCAGGATGGCGAAAACCTCACGACTTTGCAGGTTTCGACTTTGATGCGCGACAACAAGGAAGTGGCCGATCTGCTGGCCGCCGCGCAGAAAGAGCAGATAGCGATCAACGAAGCGGGCCAGTCCGCCGCCGCTTCGGCAACGCCCGCCATCGCGGCCAAGGGGCCCGGCGGTTTGCCGTCCGAACCTTTGTCGCCGGGCGTGCGGCTGCTCAACGATCTCTCCACCTCGGCGACGGTGATGGTGGCGAAGGATACCAATTCGCCCGAAATTCTGATGGTGATGGATCCGCATTGCCCGCATTGCCAGGATACATGGAAGGCTTTGCGCGACGCCGTGCTGGCGGGCAAATTGCATATCCGCATGGTGCCGATAGGGGCGCAGGGCAGCGATAACGAACGCGCCGCCGCAATGTTCCTCGGGGCTGCCGATCCGCTCACGGTATGGGATCAATATGTGGCGGGCAATCACGGCCTGCTGGGCGGCGCGCCGCCCGACGAAGCTCTGGCGGCGGTGCGCGCCAATCATGCGGTGATCGACAACTGGCATATCGACGCCACGCCCTACCTCGTCTACCGCGCCCATGACGGCACCGTTAAAGTGGTGGTGGGCGAACCCGGCAAAATGGCGGCGGTGTTCGCCGATCTGGGCGTCAAATAATGGCTAACGAGGTGCAGAAAAAACCCTCTTTGCCCGCGAAAAACGCACAGGGCAAGGCTGTCGCCGCTTCGCAGGCCGGTGTTACCGCGCCGGCTCAATCTCTGCCCAACGCCACCATTATCTATGGCATCGGCGCCAGCCTGCTGTTCGTGGCTTCGCTGTTCCTGCTCTTGCAGGGGCGCTGGTTTACGGGCTTTTTAACCATCCTGGTGGGGGGCTGTCTGGTCGGTTACGCCCTGCATTTCCTGAAACATCAAGATTGAACGGCAATCAACTGTCGAGTATTAATGAAAAGTGCGACTCAGTCGGAAGCGGGATAACATGAACATTCGCAAAAGCCTTCTTATTTCCGGCGTTGTGCTGGCGCTGACCGGATGCGCCGATTTCCAGCAACGCTGGGACGCGATGACCGCGCCCACCGCGCCGACGACGCCTTCGGGCCAGCCGGTGGCGACCGAACCCGATATCGTTTCCGTGAAATTGGCGCAGGCGGCGGACAAAGCCTCGCGCGCGCTCGACAATATCTCGAATATCGAGCAGCAGCGTAACCCCGCCGTCCCCGCGATCCCCGACGATTACGCCAACGCTTCGCCCAACATGATGCAGCCGGTTTCGATCCGCTGGTCGGGCCCGATCGAACAGATCGCCCGCGTGCTGGCCGAACGCGCCGGATTGCGCTTCCGCGTCAAGGGCCGCGAACCGGCTGTCCCGCTGGTCGTCAATGTCGATGCTTACCAGCAGCCGATTTTGCATGTGCTGCGCGATGTCGGATTGCAGGCGGGCAACCGCGCCGATCTGTCGATCGATCAGAATGAAGGCGTGGTCGAGGTGCGCTATGCCGCCAACGATCAGTCGCGCTAAGATGAAACGCTCTCTCCTCCTCGCTTCGGCGGCGCTGGCTTTGCTGGCCGCACCGGTCTATGCCGACTCGCCGTCGAATCTTATGAGCGGTTCGCAGGCGGGCGTGCCTTCTTCGCCTGCGCCGTCATTTAAAATCATTCCCGCCGATGGCGACAGTTCGGTTTCGCCGCCGCCGCCGGTTCTGGCCGATCTGCAAAATCAAAGCGCGCCCGATGTCGACGCCGCCGATGCCGCCAATGCCGTCAACAGCGTCGGCCTGCAAATCCGCGCCGACGCCACCCGCGAAGCGGCTTTGTCTTACGGCGCGCGCGGCGGCCTCGCCTACCGCACCTTCCAGATCCAACGGCGACTCGCCGAATACGACACCAGCATGTCGAAGGCTTTCAATTTCTCGCGTCTCTTGGTCGCGGCTCCGTCGGGCCTGCTGATCGAACCGCCGGTTGTTTCCGAAGCCGAACGCGCCGTGCTTGTCAATTCGGGCGGGCAGGCCGCCGCCGTCGCCGACCGCATCTACCGCATCAACAAAGTGGCGCGCATCGTCACGGCAGCGCGCGACTGGCATCTGTATCTCGAACGCGACTGGGGCCGCGTCGATCCGCCGCCCGCTATTCTGCTGCCCAAAACCGACGAGGAAAAAGCCGCGTGGGCCGCCTATGTCAAACAAGGCTGGGATGCGGGCGTGAAACAGGCCGAAGAAACATTCGAATCCGATCTCGACCGCCTGACCAACGATTATGTCGGCATGGTGCGGTATCGCGACCTTCTGGCGCAAGGCATGATCTCGCCGCCTTACGCGCTGGCTGACGATCGTGGCGTGACCGGCGGCGGCAACGAAATGCGCGTCGGCGACCGCGGCGTGACCATTACCGGTCAATCGGCGCTCATCAATAAGACCAGCCAATGGAATCCCGCCACGCGGTGAGTTGGTGTTAGTTGCAGCGAATGCGAATTAACAGAGCCGTCATTCCGCACAAATTTTCTTTCGCCTTCCCCGCGACAGCGGGGAAGGCGAAAGAAAATTTGTGCGGAATCCAGTTCACCCCTCGGCAAAAACCGCCCGCGCCTTGTATGTTCTCAAATAGGAACGGGAAGTGCTTGCGGACAGGCTAACTGGGTTCCGGATAAATTCACATTTTCAGCCCCGCGCAAGCGCGGTTCTGAAAAAGCGAATTTTCCGGAATGACGGGCTTTATGGGGCGTGGGTAATCCTGTTCGCGGGTAACTCCTTGGTCACACATATGAACCGGGGGTTAACATCCGGCCTTCGTTTATTATCGAAAAAGTAAGCTTAATAAGCGAACATGGCGGCATGACCGCGGATACAAACAACAGCGAACTCGCCGATAAAATCAAGGCGATGGAAAAGAAAATCGGCACCTGGCCCGATGAACCCCTGCGCATTGGCGAAGACAATCTCGACGATCTGTTGCTGTGGTCGTCGCGGCAGGGCGCCAGCGATACCTCGCTGCAAACCGACCGCCCGGTTTATATCGAAGTTGACGGCATCCTGTTCCCCGTCACCCGCCGCCCGCTCGACAGCGCCGACATGGCCAATGTGCTTAGCCGTATTTACGGGCCGGATGCGCTGGCCAAACTGGCCTCGGGCCGCGATCTCGATCTGTCCTACGAAGTGCGGCCCGACCGCAACACCCGCGTGCGTTTCCGCGTCAATATTACCGCCGTGCTCAGCCGCGGCCGCGACTCGGTGCAGGTCACGATGCGCACGCTGCCCAATCTGCCGCCGACGCTCAAGGATCTGGGCATCGAAGACAAAATCATCGATAACTGGGCCCCGCGTCAGGGTTTGATTCTGGTCACCGGCCCCACCGGCAGCGGTAAATCGACTTTGCTCGCCGCCGGTTGCCGCATGCTGATCGAGCGCGAACAAGGCTGCGGCAAGATGCTCGCCTACGAGGCGCCCATCGAATATGTCTATGACGCGATTTCGGGGCCACGTTCTCTTGTGGCGCAATCCGAAATCCCCCGCCATCTTCCGACTTTTGCCGCCGGCGTGCGTAACGCCCTGCGCCGCAAACCCAATATCATCCTTGTCGGCGAAGCGCGCGACCGCGAAACCGTGACCGCCGCCATCGAAGCCGGGCAAACCGGCCATCTGGTCTATTCGACCGTGCATACGATCGGCGTCGCCGCCACCGTCCGCCGCATGGTCAGCGTGTTCGACCCGGCGGAACGTACCGAACGGGCCTTCGCCATGATGGAAACCCTGCGCATGATCGTGACCCAGGCTCTGGTGCCGAAAGTGGGCGGTGGCCGTATCGGTTTGCGCGAATTCATGATTTTCGACGAGAATGCGCGCGAGAAGCTGCTCGACCTGCCGATCGAAAAATGGACCACCGAGACCCAGCGCCTGCTGGCCCGCCACGGCCAGACCATGGAGCAGACCGCGACCAAGGCGTTTAAGGACGGGGTCATCGACCGCCGCACCTATCTGCTTCTGACTAAAGGCTTTTCGGGCGACGAGAATGAGAACGTCAAGGCGCTCGACGACGAACCCTCGATCGACGATTTTTGAGAAAGGAGGGCGAGAAGAAGGGAAAGAAGGGGGGGAGAAGAGGGGCTGGAGAGATGACGGGAAAGCGGTAAGATGCCGGTTGCCCCTCTAGCCCCTTCTTTCTTCCCCCCGCCTTTCCCCGCTTCTTTCCCGGAGCTTCATGGACCTGCATTGGCGCAATACCCAGAAACCGGCGCGGTTTTTCGCGCTGGATGCGCGTGCCTTCACCTTTATCTTCCTGTTCCTCGTGCATGTGCGGATCTGGACCCTCGTCGTCGCTGTGACGATGATGCTGCTGTTCTGGGGGTTCGAGCGGCGCGGACTGACTTTCGAAGCCGCGTTGCGGGCGATGCGCGTGTGGATGCTGGGGTCGCGACGTCCCGCATTGAGAGGCGGGCAGCCGCGCCGCTGGACCGACTTCGGCTAAGAGAGAGGAAGATCGAGGAAGAAAGGAGGGGCTAGAGAGCTAACCGGCAAATGGTTGCCTGCCTGTTACCCTCCAGCCCCTTCTTTCTTCCTCGATCTTCCTCTCTCTTCCGTTGCCCAAAAACAACTTCACCGCCGCCAAGCCGCGCCTTCGGCAAGTCCGTTGTTGCCCTGCGAAGAATCCGCCTATAGACTCGCCGAATCAGTATGTCTGTCGCCATTCGGGAATAAGCAGGCCGCATTTTTTCAATCGCTGCCTGCCTATTCCCGAGTTGCGATACGTCTCTTCAGGCTTCCAGGAATCACGGCTTCCAAGATAAAGGGCAGCGATATGCCGAAAAAATACGTTACCGGGTCTTGTGCGTTAGCGGTTCTTGTTCTGGGAGTCGCTGCGGCGGCAACGCCAGCATGGGCCGGTTTCGAATGGGTGGCCCCGCCGGGCGCCAGCGCCGCGAGCGAAGGCTACGCCCCGCAACCGGTGGAACTGCCGCCGGTTTCCGCCCGGGCTTCTTCCGCTTCCGTTCCTCCCGAAGTCATTTCGCCGGTGATTATTTCCGGCACACCGACGCCTTCGGTGCCGATCGCCGCGCCATTCCCTGCGCAAATGCAGCCGGCGTCGCCCGCGCTCGCGCCCCTGCCGATTACGCCGCCCGCCGCCAGCCTTCCCGTGCCGGCGGCGATGCCCGCCCCGGCGCAGGCATCCAGCGATGCCGTGGTCGAAGGCTTTGCCTCGCAGGTGCCGCTCAGCATCGCTTTGCGCCAGATTCTGCCGGTGGGGTACAATTACGTCATCGAAGCCAATGTCGATGCCGCCACGCTGGTTTCCTATAAAGGCGGGCAGGGCTGGCACACAACGCTAAGCGATATGCTGGCCCCGGCCGGTCTCGTGGCGCGCCAACAGGGCCGCAATGTAACGGTGGCGCGCGCCGGATCGCTGCCGGCGGCGGCGTCCGCCCCGGTTCTTACGCCCGCGCCGGTGGCCTCTCTGCCGATTTCGTCGGCGGGCGGCCCGGTGATCGATAGCGGTGCGGTGCGCGGCGCCCCCACGTCGGCGCCGGTATCTTCCGGCGCGCCGGTCTTGATGCCGCCCTCGCGTCCGGCGGCGCAGGCGCAGAGCGCCACGCCCGATATACGCGACCAGATCGATACCATGAATATGCCCGCGCCGATCATGCACGTCCCGACGCGGGAAGTGCCGGCCTTCAATGTCGGATCGGCCGATGGCTGGTCGGCGGAACGCGGCGACAGCTTGCGTAAAGTTTTGACCGACTGGTGCAAGCGCGCCGGGGTCGAACTGCAATGGGTGGCGGAATATGATTACCCGATGGAAGCGTCGGCGCATTTCGGCGGCAGTTTCGAAGACGCCGTGCGCGAACTTCTGGCGGGATTCGAAAGCGCGCGGCCGCAGCCGATCGCCGAACTGCATACCAATTCCGGCGCCGGCCAGAAGCTGCTGGTCGTTCAGGTGCGCGGCAACAATTACGCGAACTAGAGTTTAAGAGTTCAAGGGAGAACCGGATGGCATTCGACAAAGTTTCGCTTACGCGCCGCGGCATCGGCCGTATCGCCGCCCGCGTTTTGCTGGCGGGCGTGGGGCTGACGCTCGGCGCTTGCGTACAGGATGCCAAGGACCGCAAAACCATCGATGAGCGCGCGGAACAGGCGCAGCATTCGCTGGAAGACGCCTACAAGCCGGTGCGGGCGGTTTCCTACGATCCCCTGATGGTGACCAGCAAGGTATGGAGCGGCGGCACCGCTTTGCGCATGCAGCGCGGCATGCCCTTGCCCCCGTCTTTTGAAAGCGCGCGCGGCGTCACTTTGGTTTCCGCCGATCCGATGTCGCTTAACCAGATCGCCAACGCGATCAGCTCCCAGACCGGGATTCCGATCCGCCTCAGCTCGCTGACGGTTCCGGGTCAGGCGGGCGCGGCGTCCGCAGTCGCAGCTGCGGCGCCCACCGGCAATCCGGGGCCGGGTGTAACCACTTTCGCGCCGGCGCCGCCGACGGGAAATTTCAGCGGTTTCGATCCCTCGACCACCACCACCGCCACCGGCGCGACCGTGCCGGTCGCCAAATCGACCGAGAAAACCATGCCGGTTTCCTATGAGGGGCCGCTGTCGGGATTGCTCGAGCAGATGGGCGCCTATTTCGGCGTCAGCTGGCGCTATGACGGTTCGACGATCGCCGTTTCCCGTTACGAGACGCGCATTTTCGCGATCGAGGCCTTGCCCGGCACGCAGGAAATCAACGAAGGCATGCAGGACGATAATAGCAGCAACAGCAGCTCGTCGAGCAGCGGCGGTTCTTCGCAGACCAATACGCTGACGCAAAATTCCAAGACCGCGATCAGCTTCAAATACTGGGACGAACTCAAGGATGTCCTGACCTCGCTGATCGGCGGTCAGGGCAGCGTGGTGATTTCGCCCTCGATGGGCACCGTCACCATCACCACCACGCCCGACGTGATGGAAACGGTTTCCGATTATCTCAACAAGGAAAATCACCGGCTGTCGCGCCAGATCGCCATTGATGTGCAGATTTACAGCGTCAATATCGGCGCCTCGGAAGATTACCAGCTGCAATTCACGACCTTCCTCAAGAACCTGACCAACGTGAACGGCCTGACTTACACTTCGGCCACGGTGCCCGGTTTCGCCAACGCCAACCTCACCCAGCAATCGGTTCTCGGCAGCCTCAATATCGCCGTCGTCAACGGCACCGGCAGCGGCACCGTCCATTCGCAGGATCTGTTCGGCGCGCTCTCGACCGTCGGCGACACCACCGACGTCGCCCAGTTTCCGATGACGACGCTCAACAACCGCCCGGTTTCGCGCCGCGTCGGCAAGGACACCACTTACATCTCGACGGTCAACTCCAATTCGACCAGCACGACCACCGGCAGCACCATCGTTTACACGCCGGTTATTTCCACCGTTCATGACGGCTTCTCGCTGCAGCTGACACCGCGCCTGCTCGATGACGGGCGCATCCTGCTGCAATATTCGTTGAGCCTGATCGACGTGGAAAGCCTCGGCCAGCAAAGCTTCAATACCGGAACGGCCACGGTGCCGCTCACGCTGCCGGTCACCGAGAACAAGATTTTCGTGCAGCAGTCGCTGTTGCGCAGCGGATCGACTTTGGTCATCGGCGGCGTCGATCGCGAACAGGTAGTGCAAAATCATAACGGCGTCGGCAGCCCCGACAACTTCCTGCTCGGCGGCGGCATTTCGACCGATCGGCAGCATGCCATGCTGGTGATGGCGATCACGCCGCAAGTCATCAACGACGCCGGCGCGGGGCAACCCTGATGGTTGCTGGCGTTGTAACGATCGGACGCCAGCGCTACGCCGTCGGTCTCTACTGGGAAAACAGCCCGGGCGGCGGGCGTGTTGCGCAACTGGCCAAGGAAGCGGCCAATCAGCAGGGCCAGAACGCCGATTATTACGCGGTCAGGCCGGGCAATAAAGACGGGCGCATTCCGCAGTTCGGCCTCTGTTCGGCGGAAGCCGGGCAAAAAGCCGGGATGCCGGTGCTGGCCGGATGCCTCGCCAGCCAGATGCCGGGGTCGTGGGCGGGCGCGTTCCGCCTTAGCGAAGGCATTTCCGTCATCATCGTTCGCGACGATCTTATCGTTCCCGACGGCGATCTGTTCTTTCAGGACGAAAACGAAGCGCATGACCGCCTGGTGCAGGAAATCGGTTTCGGCGGCCTGCAGAATATATACGCGCCCGACGCCTGGTCGGTGCCGGGTGCCGACGCCATTCCGCTTACGCTGCTGCTCAGCGACCGCAAGGATATCAAGCTTCAGCAAGTCCATATCCCGAAGCAGGTCAAGATTATCGGCGGCGGTCTCGGCCTCGCCTTTCTCCTGGTCCTGATCGGCGTCTGGTACTGGCAGGATCAGGTCGCCAAGGAAGAAGCCGCGCGCGAGGCGCAGATGGAAGCCGCGCGCCGCGCGCGCGAAGCCGCCGCTTATGTGCCGTCGATTTTGCAGCAGGGCGCGCCGCCCGCGCCGAAATATGACCGCAAATGGGAAGCTGCGCCCACCACCGACGATTTTGTCGAGAACTGCCATAAAGGACTGGCGATGGTTCCGGTCGCGATTACCGGCTGGCATATCACGACTTTGCGTTGCACCGGCACCACGCTGCTGATCGGCTGGACGCGCACCGGCGGCATATCGGTGCCCCCGCCGGGCGCCGTTATTAACGATTCGGCCGGAAATGGCCAGCAAACCGTTGTTTTACCTCCACTTAAACCGCGCGGCGACGAAGCCCTGGATGATCCCGATGCGGTAACTGCGCGCTACCTGAAACAGAATTGGCCGGGAACTCTTGCCGCCGCGCCCGACGACCCGCCGCCCCCAGCCCCCGCAGGTTATACCGGGGCCTGGCCGCCGCCGCCGCCGCCTTGGGTTAAGCGTTCCTTTACGCTTACTGTACCATCATTGCCGGGTGATATTCCGGAACTGGTGGGCAATTTGCCCGGCGTTATAATCACGAGCTTGGCTTATGTGCCCAAGGATATGTCGGGCGACTGGGTCGTTGAGGGAGTCATCTATGAGAATCGCAAATAATCCCTTGTTATCGAAGCGCGCCCCCCGGGGCGTGGTGTTGGGTGCGGTTCTGTCCGCCGCCTTGCTCGCCTGCATCGGCGCCCACGCGCAGGATACGGTCGCGGCGCTGGGCTCGCAGCCGGTTCCGATCGACAGCAAGAATCTTTCCACCATGGAAGACCGCGCCACCGATAACGCCAACGGCGTCGTCAAGCATCTCGATTCGTCGGAGGCGGTCACGCTCGACGATCTCAACACCGCGCGTCAGGCGGTGGCCCGCATCGACGCCATGATCGAGATCGAAAAACATCTCGCCGAACTCGATAAACTGCGCGGCGGCGGCCGCTCGCTGGCCAGCGCGATTCCCGCCAGCGCCCTGACGCCGCCGCCGGCGCCGGTGGCGCAAGTGAAGATTCCGTCCGAACCGCCCGCGCCCAAACATGTGACGCCTCCGCCGGCGCAATATGAAGTTTCGCGCATTTCCGGCAGCGACGGAAATTACAGCGCCATCCTCAAGAACGGCGCCGAGGCGCATATCGTCAAGGTCGGCGATACGCTTGCGAGCGGCGGCGTGGTGCGATGGATTTCGCCTTCGAGCGTCTTGATCGAGCAGAACGGATCGACCCGCAGCCTGCATATCAAGAGCGCCGATGCGATTTACAGCGCGGTACGCTAGTCCGCGATCGCTTCCTATGAAAACGCGGGTGTTTTCTAGGAAGCGTGAATCGCCGGACGAAGTGAAGGGCGTTTGCGGCGGCGCGATTTCCAACCCGATTTCCGGCGGCGCCCGATCGCGGCTGCTGCTTTACTGAGTGGAGATATTAAGGCGTGGCGAGTTTCCTCGAAAATCTCGAAAAGAAACTGAAGGGGTTCGGCAAATCCGCCGTTCCCGCGCCCGCGGCTGCGCCCGATACCGCCAGACCCGGATTCGCGAAAGCCAAAACCGCCCCGGTCGCGGCGGCGGCGGGCGGCGCTTCAAGCGTTTCGATGCCGGCCTCGACCGAAAAACAGATCAAGATCGAAGACGAACGCAGCATCCCGCTCGCCTTCAGCGGCGATGTGTTGACAGCATCCGGCGGCCCTCTGAAAATTCCCGACGAAGCGCGCAACCTGTGCGCTTTGTTCGATAACGGCCTGTGGCTGGTCAGCGCCTCGCACCGCCGCTCGCCTCTGGTAACGTCGGTGGCGCAGGCGGCCAAACGCCAGAATTTCAAGGTGGACGAGCCGCGCTACGTCACGCCGAACATCATCATTCAGGCCTATCTGTATGCCGAACGCAAGGGCGCATCGGGCGTGTTCGACGACAACGCCGTGCGCCGCCGCATCGTCGCCACGCTCGATCAGGCGGTGCAGATGGGCGCCAACGATATTCACATCGAATCGGTCAATGGCCGCGCCACCGTGCAGTTCCGCATCGACGGCGCTTTGCGCAAACAGGATACCTGGACGCAGCGCGAGGGCGAACAGTTCCTCGCCGCCGTCTATTCGCATTCCATCGGCCAGTCGGGTGCGACCGCCAACTGGCAGGAACCGCAAGCGGCGATGCTGACATCGGACGCGCGCGGGCGCGAAGTCATCACTTTGCCCAAGGGCGTGATCTCGGTGCGCTGCCAATGGGTGCCGCTGTCGAATGACGGGCGCTATCTCGATATGCGCCTGCAATATGATTCGGCGCATCTGTTCGGCGAAAATTTCGTCATGGCCGATGTCGACTCGCTGGGCTTTTCGCAGGATCAGCTCAAGGTCGTGCAAAGCTTGCGCGCGGCGCCGGGCGGGTTGCGTATTTTTTCGGGCCCGGTCAATCAGGGCAAAACAACCACCCTGCGCGTCGTGCTCAATCGCCGTATGGCGGAAACCGAAATGCGCCTGAACTGTCTCCTGATCGAAGATCCGCCCGAAGGCGGCATCATCGGCGCGCGCCAGATCGGCGTTTCCGCCTCGGTCAAGGACGAACAGCGCGAAAAGACCTTCGTCGAAATCATGCGCTGCGCTTTGCGCCTCGATCCCGATATCGTCATGCTGGGCGAAGTGCGCGATCTGCAAACCGCGAAATTCGCGTTCCGCCTCGCGCTGACCGGGCGTCAGGTTTACACTACCGGCCACGTTTATGCGGCGCTGGCGACGCCGAAACGCCTGCGCGATATCGGCATGGAACCTTATATTGTTTACGATCACAACCTCGTGCGCGGCATGGCCTGCCAAAGGCTGCTGCGCAGCCTGTGCCCGCATTGCCGTATTCCTCTCAAGGCCGCGATCGAGGAATTCGGTCCGATCACGCGCGAGCTGGCGCAACGCATCCGCGCCGGCCTCGCGATCATGGAAGCGCGCCGCAATCGCGCCAATGTCGGCCGTCCGTTGATGGAATGCATCTCCGAGCCGGATCTAAGCAATATCCATCTTGCGAACCCCGAAGGCTGCCCCAAATGCTATAAAGGCCGGGCCGGACGCACGGTCTGCGCCGAAATTATCGAGACGGACGCCAAACTGATGGAGCTTCTGCAGGATAACCGTTCGGAAGAAGCTGAAAATTACTGGCTGTCTCCCGCAGGCCTTGCCGGCGTGTCGATGATCTGGCGCGGGCTCGAGAAAGTGAAATCCGGCGACGTTTCGCCCGACGACGCCGAATTCGAACTCGGCGTGTTCGCGCGGCCGCGCGAGCTTGAAGAAATCGAGCAGAGACTGGGGCCGATGCGATGAGCGAACTCAACGAAATGCTGGAAGGACTGCAGGACAGGCTGATCCGGTTTCAGTTCCGCAGCAGCCGCAAGAACCGCTTCCGCATCTATCGCAAGCTGGAAGGCATGCTGAAAACCAACGAGGCGTTGTCGCGCGCGCTCGACCGGCTTTATCAGAACGTTTCGGAAATGGGCAAATATCCCAACCGCCCGGTGGCGGTCGCGCTGCGGCAATGGTTTCTGAAAGACCGCGCCGGCATTTCCCTGTCGCAGGCGATGGAAGGCTGGGTGCCACAGGGCGAGCTGTACATGATCCGCGCGGGCGAAGAATCGGGCACGCTGGCCAAATCGCTGGCCTCGATTCAGGCGGTCGGCATCAAGGGCAAGCAGATGAAAGAGGCGGTCAGCTACGCCATCGGCTATCCCGTCGCCATGTTCATCCTCGTCAGTTTCGTGATCTATACTTTCGGCATCAACCTGATCGCCAATATGCGCGCCAACGCGCCGAAAAACGTGCTGGCCGCCATCGGCAGCGTCGCGACATTTTCGGATTTCATCACCGCATGGGGTCTGTATATCGTCGCCGCGATTCTGCTTTTCGCGACCTTCGTTACGCTGACTCTGCCTTACTGGCGCGGCAATCTGCGCGCCAAATTCGATATGTTCCCGCCCTGGTCGTGGTATCGCGTGCTGCAGGGCAGCGGCTTCCTGCTCGGCCTGTCGTCGCTTCTGGGCGCGCAGGTGCCGCTCAAACGCTCGCTCGAAATTCTTGAGGAACAGGGCAATCCATGGATGAAAGAGCGCATCAACCGCGCGCGGCAGCAGGTCCTGCGCGGCCATAATCTCGGCGAGGCCTTGCGCCTCAGCCGCATGAATTTCCCCGATCCCGCCGTGGTCATCGATCTCGAAATTCTGTCGGAACGCGCCGATGTCGGCCAGGTCATCGAACAGGTGACCGAGGAATGGATGAACGAACAGATCGACGCCCTGAAACAGCAGGCCGTGGTTTCGCGCAATGTCGGCATGGCGCTGGTCGGCGGCATCATCGCCTGGGTGATGTCGTCGATTTTCGGCATCGTGGGAGAGCTCGCTAAACCCGGTGGCGGCGGCGGCCAGTAAGATTCTGAACGAGTATAAGAACTCCCCGTGCCGCGTCATTCCCGCCTGCGCGGGAATGACTAACGGAAAAGGCGACGCTTAATATTCAGGCGTTCTCTTGAGTAAGACGCTGTCCGAAAATAGCCGAGCCGACGCGCACTTCGGTTGCCCCGCATTCAACCGCCATCTCGAAATCGGCGCTCATACCCATGCTGAGATGGGGCAGCTTGTGCGTATCGGCAAGCGCGCGCATCTTATTGAAATAAGGGCGCGGGTCGAGGCTTTGCGGCGGGATGCACATCAATCCCGAAATGGTCAGCCCGCGTTCGGCGCGGCAATAAGCGAGAAATGCGGGCAGGGCTTCGGGCGCGATACCCGCCTTTTGCGGTTCATTGCCGATATTGACCTGAATAGAGAGGCGCGGGTCGCGTTTGCTGGCGCGGATTTCGGTGGCGAGCGCGTCGGCCAGTTTGGGACGGTCGAGGGTTTGAATGACGTCGAACAAAGCGACAGCGTCGCGCACCTTGTTGGTTTGAAGCGGGCCGATCAGGTGTAATTCGATGTCGGGAAAACGTGGGCGCAGCAGCAGGAACTTTCTTTCCGCCTCCTGCACGCGGTTCTCTCCGAATTTGCGCTGGCCAGCCGCCAGCGCTTCGATAATCGCCTCCAGCGGCTGCGTCTTGCTGACGGCGATAAGATCGGCGGCGCCTATCCTCTGCCGGATCACCGCGAGATTAAGCACGATATCGTTCATTGAACTTTATTCTCAAGCGCGTCGTGCCAGCGGTTGATATTGGCGTTATGTGCGGCGAGATCGGCGGCGAAGGCGTGGCCGCCGCTGCCGTCGGCGACGAAATAAAGGAAATTATGATGCTCGGGATGCGCCGCCGCCTGCAACGACGCCAGTCCCGGATTGCAGATCGGTTGCGGCGGCAAGCCGTCGCTGGCATAGGTATTGATGGGCGAGGCGAAGGCCAGATCGTCATGCGTCAAAGCGCGGTTAAGATCGGATTTGCCGCCGGTCAGCGCGTAAATGACGGTGGGATCGGATTGCAGCCGCATGGAAAAACGCAGGCGGTTGTAAAACACGCCGGCGATGCGCGGGCGTTCCTCGGGCTTGCCGGTTTCTTTTTCGACGATGGAGGCGAGCGTGACCAGTTGCTGCGGCGATTGCAGCGGCAGCGTGGCTTCGCGCCCGGCCCACACTTCGCCGATTTTCTCCTGCATGGCTTTGCTCATGCGGGCAAGGATGCTGGCGCGCGTGTCGCCATAATTATAGCGATAGGTTTCGGGCAGCAGCGACCCTTCGGCGGGCGGCAGAACGGTGCCGGTCAAAGCCGGGTCTTTGTTGAGTTCGGCGACGATTTCGGCGGAGGTCAGCCCTTCGGCGGCGGTGAAAAACCGCATCACCGAACGGCCTTCATGCATCATTTCCGCGATCGCGGCGGGGCTGGCATGCGCCGGAACGATATACTCCCCGGCCTTGAGGCCGCCTGTGGCAAGCAAACGCGCCGCGACATGGAACAAAGGTGCCGCCCACACCGCCCCGGCGGTGGAAAGCTGCGCGGAAATTGCGGCGGTGGATTCGCCGTGCGGAACGATCACGGTGGTTTGCTGCGCCAGCGGGCCGGGCGCGAATAAAGCGGCGACGGTCGCCAGCGGCCCAAGGGTCGCGAGGATGATAAGGAACGCCAGCGCGCGGGCGAGCCGGTCGAAAAAGCCGATGATTTTGGGCGGCGGCGCTTGGGTCATGCGGGTCAGATTAGGTTATGCGTTGACGAACATGCTGATATAATCCGCGCTGGTCAAGAGGGGCAGAGAGAATGACGGGGCAAAAACTCGCCATCTTCGATTTCGATCATACGCTGGTTGCGGGCGACAGTTTCTGGCCGTTCCTGGAATATGCCAGCGGGTGCGCGGCTACTTATGCCGCGCTGGCCGAAGGGCTGGCGCGTTTTGCGCTGCATCGCGCGCAAGGCGGGCAGGGGGGCGGGCGCGAGGAAATGCGGACTTTCCTCAAGGCTTTCCTTCTGCGCCGCCTGATCGCGGGCAAGAACCAGGAAACAATCGTGGCGGCGGCGGCGCGCACCCGGCTATGGCAGAAAATGAACGCGCCGGTCATGCATGAATTGCGCGAACATCACGAGAAGGGCCATAAAATCCTTATCGCTTCGGGCGGCCTCGATCTCTATCTGCCGGAACTCCTGCGTGACGTGCCGCACGATGCGCTGATCTGCACCGACATAGGCATGCAGAATGGCGTCGCGACCGGCGAGATGATCCACGGCAATTGCGTGCGCCTGCGCAAGGCCGAACGCGTCGGGGAATGGATGGCGGCCAACGGCCCGTTCGATGAATCATGGGGCTATGGCAATTATCCGCACGATGTGCCGATGCTCACCTTGGTAAAACACAGGATTATTGTCTGATGAAGCTTGATGCCGAACAGCAAACACAGATTCTAACGCCAGCCGTCCGCCGCATCATGGATGTTGCGCGCGAAGCGGGCGGCGAGGCGCGCGTGGTCGGCGGCGCGGTGCGCGACGTCATCCGGGGCGGCAAAATCGGCGATATCGATCTGGCCTCCACTCTGCCGCCGCAGCGGATGATGGAAATTCTGCCCGCGCAGGGCATCAAGATTGTGCCGACCGGCCTCGCGCATGGCACGGTGACGGCGGTGGTCGATCATGTCGGCTATGAAATAACGACCCTGCGCCACGATGTTGAAACCGACGGGCGGCGCGCCCAAGTGGAATTTACCGACGACTGGCAAAGCGACGCCGCGCGGCGCGATTTCACGATGAACGCGCTTTATGCCGATGCCGACGGCACGCTTTACGATTATTTCGGCGGTGCCGAAGATGCGCGCACCGGCCATGTGCGTTTCATCGGCGATGCGGAAGCGCGTATTCGCGAAGATGTGCTGCGCATCCTGCGTTTCTTCCGTTTTTACGCGTGGTTCGGCAAAGGCGATCCCGATGATGCCGCGCTTTCGGCCTGCCGCGCTTTGGCAAATCTCACCCCCACTCTTTCCGCCGAGCGCGTGGCCAAGGAAATCCTGAAATTGCTGGCCGCGGAAAATCCGGTCGCGGCCTGGCGTTTGATGATGGACAGCGGCGTGGCGGCGCAGGGGGCGGGCGAAGCCGTCGATATCGCGCGCCTGTCGGCCCTGATCGAACGGGAACAGAAATATGCGGCGCGGCTGGACGGGCTTGCGCGGCTGGCTTCTTTGCTGCCCGAAAATGCGGCAACCGCCGAAAAAATCGCGGCGCGGCTGAAACTCTCCAACCGCGATGGGGATCGTCTCGCGGCTCTGGCGATTCTGCCGGAACAGCTGCGCAAAAATGCGGGCGCGCAGGGATTGCGGCGCATCCTTTATGCCCATGGGGCGGAGAATGTGCAGGCTGCTCTGTTCCTGAATGAGGGCGATATCGGCGCGGCGCTCACCGTTATCGAAGCGTGGGAAAACCCCCTGTTCCCCATCAAAGGCGAGGATATTGTCGCCTCCGGCATTCCGGCGGGGCCGCGCATCGGCGAAATTCTGCGCGCCGTCGAAGAATGGTGGATCGCAGGTGATTTCCGATCCTCCCGCGCCGCCTGCCTGGCCCACGCCGCGCAGTATGGGAAAAATCATTGACATCATCTGTGTAGTGGGATAAATCACAAGCCTGCTTTTCTCCCTTTCACCGGAGGATTCATGGCTTCGCGTCGCACCCCTGTTTCATCGGATAAAAGATTTCGCAAAATTCCCGGCGGGGGCGATCACGGCACCCCGGAACGCTGGCAGCATGCGGGCCGCGCGCTCGAAGTGACCGACCGCGCCGGTATTCTGGCCGCCCGCGTGCTTGAAGAACATATCCTCGATGTGCTGGCGCTCAAACGCCTGCTCGACCGCGTGCAGGTCGAAGCCGGGCTGCGGCTCAAGGCCGATTATCACGCGGCTTCATTGGCGTCGCATGTGACGGCCAGCTATGCGACCGCAGGCGGCCGCGATTTCTTCCGCACCGGCCATGAACGCAGCGACGCGCAGGAAGCCGCCTATAAACGTTGGCGCAATGCGGTGCGCGAGTTGGGTCCACGCTACGGCGCCGTGGTGGTGGAGGCGGTTTGTTACGACGCGCCGCCCTCGGCGGCGGCGATAGCGCTGCTGCAAGGCGGGCTCAGCAAACTGGCCGGCTGGTACGGCTTCGCGCGGCGCTAAGCAGGCTTTACACCCGCGCGGGAAACGGCAAATATACTTTATGTTCTCCCGCCTGCTTCCTCTTTTCCTTATCTTCGTCCTCGCCGGTTGCGGCTCGTTCCGCCGTTCCGACGATGCCGCCGTCGCGCGCCAGCAGATGATCGGCTATTCCCGCGAAGACGTCATGGCCTGCATGGGGCCGCCCAAAAAGAAAGCTACGCAGGATTCGGTCGAAGTCTGGCAGTATCTTTCGACCGACGGTTCTCACGAAAGTACCTTCAGCCAGTATAAATATGGCAGTTCATACGGCTCGAACATGAAAGTCGGCGGCGGCGCGGGCGATAAAAGTTTCTGCACCGTGAATATCGTGATTCGCAACAACGCGGTTAGCGCCGTCAATTACAACGGCCCGACTTCATCGAGCCTTTTCGCCGACGACGAGCAATGCGGTTATGCGGTGAAAAACTGCGTGCATGCCGGTTACGGCAATGCGGGTTACGGACACTAATTTCAGGAAAGATCAGACAACTTCATCGACCAGACTGCCGCGCGGCAGCTTGAGGTTGGAGCCGTTGCCCTTGGCGTTCTGGGGCGCGGCAAAGGCGGTCTGCGGCAAACTGCGCGAGGCCTTCTGCTGCGTGACGATGGCATTGAGAAGGGTTGGATTATTGCGCAGCCCATTGACTTGCCCGGACGCCTGCGGGCGCTGGGTCTGGGCGATATTGGTACTTGCGCTGACGGGATCAATAGCCATCGAGGACTCCTCTTAAGAGGTATATCCTATCCTAGGCCGTATAAACAAACGATTCTCCTAATCGCTGCCCGATGATGCCCTGAAACTGTTAATGAGACCTTAAGAAGTGTGGCAGAGATAGAAGGCCAAGGGACAAATCACATCTATTTTTCATAATGTGTGAAATTTCCCTTGACTCCACTCCGGTCCTGGGCTATTGACAGTCCCACGGCGTACTGTATCCGAAATCATCCAGAAAAAAATGACCGACCAGACCGAGCAGGTGCTCGCGACGCTGCGCGAATTGATGGCGGCCAGCGAAAGCGACACCGCGCGCATTCAGGCCGCCAAAATTCTTTTGGAACGCAGCGCCCCGAAAGAGGACGATGAAGCCCGAAGACGCGAAGCCGAAGAACGCGAGTTTGCTCTCGCCGAGGCGCGCGGATTGCTTGCGGAATTTGCCGCTCTCAAACTTGCAGGCCTTTGTGAACCGGGCGCGATGGATCAGGCAGGCGCGCCCGAACCAGATCACGCCATTGGGGGCGTGGCGCATCTGGCTGCTGATGGCGGGCAGGGGTTGGGGGAAAACGCGCACGGGGGCTGAGGATATCGCCGCCTATGCTTTGTGGAATAACGATGTGCGCATCGGTGTGATTGCGCCGACTTATGCCGACGCCCGTGACACCTGTGTTGAAGGAGAAAGCGGTCTTTTACGCGCCATTCCGCCTGCCTGCATCGAAAAATGGAATCGCTCGATGGGTGAGATGTGGCTGACCAATGGCAGCCGCATCAAACTGTTTTCCGCCGATCAGCCGGAACGTCTGCGCGGGCCGCAGCATCACCGGGTGTGGTGCGACGAACTCGGCGCGTGGCCAGGACGCGATGCGTTTGATCAATTGTGGTTTGGACTGCGGCTCGGGGCCGATCCCCGCGTGGTGATTACGACAACGCCAAGGAACACCGAAATGCTACGCGATTTATTCAGGCGGCAGAACGAAGACGTGCATCTCACGCACGGGCGCACGGCGGATAACGCCGACAATCTGTCGCCGCATGTGATGAAACAACTTACCGAACGCTATGCGGGGACAAGATTGGGCCGACAGGAACTCGATGCCGAATTGCTCACCGACACGGCGGGCTCTTTGTGGAACCGCGCGCAGATCGACAAACTCCGCGTCGATACCGTGCCCGAATTGCGCCGCACCGTGGTGGCGATCGACCCCGCACTATCGAGCGGCGAAGGCGCGGATGAAACCGGCATCGTGGTCGCGGCGCGCGGCGCGGACGGCATGATCTATGTGCTGGCCGACTGGTCGGGCCGCTATGCGCCCGACGGCTGGGCCGAACGCGCGGTCATGCTCTATACCGAAATGCGGGCGCAGATGATCGTCGCCGAAGTCAATGCGGGCGGCGAGCTGGTCGAACGTATTTTGCGCACCAAAGCGCCGCAGGTTCTGTTCAAACCCGTCCGCGCTCTCCGCAACAAAGTCGAACGCGCTTTGCCAATAGCGGCTTTGTATGAACAAGGCCGCGTGCGCCATGTCGGCGCGCTTTCTCTTTTAGAAGACCAGATGTGCCGCTTCACCGCAGACGGCCAGATGGAAAAGTCGCCCGACCGCGTTGACGCCATGGTCTGGGCCCTGACCGAACTTTCAGAGTCCGCGCGCGGCGAACCGAAAATCCGCTTTCTTTGATGGTCGATAACTACACGCGCCGCGTCATTCCCGCCTACGCGGGAATGACAGCTCTAGCCGATACGCCTTCCTCCAACATCAGGTAACCAAGCATGGGATTATCCGATCTCGTGACGCGAATGCTGCGTCCCGCCGTCGCTCAAGCTATGACGGGCAGGCCGCCACAGCTCAAGACCAGCCGCGCCGGGCCGATGATCGCCTGGAGCAACGTGGGTCAGCCGAAATGGACCCCGCGCCGCAGCGCCAATCTCGCCGAAGAAGGATTCAAGAAAAACACCGTCGCCTATCGCTGCGTGATGCAGATCGCGACGGCGGCCTCCGCCATTCCGTGGCTGCTGTATGATGAACAGGGCAACGAAATCGACACGCATCCCTTGCTCGACCTCATCACGCATCCCAATCCTTTGCAGGATGGGGTTGCCTTTATGGAAAGCGTCTACGCCAACCTGCAAATTTCCGGCAACGCCTATATCGAAGCCATCCGCCCGCAGGACGGCGAAACCCCGGTCGAACTTTACGTCCTGCGTCCCGACCGCATGACTGTCATTCCTGGCCCCGCCGGTCTGCCGCAGGGCTATCAATACAATGTGAATGGACAGGTGACGCAATGGGCCGCCGATCCGCTGACCGGCGCGTGCGATATCCTCCATCTCAAAACTTTCAATCCGCTCGATGACTGGTACGGCATGGCGCCGATGGAAGCGGCTTTGCAGTCGATCGATCAGCACAACGCCTCGGGCGCGTGGAATCAGGCGTTGCTCAATCAGGGCGCGCGGCCTTCGGGGGCGCTGGTCTATGCGCCGAAAGACGGCGGCCCCGCCACGCTTTCCGACGATCAGCTGCAGCGTCTGCGCGAGGAAATGAGCCAGCTTTATCAGGGCGACCGCAACGCGGGCCGCCCCCTCATCCTCGAAGGCGGCCTCGACTGGCGCGAGATGAGCCTCAGCCCCAAAGATATGGACTGGCTCGCCGGGCGCAACAACGCCGCACGTGACATCGCTCTGGCCTTTGGCGTTCCGGCGCAGCTTATCGGTTTGCCGGAAGCGCAGACTTTCTCGAACATGGAACAAGCGCGCCTCGCTTTTTACGAAGAAACCGTGGTGCCGATGGTCACGCGCGTCATCGCCGGGTTCGATCATTGGCTGTGCCCGATGTATGCCGACGCGCCCGAACTCGATTACGATCCCGACAGCATCGGCGCGCTCATCGATCAGCGGCAGGCGCAATGGAGCAAAATCGGCGCCGCCGCCTTCCTCACTCTCAACGAGCAGCGCGCCGCCGCAGGTTACGGCCCGTTACCCGAAAGCGACGCCAAAAACCTCAATCACGGGAGGGCCAAATCCGGCCCTTTTGACGATGGGGATGATGACGAAGATGACGATTTCGATGATTTCGAAAACGGTGATCCCGACTTCGATAGCGGCGACGATGAAGGAGATGACGGCTCTGATACCGATCAATCAAATAATAAACCAGAAAAGCCACAGCGGATGCAGGTGACGCAAGAGATCCCACCTGTCATTGATCCCGAACTGACGCCATCTTTGCCGGGTATAGGCGATAATCCACTACCAGCTAATCCCGACGATTTACTTGACCAAGGTTATCAGGAGACCTCTCATCCCGATGCCGCCGCTGCCGGACACCGCACCTTTGAGAATCCTGATACCGGCGATATACTGAGGTTTGATGAAGGAGATCCTGAAATGCCGGGATATAGGGGCGAAGATCATTACCATCGTCCTGATCCGGACAGTCCAGGTGATTTTCTTGATCAGAATGGAGATCCGGCTCGTGACGGCTCACCAGCATCGCATTTGTTTCCCAAGGAGATTGCCTGATGGTCAGATCGCGCCGAGGTGAGTTCGAAGATCAACGCGTTGCTGCTTTCTCTCTGGTCGGTGGGGATATAAATCTCGATATTTCCTGTTATGATCATGAGACGGAAAAGACGACACCAGTATCGGTCGTTTTCACGAATGTTCACGATATAAAAAATAGCGTGGCTTCCGATCTTGAAATCAAGATGGTCCGGGATATCGGAGAAATTATTCACTTTGAGGCCAATGATCATCATATGCTTTTGATCGTTGTGTGGAGCAGCGCGGGGTTGAAGCCTCAAACTGAGGTTTATAATTTCGATTTTGACGATATGGTGGTGAAGTCGTAGGTCTTCGGGCTTGGGAGGCGGTTGATGGTTGCCAATAGGAAAAACCAAATCGGGCTTGAGAATATCTGCCCTGTGTGTGGTTATCCCGAACTTTCGGAACCCGCGTATAACGAATATAAAAATCCATCTTTCGATATTTGTTCCTCATGTGGCTATCAATTCGGCAAGACGGATGACGACAATCATATCACGCATGAACAATGGCGATCGCAATGGATTGCCAATGGCATGATCTGGGATAAAGGCTATAGCAAGCCGCCGAAAGGATGGAATCCTGAACAGCAGTTACAGAATATCGGCGTAAAGGCTGTTGGAGGAAAATAAGAATATAGGGGCGGGCTTGAGGAAGCAGCCTATGTCCGGTATCTTTCTGCCTTATGCGAGAAAGAGAAAAATATATCTGCCCTGTTTGCGGTTACCCCGGACTTTCGGAGCCGGCATATAACGATTACGGAAATCCATCTTTCGATATATGCGTTTCGTTCTGGTATCAATTCGGCAAGACGGACGACGATGAACATTTCACGCATGAACAATGGCGGCAGAAATGGATCGCCGAAGGCGCGCCGTGGCGCGGCAAGAGCAAGAAAGCGCCTTCCGACTGGAACCCGATGGAACAGCTGCGTAATATCGGCGTAAGGCCGCACTAGCGCGCCTAAAATCGCGATTGCTACCAACCCGCCTTCCGGCGGGTTTTTCTTTACCTGAAACAGAAAAGGCCACCATGGACATCAAGCATATGTCCTGCGCGCTGAGGGTCAAAACCCTCGGCGGCGACGGGATTTTCATGGGCTACGCCAGCGTCTTTGGCGAGCTCGACCAGCAAAATGAGATAGTCCAAGCGGGCGCCTTCGCCCGCTCGCTGTCGAAATGGCGGCGGCAGAACAGAACTCCTGCGCTTCTGTGGATGCACGATCCGACCCAGCCGATCGGCATCTGGCAAACCGTGCGCGAGGATGCCAGCGGGTTGCTGGTCGAAGGGCGCCTCGCGCTGCGCACGCAAAAAGGCGGCGAGGCTTACGAGCTTTTGAAACTCGGCGCGCTGACCGGGCTTTCCATCGGTTACCGCGTGGTGGCCAGCCAGATCGACGCCAAGCGCAAGGCGCGCATCCTGACCGATGTCGATCTGTTCGAAATTTCGCTGGTGACTTTTCCGGCGAATGAGGCGGCGCGGGTCAGCGAAGTGAAGAAGAGGGGAGGTGAGGGAAAGAAGAGGGAAGCAGAGGGAAACTCCGACTCTTCGACTCTTCATCAGGCGGCCGAAAGATTACGGCAGGCGGCGCGCGCCCTCACCTCGAATTGATCCCTCCAGCCCCTAACCCCTTGTCTATCCCTACCTTTCAACAACGGAGAACTGAATGATCGAAATGAACGAAGTACGCTCGGCCACGGAAACGCTGGCGCGGGCTTTCGAAGAATATAAAAGCGTCAACGACCAGCGCCTCGGCGAAATCGAACGCAAGGGCAGCGCCGATATGCTGCATGACGACAAACTCGGCCGCATGGATAAAAGCATCAACGATCTGCAGGACGCGATTTCCAGCATCAAGACCTCGATGCGCCGTCCCGGCAAATCGGCCTATGCCGTCGCGGCGGGCGAAGGCGACAGCGCGCACAAGAAAGCGTTCCTGAAATATATCGCCAAAGGTTACGACGCCGATCTGGCAAGCTTCCAGTCCAAGGCGCTCGAAGTCATCAGCAACTCGGAAGGCGGCTATATGGTGCCGCCGGAGCTGTCCGACCGCATCGTGACGCGCCAGTTCGACACCACGCCGATGCGCCAGATCGCCTCGGTGATGACCATTTCGACCGAAGCGGTGGAAATGCTGCGCGACACCGCTGACCCCGTCGCGACCTGGATTTCGGAACTCGGCGTTCCCGCGGATACCGCCGATAACGGCATCGGCCGCATCCGCATTCCTGTACATGAACTTTATGCGCAGCCGAAAGCGACGCAGAAACTGCTCGACGACGCCTTCATCAATGTCGAGGAATGGCTGATCAATAAAATCTCGGCCAAATTCTCGCGCGCCGAAAACAACGCCGTTGTGGTCGGCGACGGCATCGGCCAGCCGCGCGGCTTCACCAGCTACAGCGCGGTCACGACTGACGACGCCACCCGCGCCTGGGGCGTGCTGCAATATGTGCCCACCGGCGTGAATGGCGCTTTCGCCACCACCAACCCGGCTGATGTGCTGTTCGACCTGATGCATAAACTGCGCGTCGGCTATCATCCCGACGCGACCTGGATTATGCCGCGCGCGGTTTCCGACATGATCCGCAAATTCAAGGAAAACACCACGCAGGCTTATATCTGGCAGCCCGGTTTGCAGGCGGGCCAGCCCGCGACGTTGCTCGGCTTCCCGGTCGTGCTGGGCGAAGATATGCCAAGCGTCGCGACCGGCAGCTTCTCGGTGGCGTTCGGCAGCTTCAAGGAAGGCTACACCATCGTCGATCGCATCGGCATGCAGATTTTGCGTGACCCTTATACCGGCGCGCCCTTCGTCAAGTTCCGCTGCACCAAGCGCACCGGCGGCGACGTCGTCAATTTCGAAGCGATCAAGCTGCTCAGCTTCTCGGCGAGCTAAGCGAGAGAAAAGAAGGGGCTGGGGACTAGAGGAAAAACCGTTTGGTTCAGTCTCTAGCCCCTAACTTCTAATCCCCATTCCATTTCCAATTTTTCAACAGGAGTCATCCTCATGGCTATTCGCGATCTTTTGCGTAATCAGTTCGCTTCCACCTCTCTTGCTCCCGCCGCGCGCGTCACCGGCACCGCGACCGGCACCGCCGTCGATCTGCGCGGTTATGACGGCGCGGTTATCGTCGTTGCGTTCGGCGCCTATACCGACGGCACCCATACGCCGTCGGTTCAGCAGTCGGTCGATGGCGTGACTTACACCACCTGCGTGTTCGGCACCGATCTCGACGGGCCCGCGGATTTCGTTGCGGTCAGCGGCAGCGGCGGCGCCAACACCGTGCAGCAGATGGGCTATATCGGCAGCCAGCGTTATCTCAAGGTGATTATGACGACGACCGGCGCCACCACGGGGGCGTTGAGTTCGGCCAGCGTTATCGCCGGTTATCCGCGCAGCGCGCCGACGATGTAAGGCCAAGAAAATAAGGCTTGAGAGGATCGGTGGCGGAATCCGCCGATCCTCTTTTTGTTTGGGGTTTTTATGACATCTTTTTCCCTCGTAATGCCGCCATCGGTCGAGCCGGTCCTGCTGGCCGATGCCAAGCAGCAGGCGCGCATCGACACATCCGCCGACGATGCTCTGGTTACGGCGTTGATTACCGCGGCGCGGCAATGGGCCGAAAAATATACCGGCCGCGCTTTCATCACCCAGACCTGGCAACTGACTCTGGATTTATGGCCGGGCGCATCGGAACATTACTGGGACGGCATGCGGCAGGGGCCGGTGACGGCGCTCGACCAAGTGAATTACATCAGCCTGCCAAAAGCGCCTTTGCAAAGCGTGACTTCGGTCAATTATTACGACAATGCCGATAACGCGACCTTATGGAACGCGGGTAATTATTTCGTCGATAGCGTGCGCGAACCGGGGCGGCTGGCCCTGCGTCTCGGCGCTGTATGGCCGGTGCCATCGCGGCTTTCCAACGGCATCGTCATCACTTATGTGGCGGGCTATGGCAACGACGGGACGAGCGTGCCGGAACCGATCAAAACCGCCATTCGCCAGCTGGTCGCGCATTGGTATGAATATCGCGGCGAGGCCGCGGTGACGCGCGCGACGGACGCCACCATGGCGCCGATGGTGATACAGGCTTTGCTCGACCCCTATCGCATCCGTTTTTCGGGCGTGTGATGAGCATCGGGCAATTGCGCAAACAGGTGGCGGTGCAGGCGGAAACGCAAACGCCGGACGGTGCTGGCGGTTATGCGCTGGGCTGGGCGACATTGGCCGTGGTGTGGGCGGATATGACGCCGGCATCGGGCAACGAAGCCTTTACCGCCGGTCATCTCGAAGGCCATGTCACGCATCAGGTGAAAATGCGCTGGCGCGGCGATCTCGCGATCACCACCGATATGCGTTTGCTGTATGACAACCGCGCTTTCAACATTCACGCGGTCATCAATCAGGGCGAAGCCAATCAATGGGCTGTGCTTCTGGTCGAAGAGGGGGGCGCTCTATGAGCGACGCTTTGTTCGCAGTGCAACAGGCGGTGGTCGATATTCTGGCGGCCAGCACGGAGGTGCAATCCGTCATAGGATATCCGGCGCGGCTCTACGATCATGTGCCGCCGGGGGCCGCGTTTCCTTATGTGGTTTACGGGCCGGTGCATGTCGCGCCCTTCGACACTAAAACGGAAACCGGGTTCGAGCAGATCATCACCCTCGATATTTGGTCGCGTTATCGCGGCGGCAAGGAAATAAGCGATATTTTTCAGGCTTTGTATGACACGCTGCATCGCGCCGTTTTGACGGTGGCGGGGCAGGTTTATTTGTCCTGCGAATTCCACGGCGCCGATCTGGCGATGGAAAATGACGGGCTTACCTATCACGCATCGGTGCGGTTCCTCGTTCTGACGCAGAGTTCATAAATGGCGCGACGCGGTTCCATCGACAGTCTGGCTTTGCAATCGGCGCGTCTGGCGCAAAGCGAACTGGCGGGCCTCCGGCACGATCTATCGAAATTGCGCGACAGCATTGGCAATCTCAATCGCGGGGCCAAAGCGCCGTTGATTGCGACCAAACGCCATACGATCAAAGGTTCGACATCGGCGGCTCCGGCCTGGGTCGGCATTGCCGGGGATATTTTCTCGGTGCTGGCTTCCGGCACCGGCTACAGCAGCCTGTCGCAACGCGCGGGCGCGCAGCTGGGCGAACTTATTCTCGGACAAAGGATCAGATAATCTATGTCATTCGATGAAATTGAATTGCCGCTGCGCGTCGGGTTCGGCTCGAAAGGCGGGCCGAATTTTTCGACCGAAGTGATCGTGATCGACAGCGGGTTTGAGCGCCGCAACCAGAACTGGGCGCAGGCGCGCCGCACTTATGACGCGCGCACGGGCGTGCGCTCGGCGACGGATGCGGCGACTTTGCTGAATTTCTTTCATGCCCGTGCCGGTCGCGCGCGCGGATTCCGTTTGAAGGACTGGAGCGATAATTCCAGCGCGGCTGATAATCTCTCATCACCCGCGTTCGGAGATCAGATCATCGGCGTGGGCGACGGTACGACGGTCGTTTTCCAGCTCGCCAAAAATTATGCCAGCGGCGCGGTGACGCACAGCCGCACGATCACCAAACCCGTGGCGGGCAGCGTGACTGTCGGCGTCAATGGCGCGGCTTTGCTCAGCGGCTGGAGCATCGACACTACCACCGGCCTCGTGACTTTTGCTGTGGCACCCGCATCCGGGCAAAATATCACCGCCGGTTTCCTGTTCGATGTCCCGGTGAGGTTCGATAGTGATTATCTGTCTCTGTCCGCCGAAAATTACGCCGCCTATCAGGCCGATGTGCCGATTGTCGAAATCAGAATATGAAACCCCTCTCTTCCGCGCTGCAATCGCATCTAATGGGCGAGCTGACCAATCTTGCCTATCTGGTGAAAATCACGCGCACCGACGGCGCGATTAAAGGCTTCACCACGCATGACCAGAATTTGACTATTGCCGGCGTGACTTACGTCGCCGACGGCGCTTTGACGCCCAGCGCGATCGAAAGCCGCGCCGGATTGGCGGTCGATAATCTCGAAGTCACCGGCATGCTGGAAAGCGCAGAGATCGCCGATGTCGATTTAGAGGCCGGTTTGTACGATTACGCGCGCGTCGATGTTTATGCCTGCAACTGGGCCGATGTGACGCAAGGGCTGGTGCAGCTGCGGCGCGGCTGGCTGGGGCAGGTGACGCGCGCCGATGTTTATTATGTCGCGGAACTGCGCGGGCTGCATGATCTGCTGCAACGCCCGGTCGGCGATTATTACACGCCCGAATGCCGCTTCGATCTCGGCGATGCGCGCTGCACGGTGAATATCGCGGCGCTGACGGTGACGGGCACCGTGACGAGCGTGACCGACAACGCCAATTTCATGGATACGTCGCAGACCGCCGCGACCGGCGTTTACAGTTACGGCAAACTGACATGGGCCACGGGCGCTAATGCCGGGCAGAGCATGGAAGTCAAAAACTGGGATAATCCTTCACAGACATTCACGCTCTGGCTGCCGATGCCTTATGCGATTGAGACGGGCGATACCTACAGCGTCTATCCCGGCTGCGACAAGCGCTTCATCACCTGCAAGAATAGTTTTTCCAACGGCGCCAATTTCGGCGGGTTCCCCTATGTACCGGGCGTCGGCAACATCCTGAAATATCCGACATGAATGACCGCATCGCGCAGATGATCGCCGCTTCGCGCGGCTGCATCGGCACGCCTTTTCATCATCAGGGGCGCGATCCCGCAAATGGGCTCGATTGCATCGGCTTGCTGATCGTAGCTGCCCGCGCGGCGGGGATGCAGGTGCAGGATCGCAACGATTACAGCCGCCGCCCCGATGGCATCAGTTTGATTGCCGCGCTGGCCGAACATGGGGCCGTGGCGGCGGATGAAATTCAGGCCGGAGATATTCTGGTGTTTCGTTACGACCGTCAGCCGCAGCATGTCGCGCTGGCCACCGGCGCCGACAGCATGATTCACAGTTTCGCCCCGGCGGGCAAAGTGGTCGAAACGGATATCGGCCCTTACTGGCGGCGGCGGCTGGCCGGCATTTACCGTTTGGCGGGGAATTAAATGGCATCGGTTGTGTTGGGCGCCGTCGGCGCCGCGGTCGGCAATGCGATTCTGCCGGGCATCGGTGGTGCTTTGCTTGGCACGATTGGCGCGGGCCTCGGCGGCATCGTCGATCAGCAACTGGGGCTGACCAAACATGTCACCGGGCCGCGCCTCGATAATCTCGCGGTGCAGGATTCGCGCTATGGCGCAGGCATTCCCCTTATTTACGGCAATGCGCGGGTGGCGGGCAATGTCATCTGGTCAACCGATCTGATGCAGGCGCAGCACGATACGACCGTGGGCGGCAAAGGCGGCGGGGGCGGCGGCGTCACGCAGACGACTTATACTTACAGCGTGCATTGCGCGGTCGGTATCTGCGCCGGGCCGATTGCCGGGCTCAATACGATCTGGGCCGACAGTACGGTGATTTATCAGGACGGGGTCTGGGCGTCGGGCATCGCCGACGGCGTCACGATTTATACTGGCAGCACGGGCCAGACGTCCGATGCGTTCATGCAGTCGATTCTGGGTACGGGCAATGTCCCGGCCTATCAGGGGCTGGCTTATATCGTGTTCGACAATCTGCAATTGTCGAATTTCGGCAACCGGCTGCCCAATCTGACTTTCGAAATCGCCAATGCCAATGTCACGGCCAACCCCGAATGGCTGGGCGGAACCGATGCCGCGATTTCGCAGCGCGCCTCCGCCGTGCAAAGCGGGACGATGCTGCCGCTGGTGCTGGAAGGCAATGGCAGCGATGCGCAACTGGTTCTGGTCGGCGGCTATACGACCAGCGGCAGCACTTTGTTATTCACAGTCGCCGAGTATGATGTGACCGAGGACACGCCTTTGTCCCTGCTGCGCGTCAGCAGCGCGGCTTTTACGGCCAGTTCGCCGGTCGATTGCAGCTGGGCCTGGGCGCCCGATGGGCGATTTATCGCGATGTATCTGCAAACTTCGTCGTCGCCTAATCATCATTTCGTTTTGTACGATACCGCGACGCAGAGTTTCGGCGCGGTTTATAACGTCGCTCTGGCGGCCTCATCGAGCATCAAGCAGGTGGCCTGGGTCGATGCCCAGCATTTCGTGATCGACGATTCTTCGGGCACGGTGCGGGGCTTGCATGTGTTCGCGCGCTCCGGCACCGGCATCATCGATCTCGGTTTCACCGGATTGTGGGGCAGCGGCAGCACCACGTCCACGGCCTTGTTCTACGGCGCGCAATTCACGCCCCATGCCGACGGGCTGATCGCCTATAGCTGGATTACGGCGATTGCCCATGTGTTGAATTTGCAGGCGCGCAGAGTCGTGTGGCGCAACAACGCTTTGTCGCTGGGCCCGGTTTATACGGTTTCAAGCAGCCTTGCCATCGGCACCGGCAGCGGCCCGCATGCGCGTTTCATCCAGAGCGCCAACGGCGAATGGATTTTGTTTTACGGCACCGTGGTCGATTACCGGCTGATGTCGTTCGAACCTTCGGCTTCGAGTGCCACCATTACGCGCGCATGGCAGACGGTAACGCTCGATTTCGGCACCGGCACCACCAATTTCCCGGTTTTTTACGGCAACAGATTATTGATCGCGCAGCGCGCCGCCAGCGAAAGCACTTATCGTTTGTCGGAAGTCGCGATTGGCGCGAGCAGTTTCAGCCTGACCGTCGATGGCGCGGTGGTGGTGAATGGCGGCGGGCTGGAATCGGATTTCGGCGCGATGCGTATCGATGAATCGCGGATTCTGCTGATGGGCATGGGCGGATTCTCCTCGGATATCGGGCAACTGGGGATTATCGAACGCAATGTTGATGGCAGCGTGGCGGCGATATTGGCCGACATATTGGCGCGCGCGGGTTATGCGCCCGGCGATTACGATGTTTCGGCGCTCGACGATGTGCTGATCCAGGGTTATGTGCTGCAGGAACCGATGAGCGCACGCAACGCCATCGAACCTTTGCAGATTTATACGACGTTCGATCTCATCGAAAGCGCGGGCGAACTGAAAGCGGTGCCGCGCGGTGGCGCGCCCGCGGCGACTATCGGCGCGGCGGAATGGCGGGCTGCGGCAGACGGCAAGGCACCGCCCCCGCCTCTCGCCATTACGCGGGCGCAGGAAATGGATTTGCCGCGCGAGGTGGATGTCGATGCGATAGACCCCGCCCGTAATTTCGAAGTCAATAGCCAGCGCGCGCGGCGGCTGGCATCGTCGGCGCGGTCGGTGCAGAAACTGACTTTGCCTGTCGTATGCGACGCCGCTACAGCGAAACAGATTGCGGAAACGCGGTTATTCACGGCATGGGCGGAACGCGAGTTGGTGAAATTATCGGTGTCGCGGGCGTGGCTGGCGGTCGATCCCGCCGATGTGATCGATTTGGGAAATGGCAATCAGTTGCGGGTGGCCTCGGTCAATCAGTCGGGCGGATTGATGCAGGTGGAAGGATTTTACTCTTATGCGCCGGGGTTAACTAGCGCGGCTGCCGCCGATGGCGGGCAGAGCACGGCCGCCAATGCCAACGCACCGGTGCCGTCCGTTCTCTATCTGATGGATTTGCCCTTGCTGCAATCCGCCGACGATCAACCGGGCGTCTATGCGGCGGTGACGGGATTGCCGGGCTGGATGGGCGCGGTTGTGATGCGTTCCAGCGACGGGGTGAACTACAATGCAATCGGTTCGGCGGTGATTGCGGCGGCGGCGGGGATTGCGGCCACGGTTCTGGCCAACGGGTCCGCGCTTTATATGGATAATGTCGGCAGCGTGAGTGTGCAGCTGACGCAGGGTTCGCTGGCGAGCGTGAGTTGGATCGATTTAAGCAACGGCGCCAATGCGGCTTTCCTGGGCGGCGAGATTATTCAGTTTCAGACCGCGACTCTGACAGGGCCGGGGCAATATCTGTTGAGCGGATTGCTGCGCGGGCGGCGCGGGACGGAAAGCGCGACAGGATCGCACGCGGTGGGCGAGGCTTTCGTGCTGCTGCAATCGGGCGCTGTGAATTTCCTGCCGGATATTCTCAGCGACCGCAACGTGCCTTACGATTTCCGCGCGCTCACCACCGGGCAGAGTCTCGGCGACGCCGCCGATTATCCTTTTACTTATGGGATGAAAACTCTCTGCCCCTTCGCGCCGGTCAATGTCGCGGGCGTGCGCGCCAGCGGCACCGGCAGCGATCTGACCGTGACATGGGTGCGCCGCGCGCGGTTGAACGCCGAATGGGCGAATTATATCGATGTCCCGCTCGACGAGCCGCAGGAAATTTACGAACTCGATGTGATGAACGGATCGGCGGTGGTGCGGGCTTTCACCGGTTTGACGTCGCCGACGGTGACCTATACCGCCGCGCAGCAGACAGCGGACTGGGGCACGGTGCCTGCGCATTTCACCGTGAATATTTATCAGGTCAGTAGCCGTTACGGCAACGGCAACGCCGCCACCGCCGTTATTTAAGGAGAGGTTATGACAAATTCGCCCAATCTTGCTTTGAGCTATATCGCCTCGTCGCAGGCGCAGAAGGAAGTGACGCATAACGCGGCGCTCAATGATCTCGATTTTCTCACCAAAAGTTCGGTGGTGGATTATACGATCAATACGCCGCCTGCTTCGCCCGCTACCGGCGATGCTTACATCATCGGCCCTTCGCCGACCGGGGCATGGACGGGGTTCGCGGGCAATCTTGCGGGTTATTACGCGGGCTGGTCGATCAAGCCGCCGCTGGCGGGATGGATGGCATGGACGCGCAATGGCAACCGGGTTTTGTATTACACCGGTTCGGCCTGGGCATTGCTGACAACGCCCAAGATCGACGGCACCGCGACATGGAATCCGGGCGCGATTGCCGGCGGATCGGGCGCGACATCTTCGGCGATTACGGTGACGGGCGCGGCGCTGGGCGATTTCGCAATGGTGGCCGCCCCTTATGATTTGCAGGGCTTGCAGGCCACAGCTTACGTCAATGCCGCGAATTCGGTGGTCATTCGTCTGGCGAATTCGACGGGGAGCAGCGTCACGCTCGCTTCCGGCACCTGGCGCGTGCGCGTTACCAAGGCATAGAGGCCGGACCCGTGACATTCGCCTTTTTTGTTCAGCAACTGAGCGCAGGAAACCGCCCCATGGATGTGCCGCAGGCATCGCCGATTTTCGCGCGGCGTATCAATCAGGATGGAATCGATCTGATCAAGGAATTCGAAGGGCTGCATCTTGTGCCCTATTTATGCCCCTCGAAAATTTGGACAATTGGTTACGGCCACACCCGTACTGTGCGCAGCGGCATGGTGATCGATGCGGCGCAGGCCGATCTTTTGCTGGACGAGGATTTGCGTTTGTTCGAACGCGCGGTGGTGCGGCTGGTCACGGTGCCGTTCAACGATAATCAGTTTTCGGCGCTGGTGTGTTTCGCCTTCAATGTCGGCACCGCGAATGTCGAAAGCTCGACTTTATTGCGGCTGCTCAATCGCGGCTGGTACGAACAGGTGCCCGCGCAATTGATGCGCTGGAACCGCGCCAATGGTGAAGTGTTCGGCGGTCTGTCGCGCCGCCGCGCGGCGGAAGCGCGTTTGTGGAACAGAAGCTGACAGGACCCAGGGATCAATGGACTATTTAAGAAAGGTCATCGACCGTCATCACGGGGTGAATTTCTGTGCTCTGCCGCCTGCCGCGCAGGCGGAGTATCTCGGCGCGCTGGCGCAACGCGGGGCCGCTGATGTTTTAAAGGCGCTGGGGTTGCATGACGAAGAAGCGGCTGCCGATATCCGCGATATCCGCGATCTGCTGCGCGGCTTGCGCCTGATGAAACGCACGGCATGGACGGTGACGGTGACCGCGCTCGGGCGGATGGCGGGCTGGGTTTTCGTGCTGGTGCTGGCGGCGTTGTTCTTGAACAGCAGGCAGGCGCGCGAACTCGCGGGTCTGATCGTGCCGTGAAAAAGTTTCTGCGAAAAATGATCGACTCGAATGATCGCGAGGTCGAAGCGCATCTGGTGCTGCTGGCGCTGGGGGCGGTGACGCTTTTGGGCCTGTCGATCTATCACGTCGTCATTCTGCACAACCCGTTCGATCCCGATCCGTTCGGACGCGGGCTTGGTTATCTGTTCACCGGCGGCGGGGCCGCCGCGTGGGGGCAGGGGATGCAGCGCAAGGCGCAGGGAGATAGCAATGGATCCGATCAATAAAATTCTGCTGGGCGTGGGCGCGGCGATTGTCGCGGTGATCGCGTTTGCGTTTCTGTGGCTCGCGATTGCCAACGCCCATCTGAAGGCGCAGCTGGCTGGCGCGCAGGCGAACATGACCGCCTGCCATATCGCCAATGACGATTTCGCCGCCACGGCTTTGCGGCAGAATCAGGCGATAGGGGCGTTGAAAACGCGGGCCGATGCGCAGATGAAGCAGGCGCGTATCGAGGAAGCAGCCGCGCAAAAGATCATGCGGAAATATTATCTGGCCGCCGAGAAAATCGGCGCGGCGCAGCCGCATGGCGATGCCTGCAGGGCCGCCGGCGATCTGATTGACACCTATATCAGGGGTGGGTCGTGAAGGCGCTGGCGTTGCTGCTGGCGCTGTGCGCCTGTGCCGAAGCGCCGGTTCTGAAACCGGTCGAAGTCGATGTGCCGGTGCCGGTGATGTGCTGGGCCGCGCCTGTGGCGCGGCCGGATTTTCCCGTGCTCGATGCGCGCGCCGATCTTTTTATTAAAACGCGCGGTCTGCTGAAAGAGCTGACTTTGCGCAAAGCCTATGAGGCCGCTCTCGAAGCGGCGCTTCATTCTTGTCCGGAGGAAAAATTATGACGACAGAAACTTCGCGTAATGCCGATTACGCGCCCTATGGCAAAGGGCAATTGCAACAGGCCCCGGTGCCGCAGGCGGTGCATAATCTGCCCGGCACCGTCGCCGCCAGCAGTTCGGTCTCGACCAGCCTCATCAGAACCGACGGGTTCGCGCTGATTTCCGCCGGGCTGACAATGACCCAGAACGGCAATTGCTCCGTTCAGCGCTTTCTCGATGACGGGGGCACGCAGCCGCAGGGGGCGCCGGTAACGGCGGCGGTGCTGGCCAATGTCGCGGCCAATCTCGATATCCTCGACGGCAAGCCTTTTTCGTCTTTCCAGTTGACGGTCACCAACATAACGGGTTCGACCGCGACCATCAGCGGTTTTGCCTTGCTGCTGCAAACCGGCGCGGCCAACCAGATCGACACCGCCAATGACGGTTCGGGCGCGATCACGGCGGGTGGAACGGCGCAGACATTATTCGGCGGCGTGGTGCCGTCGAACGGATTTTATGTGTGCAATCCCGACGCCACCAATGATTTGTGGCTGGCGCTTGGCGCTACTGCCGCGGCTAACGGGCAGGGCAGTATTCGTGTCGCCGCCAATGGCGGTTACTACGCGACCGAGCCGGGGCTGAAACCGTGGCAGCCGGTCAGCATCGTAGGCGCGGTGACGGCGCAAAAATTCAGCGCGGCGAGGTGGTGACATGCCTTTGACATTTCCTTATAGCGGCGGGGGCGGGGGCGCGGGCGGCACCTCGTTCAGCGGCGTCAACACGCAGGCCGCGAATTACACGGCGGCGCTCACGGATATCGGCAAACTGGTGGTGCTGAGCTCGGCTTCGGCGATCGCCTTCACGGTGCCGCCCAATTCCAGCGTCGCCTTTCCGGTCGGCACGGTTCTGAATTTCCAGCAGGGCGGCGCGGGCGCGTTGAGCGTCGCCGCCGGCGCGGGCGTGACGATCAATAAACTGTCGACGCTGAATGCGGTCGGCAGTTACGCCATCGGCGGGCTGGTGCAGATCGCCGCCGATAGCTGGATTCTTTACGGGGCGATGCAATGACGGTGGGGGTTGAGGCCTATCCGCCGCAGCCGGTTTTCGAATCCGACTTTATGGGCGGCGCTCTCGATAGCCGCCTGAATTTCGCGCGCGCGTCGAACGCATGGTTCCGTAACGCTTCCGGCCTTCTGACGCAGGCGGCCAGCAATACCCCGCGCTTCGATTACGACCCGGCCAGCCTGTCCCTCAACGGACTGCTGATCGAAGGGCAGCGCACCAATATTTTTCTGCAATCGGGCAACCCCGGCGCATGGGCGAAGACGAATGTCACGATAACCTCGAACGCGGCCACCGCGCCCGACGGCACCACAACGGCGGCGCTGGTCACCGACACGACGGCCAGCGGTTTCCATAATGTGCAGCAGAATTTGAGCGGAAGCGGAACCAACTGGTGGTCGGTTTATCTTAAACAGGGAACCATTCGCTACGCGGTCCTTGCGGTGCCGGCCAACGGCAACGTGACTTACTCGGTTCTGGTCGATCTGCAAACCGGCGCTTTCGTCAGCGCGCAGACCAACAATTCGCCGAGCGGCACCGGCTATCTCATTCAGAACGCCGGAAACGGCTGGTGGCGGGTCTCCGTTTCGCAGACGGCGACGGGCGCGATTTATCCCAACATCTTTCTTTCGACCAGCGCCACGCCGGTTTTCGTAACGGCGCAGCCTTCTTATACCGGCACCGGCACCGGCACGATCTATGTGTGGGGCGGCCAGGTCGAAACCGCGTCGGCTTTCCCGACCTCTTACATACCGACGACGACGACCAGCGCGACGCGCGCCGGCGACAGCCTTTATACGGCAAGCCTTCCCTGGTTCAACCCGGCGGCGGGAAGTTTCGCGCTGCGGGCGGCGGGGCTGGGTTTTGCGACCGCCAATGCCAGCTATCTCGCTTCCTTCAGCGACGGCACCACCGCCAATAATATTTCCCTGTTCATAGCGTCGAACGGCAAGGCGCAGGGCGGTGCTGTCGTCGCGTCGAGCGCCTACACTTCCGCCGCCACCGCCGGAAGCCCCGTTTCCCTGACGGCGTTCAGGCAGGGGCTGGTCTATACGGCGGGGGCTAATCTTGCGGCCTTTAACGGCACGCTCGACGGCGCGGGAAGCTGGGGATCGGCGGCGGTTCCTTCCGGGCTGACGCGGCTTGATCTCGGCAACCGCGAAGACGGAACGCTGGCTTTCAACGGCTGGCTGCAGAAATTCACCTGCTGGAATTACGCGCTGAGCTCGGCGAAACTGCAGAAAGTGACGGCGTGATCAGCGCGCCCGGCTCATCCTGCCCGGCAGAGCGAGAATGATGTTTTTAAGCGCCGGCTCATAGCGCGCATTGAGCCAGAACGAAACCGCCGCGAGGCAGCAGATAAAAACGACGCCCGAAAAAGGAGCACAGGCTGCGACGTCAATCGCAAAAACCCGGCGAAGAACGGCGCTGACAAGAGTGCCCGCGGGCTGGTGAAGGACGTAAACCGGATAAGAGATTCCGCCCAGAAATCTGCTGGCTGTTTGCAGGATGCCGCGCGGATTGACGAACAGGCACGCATAGATCAGCGCCGGAAAGACAAAGAGAACGCAAACGGCATCGAAATAAGGCCGGAGAGGGGCGGCGGGCGCCGCCGTCAGAATCGCCGCGATCGCCGAGATAAGAAAAACCAGATAGACGGGGGCGAATCGACCGGCGGCGGCAGGGCGGCGGCGCGCGGCGAATTTGCGGTAAAGCCAGATTCCAAAAAAGAAGGAATAGGCGGAGCGGACAATGCCCATCGGCAAGTCCTGAAGTTTCCATCCTATGTCCAGCGTGTGCTCGGGGGATGCATAGATTCCGGCGCACAGCACCGCAGCCGTGGCGCACAAGAGGGCGAAGATCGTCCGCTCCGAAAGAAATTTCACAATCTCCGCATAGATAAAGTTTACGACCAGTTCGGAAAAAAGCGACCAGGCCGGATGATCGAGCGGATAAGGATTGGGATCGCCACCCCGCAGGTTCGCGAAGTTGGGCAGCATGAGAAACGCAAAGAGCGCCATTTCGGCGACGCCGCCGCTGCCCCCATGGCTGAGAAACACGATCAATCCCAGGACGCAGCCGAGAAAATAGCAGGGATAAAGCCGGGCGATTCTGATAAGGGCGAACTGCCTGAAAGAAAGAGACGACAGAAGTTTCCGCTCATAGGAACTGGCGATGACGATGCCGCTGAGAAGAAAGAAAATATCGACGCCGAGATAGCTTTCCGGAAACGACAGCGCGCCGAAATAACCCGGTGTGTGGCGAAGGACGATGAGCAGCGCCGCTATGCCGCGCACGGCGTCAAGCGTGTCGAAACGCGGATGGGCTGAGGCGGCTGCTCGGCTTGATGTATCCATTGCGGTCTTCACTAGCAACCGGGCAATCAAGAAGCCGTGCGGAAGACAACAAACCTTTAACCGGCGCAGCGCGAACGAAAGGAATCACCATGAGCGACAATTTCGGATGGATTACTTATTACTGGAGCGCACCCGCGGCTGAGAATTTGCAGGCGGCGCTCGCGGCTGGGAATATGCCCAATCTGGGCGTGGTCGCGGGCGGCGTGGGGCAGGACGGCGTCACCGTTTATGGCGATACGGGGCTGTATTACACGGTGGCGCGTTCGCGCGCTGCTAGGGAAACGCCGGAGGGATTCGCGCTCGCCGACCCCTATATATGCACGGGGCTGATGGGGGTATTCGCCTAGCTGCGGCGGAACGGATGCGCCGGATAGGCGCCGAGCATGCGGATTTCCTGCGCGAAGAAAGCCAGTTCCTCGAGCGCGAGGCGCATGGCCGGCGATTCCGGATGGCCTTCGACGTCGATATAGAATTGCGCCGCCGTGAACAGACCGTCGACCAGATAGCTTTCCAGCTTGGTGATATTGACGCCGTTGGTGGCGAAGCCGCCCAGCGCCTTATAAAGCGCGGCGGGCACGCTGCGCACCCGGAAGATCAGCGAAGTGATGCAGGATGTGCCGGGCGCGGGGATCTGCGCCTCGCGCGCCAGGATGATGAAACGCGTTGTGTTGCGCGTGCCATCTGCGATGCCGTCGGCCAGACTTTCCAGCCCGTAAATTTCCCCCGCCAGATGCGAGGCGATCGCGGCCACGCTTTTATCGCCGCGCTGCGCGATTTCCTGCGCCGCCCCCGCCGTATCGGCGTGAATCACCGGCTGCATGTTGTGCGCGCGCAGCCAGTTGCGGCATTGCGCCAGCGCCTGCACATGGCTTTCCACGCGCTTGATGTCCGATAATTTTGCGCCTTTGATGGCCAGCAGATGATGCTCGATCGGCTGGTAATGTTCGCCGACGATATGCAGTCCGCCCTGCGGCAAGAGATGATGCACGTCGGCGACGCGTCCGGCCACCGAATTTTCCACCGCGATCATGGCGAGGTCGGCGCGCTTCTCGCGCACCGCGGCGAAGGCGTCGTCGAAGCTGAAGCAGGGCAGCGTTTCGCAGTCGGGATAGACGGCGCGGCAGGCCATGTCGGAATTGGCACCGAACGCGCCCTGGAATGCGATTTTCAAAACCATTTTCTCTCCCCCTAAATCCCCTCACCGATGCGGCGATACCAGCGCGCCAGACGGCGCGTGGCCTGCGGCGACGGCGCCTGCAAATGCGCGAGGAATTGCCGCGTGCAGGCGCTCCACGAATAACCCGCCGCGAAATCCCGCGCCCCCTGCGCCTGATCCGGCAACGCCAATGCGCGATCGACCGCCTTTTGCAGATCGTCGTCCAATACGGCAAAATTCTCGCCCGCGCCAGAGGCGAATAGATCGACCGGCCCCGGCGCCGGTTTGGCCGCCACGCGCAGGCCTGCCGCCGCCGCCTCCAGCAGCACAAGCCCGAAAGTATCGGTGGTCGAGGGAAACACGAACAGATCGGCGGCGGCATAGTGCCGGGCGAGGGGGTCGCCGCTCATGGAGCCGAGAAAATGCGCCTGCGGAAATTCGGCGCGCAAAGGGGCGAGGTCGGGCCCGTCGCCGATCACGATCTTGCTGCCCGCCTTGCGCAGGTTGAGAAAGTCGCGCAGGTTTTTTTCCACCGAGACGCGCCCGACATAAAGCAAAATCGGGCGCGGCAGTCCGGCATAGACAGGGATGTCTTTACCGCCAGGACGAAAGAGATCGGTATCGACGCCGCGCGACCAGCGCACCAGGCGATGAAAATGGTGGGCGCGAAGTTCGTTCTCGATCGAAGGCGTCGCCACCATGACAGCACCGGCAGGCGCATGGAAACGGCGCAGGATGGCGTAGGTAAGGCTGCGTATCGTCGGGCGCAGAAAGCGCGGCGCGCGCGCGGCGAGATATTCGGGGAAGCGCGTGTGGTACGAAGTGGTGAAAGGGCGGCGCTGGCGCAGGCAGACGCCGCGCATGGCCCAGCCGAGCGGGCCTTCGGTGGCGACATGGATAAAATCGGGTTGCCAGTCGCGCAGCATTTGGCGCAGGCGCGGGCGGGCGAAGAATTCGAGGCGGATTTCGGGATATGAGGGGGCGGCGAAGGTGAAGGGTTTTTCCTGCGGCCCGGCGATGCGGACCTCATGGCCCATGGAAACAAGCTCGGCGGCGGTGGCCTGCAACGTGCGGACGACGCCGTTGATCTGCGGTCCCCAGGCGTCGGATATAATAAGAATTTTCAAGGATTTCAGGTAGTTAATGGTTAAGGCCTTCTTAACTTGGGCGATGATACAATTTTGCCTCCATCGCTGCAAATCGTCTCGTCTCACGAAAATTAAGGAGCCCCGATCCATGCGCACTCATAATCATGCCCGTTGCCGTGGGTTCACGCTGACCGAACTGGCCATCGTTCTCGGGATCATGGGCACGATCATCGGCGCGATCTGGGTTGCCGCTGGGCATGTCAATGCGACCAACAGAGTGCAAAAAGCCTCGGGGCAGGTGATGCAGATCGTCGCCGGGTATCGTTCGCTTTATACGCAGCACGGCGTCGACGTCGCCAATAATACCGACATCACCTGCGCGGGCGTGACCGCCAATTTCTTTCCTTCCGATATGCTGCCGGGGGTGGCCTGCGCCACCGGCACGGCTTCGACCTATCCGCTGTCGCCCTGGAACGCGTCGGTGACGGTTCTGGCCGACCAGACCAACAGCGCGATTCAAATCCAGTATGCCGGCCTGACCGCGGACGCCTGCATCAATTTCGCCAACGCCGTGACCAACTCCAGCGACGTCGTTTATGAAAGCATCAGCGGCACCGCGCAAAGCCTGCCGCCGCTGGCCGCGAATGTTCCTTACACCACGACCCAGATCGCCGCCGCCTGCAACAAAGCGGGCTCGGCGAATTACGTCTATGTCAAATATCTGGCGCGGTGATGCCGATGCGGCGTAATCGCGGATTCACTCTGGTCGAACTGGCGCTGGTCATGGGCGTGATCGGCGCGGTCATCAGCGCGATCTGGTGGTCGTCGACCAGCACCCGCGAAGCGCAGAGGCAGAATGACGCGGTTTCCGAACTGCAGACGGTCTCGCAGGGCGTGATCGCCCTCATGCAGGGGCAAACTTTTAAGGCGCCCTTCGGCAACATCACTTCGACGATGATCACCGCGCAGGCGATTCCCAGCATCTATATCGACAAACAGACTCCGACTACCGCCGATCATCCGTGGAGTACCGGCAATTTCACCGTGACCTCGATCAGCGCGCGCGTGTTCCGCGTCGCTTTCACCAATGTTTCGCAGTCGGGCTGTCTCGCCTTGCTGCTGCAGGGAACCTCGTGCCAGGCCGGGCAGACGCAATGCCCGACCGAGGTTTATACCAACGGGACGGCCAAGACATGTCAGCCCAACCAGACCGCCTGTTCCGGCGCCGTGCCCGCGACCGGCATCGGCTGGCAGGTCATGGGCGGTTCGATAGCCGCGACCATGTGCGCCGCTAACAGCTATACCGGCGGCACCAACAATGTGTCGTTCGATTTTTCGCTTTAGGGTACGACCCTATTGAAAACCGGGTAGAGCAACCGGGTAAAAAGAGACTGTCATTCCGGAAAATGCGCATTTTGACCCCGAGAAAGTGGGGGGTCAAAAAGCGCATTTGTCCGGAATGACATCTTTGTTATGGCCGGCTTTTGTTAAGGCTGGCTTTTTTAATGAGTCCGAATTCTAGGCGGTTAGCGATTTATAGAATTTGATCCATTGCGCGGTCACGGCCTCGCGCGTGTAATCCTTGATATAAGCGGCGTAACCCTGCGCCACCAGACGGCGGCGCAGATCGGCGTCTTTCAGCACGCGCTGCATCGCTTTGGCCAGTTCGGGGGCGTCGTCGATGGGGGTGAGCAGGCCGGTGACGCCGTTCTCGATATGCGCCGAAGGCCCCGCGCTGGCCGCGGCGACCAGAGGCGTGCCCGCCGCCCAGGCTTCGAGGATGACGGTGCCGAACGGTTCGTAGCGCGAGGGCAGCACGCAGATATCGGCCGCGCGCAGTAAAGCGGCGCGGTCGGTGCGCCAGCCCAGAAAACGCACGCGGTCGAGGATACCGAGTTTTTTCGCCTGCGCCTCCAGCGCGCGGCGCAACGGCCCTTCGCCCGCCAGCCACACGATGCTGTTGGGGATGAGCGCGGCGGCTTCGAGCAGAATATCGAGGCCTTTTTTCGGATGCAGGCGCGAGAGGGCGAGCAGGACTTTGGCCTCGCGCGGCGTCGAAACCGTGGCGCGGTCGATGGGCGGCGTGGTCGGCACGTCGGGGAAAGTCGGGATGTAATGCGCGCGGTCTTTGGGCACGCCGTTTTTGACCATATGCGCCGCGATGTCGCGGGTGCAACCGACGAAGGTGCCGCAGGATTTGAATTTTGAAGGGTCGTAATAACCGCCGAACCAGCCGATGGTTTTGGGACGCGAGGCGGCGTTGTCGCCCCATGTTTGCGGCAACAAACTGGCCGCGCGGCGCATCCAGCAATGGATCAGCGCGGGTTTTTCGCGAGCGATCAGGCGGCGCAATTTCCATTTCTGCAAGATGCGGAAGGGTGCGCCGAGAATTTCCGGGGCCATGCGGATTCCGGCGGCGCTCAGTTCGGCGAAGCGCGGCGCCTTGGCATCCATCACCACGCATTGATCAAGGCCCGCTTTATGCAGGCTTAAAATAACGTCGGTGGAATAGGTTTCGGCCCCGCCCTGCGCGCTGCTCGCCATGATGTGCAGGATGCGCATGGGGTTTTATTCGTCGTCTTGTTTGGGCTGGCAGACGGGGCGGTCGGAGGATGCGCGGATGAAATCGAGAATCTGCGTCACCTGCGCGTGGTCTTTGTAATGCGCCTGCGTTTCCTCGATGCGTTCGGCCAGCGTGCCTTCATGCGCGAACAGCATGCGATAGGCGCTGCGCAAGGCGCGCACTTCGTCGCGGCCGAAACCGCGGCGTTCCAGGCCCACCATATTCAATCCCGCCAGATGCGCGCGTTCGCCTTTGACAAGGCCGAACGGAATCACGTCTTTTTCCACGCCCGACATGCCGCCGATGATGGCGAACGGCCCGATGCGCACGAATTGATGCACCGCCGACAAGCCGCCGACGATGACGAAATCGCCGACGCTGACATGGCCCGCGAGCGTTGCGTTGTTGGCGAGCACGACATTGTTGCCGACCTTGCAATCGTGGGCCACATGCGCGCCGACCATGAACAGGCCGTTATCGCCGACGCGCGTCGCCATGCCGCCGCCTTCGGTGCCGGGATTCATCGTCACTTGTTCGCGGATCTGGTTATTGGCGCCGATTTCGAGCGTCGAAGGCTCGTCCTTGAATTTCAGATCCTGCGGGCGCAGGCCCAGCGAGGCGAAGGGGTAGATTGTGGTTTTCGCGCCGATTGTGGTGCGGCCGCCGACCACGACATGCGAGACAAGCTGCACGCCGTCGCCGAGTTTGACGTCGGGCCCGACGGTGCAGAAAGGGCCGATGGAGATGTTCGTGCCCAGCTGCGCCTTGGGATCGACAATCGCGGAGGCGTGGATGGAGACTACCATTATTTCGCCTGTGCTTCTTCGCGCGGCACCAGCATGGCGGTATAGACGGCTTCGGCGCAGAGTTTGTCGCCGACAAAAGCCTCGCCGCGGAATTTCCACACATTGCCGCGCGTGCGTTCTTTCTGCACCTTGATGTGCAGCGTGTCGCCAGGGACGACCGGCTGGCGGAAACGCGCCGATTCAATCGTCATAAAATAAACGATATGGGTGTCGCAGCTGACGCCTTCCATCGAGGCGACCACCAAAGTGGCCGAAGTCTGCGCCATCGCTTCGATGATAAGCACGCCCGGCATGATCGGGTGGCCGGGGAAATGGCCCTGAAAGCAGGGTTCGTTGGCCGATACGTTTTTAATGCCGGTGCAGGATTCAGCCGGGACGATGTCGATGACGCGGTCGATCAGCAGCATCGGATAGCGATGCGGGATGCGCGCCATGATGCCGGCGATGTCCAGCGATTTCGGGGTATTGGGATTGGTGGTCATGCCTAATTCTCCGTGCAAGCCGTTGTTTATAGCGGGCAAGGAAGCGAGGGGGAAGTAGGGAAAGAAGAGAGGGAAGGAGAGAGGGGGGGGCGAGAGAGGGAAGAAGAGGGATTCCCTCGCTTTCCCCTCTTCTTTCCCTGCTTCTTCCCTCTACTTCCTGCACAAACAAAAAGCCCCGCGATTTCTCGCGGGGCTTTTCTTAACCTTAGAAACACAGCTTACTGAGCGACAACCGTCACAGCGCGGCGGTTCTGGGCCCAGGCGGCTTCGTTGCTGCCGACCACAGCGGGGCGTTCCTTGCCATAGCTGACGGTCGAAATGCGCGCGGCGGGGATGCCGGCGGCAACGAGGTAGTTCTTGGCCGCGGTGGCGCGGCGTTCGCCGAGCGCCAGATTGTACTCACGCGTGCCGCGTTCGTCGCAATGGCCTTCGACGGTGACCTTGGCGGTCGCGTACTTCTTGAGCCAGGCGGCTTGACGGTCGAGCGTCGCTTGCGCTTCGCTGCTCAGTTCGGACTGATCTAATTCGAAGAACACGCGGTCGCCGACATTGACGACCAGGTCTTCCTGGGTGCCGGGACGGGCGACGCCGCCTTTGCCCATGCCCATGCCGCCGGCGCCGTTAGCACCGCCTTCGCCTTCGTTCGAGCCGGTGGTATCGCAAGCGGACACCAGGACGAGAGCCGCCATCAGGCACATAACTTTTTTAATCATCGTTTTCCCCCTTTAGGAACCTCTGGCGGTGTGAGCGGAATGCCCGTGCCGAGATGCGTGGATTGAGTGTGGACAGAAGCAGAATGGATAAGGTCGTTCGTGGGCCTCGACGCGGAAAAGCGGATTTTTTGAGCAGGGAAATCCGTCTGACGCGGCGCGGAGTGGAACGGGGAGCAAAGTAGCTAGGTGCCGCGAATGAATCAAGGGTTAATGCGAAAAAAAAGTGGCGCCGGCTCGCTCAATCATGGCGAAAAAGTGGCGCGCCGCCGGACTTTTTACGCAAAGCTGTCTTTATGCAGCGCCGCCATTGGCTGTTCCGCATAACGCGCGGCCGCGGCGGGCGACGCCGCCATCGCCAGCGTCATCCCGAAACCGTGACCGGCCTTGCGGTGGCCTTCCTCGGAAGCGGCGACGCGGAAGTAACGCATGACGAAAACGCGGATGGCCGCCGTCAGCGAAGTCGATTCCTGTTTCTGAATGGCGACCGAGGTGCATACGTAATGGAGGTTGCTGCGCTCGCGGCGGCAGACTTCGCGCAGCCCGTCCCACATTTCGGGTTCGAGGCGGATGCTGGTGCGGCGTCCGGAAATGGTGACGTTGCGGCTGACCAGCGTGCTGGGCGACTTGGTTTTTTCCTCGGAGGGCGGGGTTTGCGGAGCTGTATAAAACTGGGCGAGGGTCATGGGTTACTCCTGTAAGGGGGAACAACATAGGAGGGAATGAATGTTAGGCTATACACTCATAGGTTGTAGCGTAACATACAACAGGAGGGTGGCAAGAAGAAATCGTTCATAAGACGATTTGCCGTTCTTTTTGCATGCGCCAGTAGGTTTTTACCTGAACATGGGGCGTTTTTTTAGGTATTTTACCTAGGGAAGAAAGTTTATGCAGGCGAATCAGGGCGCGGGCGGCAGGTGACCCAGCGCGTCGAGCGCGCCTTGCAGGATATAGGCGGCGGCGGCTTTGTCGACGACTTCGTCGCGGCGCTTGCGGGTCATGTCGTCGGAGATCAGGAAACGTTCGATGGCGGCGGTGGAGAGGCGTTCGTCCCAGAGGAGGACGGGGAGATCGGGCGTGGGTGTGGTCGCGAGGAAATTGCGGATGAAGGCGCGGGCGGCCTGGGCTGATGCGCCTTCGCTGCCATCCATGTTTTTGGGCAGGCCGATGATGATGGCGCCGATGTCGCGGTCGCGCATAAGCGATGAGAGGGCGGCGGAGTCGGTGGCGAATTTCTTGCGCGTGATGCTGCCGATGGGCGAGGCGACGCGGCGGTTGGGGTCGGATACGGCCACGCCGATGACCACGCTGCCATAGTCGAGGCCCAGCAGGCGCTGGTTCTTGTGCAGCAAAGGCGGCAGTTCGGACAGGTTGCGGAGGAGCATAAGCTGTTATGGCGCGTGCGGGTCAGCGCGGCAAGGGCGTTGCGGCGGTTGTTGTGGCGACAGGCGCGGGTCGTGCCGCGAGTGTCTCATAGCCGAGTGCGCATTGGGTAAAAAAATGGATGAGGCGCGGATCGGCAGCTGACAGGATGAGCCTGCTTTTATCCGTTGCATCACGCTTTGCGGTGAAAAGCAGGCGGCCATATTTATAGGGTTCCGTCTCTGGCAGCAGGCGCGCGAGGTCGATACCGACGGGCGGTTGCGGACCGCCATTATAACGCGGGGTGATTGCAAAAAATGTATCGTGGCTGTTCTTCTGTGACGGCAGAAGCGCGACGCGAAAGGACGGATTTTTATGTGCGAGGCGGATGGTTTTGGTTTCGCGCGCCCGTTCCTTGAGTGTGCGTTTTTTTTCATAGGCTTCCCAGGCGGCTCTGCGCTCCTCCTGTTGCCCAACTTCTTCTTTCGCTTTTTTTGCCGCTTCTCTTGCAGAAGTTCGTTTTATTTTCTTTGGCCACTGCTCGATGTTTTGGCGGATATGTTGAGATATCGGTGCATATTCCTCACCAAGCTCATCAAGGCGGGTCACAAAGTTCGCCACGGCTTTAAGGGTGAATTCATCACTTTCGCGGTGCCTGATTGTGTAATCGATATAAGGCAATATCCGCTGGATTTCTGCTTTGCGGAGCTGGCTCCAGCTTGTTATTCCGGATTCACGCGCTTTTTGAGCAGCGGCAAAAAGCGTCTTTACGATGTCGGAGGTTATGTATCCTTCCTTAACTCCTTCGGTGTTCCATGAAGTGAAGAAATCCAGAATCATTTTCAGAGCTTCTTCGGTAAAATTTTCTAATGCCATTCCCCCTTTTTCGAGAGCTGCGGCCTGCTCCAGATACGCATTTGAAACACCTATGAAATTACTCGCCGTATCGAATTTGGTTATACCTTTGTGCTCAGAGTAATCCTGTGACAAGAGAACATGCATGTCGATTAAGGGGGACTCGTCCTCTCTGGCAAGTTGCATGACGACGCGAAAGGCTGTGCTGGCTGCGCGCAGGCTGGAGGTCAACTCCGCAATCTGTGGAGGGGTCATAGCGGGTGCGGGGATTTCCTGCGCGACGGCAAGGGCTGTCTGCGGCGCGGCGGTTGCTGCCGCTGCTGCTGCGGCGCCTTTCATGAAGATGCGGCGGCCAAGCTTTATGGTCTCAAGAGGATTGTCGGGCACGGCAAAACCTGTAATAAAGGAAATAGCTTTCAATCATGCGTTTCTACCGTGGCGGCTTGGGTGCTTCAAGGCGCTCTTTACTTTCACGGCGGGTGCAACCTGTTGTTCCGGATGAGTTAACCATGTCGATCGATACCAAAACCGTCGCCAAAATCGCCAGTCTGGCGCGCATCAAGGTCGCCGAGGCGGAGCAGACCCATATTGCGGGCGAGTTGAACACGATCCTCGACTGGATCGCGCAGTTGAACGAGGTTGATGTCGAGGGCGTCGAGCCTTTGGCGAATGTGAATGACGCCAATTTGCGGACGCGGGCGGATGTGGTGACGGATGGCGGCAAGGTGGATGAGATTTTGGCCAATGCGCCGTCGAAGACTGCGGATTTCTTTACGGTGCCGAAGGTGATTGAGTAAGAATGCGGATGTAAGAGCGTTACGTGCTCCTTCCGGCCCCCCTCCCTAACCCTCCCCGCGAGGGGGAGGGAATCCGGTCCGGATTGCGGCGCGGGTGGTTTGTTATAACGACGTTTAGGATAGGTAGATGAGCAAGCTTACCGATTTGACGATCAGCAGGGCGCTGGATGGATTGGCCGCGAAGCAGTTTAGCGCGGTGGAGTTGGCCGAGGCGCATCTGGTGGCGATGGAGAAGGCGCGCGGGTTGAATGCGTTTATTACCGAGACGCCGGATGTTGCGTTGAAGCAGGCGGCAGAGTCGGATGCGCGGCGGGCGGCGGGTAAGGCGGGCGCTCTGGACGGCATTCCGCTGGCGATCAAGGATTTATATTGCACCAGGGGCACGCGCACGACGGCGGCCAGCCATATTCTCGAGAATTTTGTGCCGACTTATGAATCGACCGTGACATCGAAATTGTTCGGCGCGGGCGCGGTCATGCTGGGCAAGGTCAATCTCGACGAATTCGCGATGGGCGGCAGCGGGATTACTTCGTATTTCAAACCGAGCATTAGCCCGTGGTCGGGCGCGGAGCCTGAAAAGGCTGCGCGGAAGTTAGTGCCGGGTGGTTCGTCGTCGGGTTCGGCGGCTGCTGTTTCGGCGCGGATTGCGATGGGTGCTACCGGGACGGATACCGGCGGGTCGATCAGGCAGCCCGCCTCAGTAACGGGGACGGTCGGGATGAAGCCGACTTATGGGCGGTGTTCGAGGTTCGGGATTATCGCGTTTGCGTCGTCGCTCGATCAGGCGGGGCCGATGACGCGCTCGGTGGAAGATGCCGCGCGGATGTTGCAGGTGATGGCCGGGTTTGATGAAAAAGATTCGACGTCTGTGGATGTCGCGGTGCCGGATTATGTGAAGGCGCTGGGCGGTTCCGTGAAGGGGATGAAGATCGGCTTGCCGCGCGAATATCGAATTGAGGGGTTGAACCCCGAACTCGATGATTTGTGGAACAAGGGTGCGCAGATGCTGCGCGACGCCGGGGCGGAAGTGGTCGAGATTTCGTTGCCGCACACCAAATATGCTTTGCCAGTTTACTACATCATTGCGCCTGCCGAAGCCTCGTCGAATCTGGCGCGTTATGACGGCGTGCGGTTTGGGTTGCGCGTTCCCGGCAAGGATTTGAACGATATGTATGCCAGCACGCGCGGCGAGGGTTTCGGCAAGGAAGTGCGGCGGCGTATTCTGATCGGCACCTATGTTTTGTCGGCGGGGTATTACGATGCCTATTACCGCAAGGCGCAGCGGGTGCGGCGTTTGATACGTAATGATTTCGATGCGGCGTTCAAAATGTGTGATGCGATTTTGACCCCGGCTTCGCCCTCGACCGCGTTCGCGATTGGCGAGAAGCAGGACGATCCTTTGCAGATGTATCTGGAAGACGTGTTCACGGTGACGCTGAATCTGGCCGGGTTGCCCGGTATTTGCGTGCCGGTTGGCCTCGCCAAAAACGGATTGCCGATGGGGCTGCAATTGATCGGGCGCGCTTTTGACGAAGCGACTTTGTTTACGGCGGCTTCGGCTTTGGAAAAGGCCGCGGCGTTTTCGCATAAACCCCCTTTCACGGCGTAAGACGATGAGCATTGTTCACGGAACCACAGGCGATTGGGAAATGGTGATTGGGCTTGAGGTGCATGCTCAGGTCACGTCGCATTCAAAATTGTTTTCAGGCGCAGCGACGGAATTCGGCGCGGCGCCCAATGCGCAGGTCAGTTTCGTCGATGCCGGGTTTCCGGGGATGCTGCCGGTCATCAACGAGATTTGCGTTGAGCAGGCGGTGCGCACCGGCCTGGGGTTGAAGGCACAGATCAATATGGTGTCGGTGTTCGACCGCAAAAATTATTTCTATGCCGATTTGCCGAATGGCTATCAGATCAGCCAGTTCACGCAGCCCATCGTCGGCAAGGGTGAGATTTTGCTCGATATGGCCGATGGCACCACGCGCATGATCGGCATCACGCGGCTGCATCTGGAGCAGGATGCGGGTAAGAGCATGCATGACCAGTCGCCGAACGAAACTTATGTCGATTTGAATCGCGCCGGCGTGGCGTTGATGGAAATCGTGTCGGAGCCCGATATGCGGTCGGGCGAGGAAGCCGGCGCGTATTTGAAAAAACTGCGCGCCATCATGCGGTATCTCGGCACCTGCGACGGCAATATGGAAGAAGGCTCGATGCGCTGCGACGTCAATCTGTCGATGCGGCGGGTGGGCGATCCGGTCATGGGCACGCGGTGCGAAATCAAGAACGTCAATTCGATACGTTTTGTGCAGCAGGCGATTGAGTATGAGTCGGCGCGGCAGGTTGAGGTGTTGGAAAGCGGCGGCGTTATCAAGCAGGAAACGCGGTTGTGGGATACGTCGAAAGGCGAGACGCGCAGCATGCGGTCGAAGGAAGATGCGCATGATTACCGGTATTTCCCCGACCCGGATTTGTTGCCGCTGAAACTCGACCCCGCGATGGTGGCGGGCATCAAGGCGTCGTTGCCGGAATTGCCGGATGATAAGAAAGCGCGGTTTATTTCCGAATATGGGTTGAAGCCTTATGATGCTTCGGTGCTGGTGGCGGAACGCGCTTCGGCGGAGTTTTTTGAGAAAGTCGTAAAAGGTAAGAATGGGGGCCGCGACGGGAAACTGGCCGCCAACTGGGTCACCGGCGAGTTTTTTGCCGCGCTGAATAAGCAGGGCAAGACGATTGAAACTTCACCGGTTTCGGCGGAGGCTTTGGGCGGTTTGATCGATCTGATTTCCAACGACACCATTTCCGGGCGTATCGCCAAGGATGTATTCGAGGAAATGCTGGCGACCGGCAAGGATGCGGCGGCGATTGTCGATGAAAAAGGTTTGAAGCAGGTCACCGATACGGGTGCGATTGAAAAAGCCATTGATGAGATTCTGGCCGCCAATGGCGACAAGGTCGCCGAATATAAATCGGGCAAGGATAAATTGTTCGGCTTCTTTGTCGGTCAGGTGATGAAGGCGACCGGCGGTAAGGTCAATCCGGCGATGCTGAATGAGTTGTTGAAGAAGAAGCTTGCGTAAAATGATAGGCTGTTTTTGCGGAACGCCCCCCTCCCTAACCCTCCCCGCGAGGGGGAGGGAATCGCGCCGTGATTGCGGCGATGTGGTTCCTAACTTGCGAGATTTGTGATGAGCGTGAACGACGAAAAAGGTTTGCCGGACAGTAAAGTTTCCGTGCGCAAGGTTTTCGATATCGACAGCGACTGGGATGTTCCCGCTTTCAGTCAGGCGGGCGAGCATGTGCCGGAGGTCGATAAAGCGTATCGGTTCGATCCGGAGACGACTTTGGCGATTCTGGCGGGGTTCAAGTTTAACCGCCGCGTTTTGCTGCAGGGCTATCACGGTACCGGCAAATCGACGCATATCGAACAGGTTGCGGCGCGGCTCAACTGGCCCTGCATCCGCATCAATCTCGACAGTCATGTCAGCCGCATCGATCTGATCGGCAAGGACGCCATTGTTCTGAAAGACGGGAAACAGGTCACCGAATATCGCGAAGGGCTGCTGCCCTGGGCTTTGCAGCATGCCTGTGCGCTGGTGTTCGATGAATATGACGCCGGGCGTCCCGATGTGATGTTCGTCATTCAGCGCGTGCTGGAGGTCGAGGGGAAACTGACTTTGCTCGATCAGAATCGGGTTATTCATCCGCATGCCGGTTTCCGGTTGTTCGCGACGGCGAATACGGTCGGGCTTGGGGATACCACGGGTTTGTATCACGGTACGCATGCGCTCAATCAGGGGCAGCTTGATCGCTGGAATATCGTCGCCACGTTGAATTATCTGCCTGCGGAAGAAGAAGCGGCGATTGTCGCGGCCAAGGTTCCGGCTTTCGGCAAGGCGGATAAGAAAGAAACGCTGAAAGGCATGGTGGCGCTGGCCGGGTTGACGCGGCAGGCTTTCATGCAGGGCGATATTTCCACCGTGATGTCGCCGCGCACGGTGATTTCGTGGGCCGAGAATGTCGAGATATTCGGCAATGTCGAAGCGGCGTTCCGGCTGACGTTCCTCAACAAGTGCGACGAGGCCGAGCGCGCTGCCATTGGCGAGCTTTATCAGCGCGCGATGGGTGCGGAGATCGCGGCATGACTCTTATTTTCCAATAAGAAAGAAACCAAATGGGATTCCGGATAACTTTGCATTTTATTCCGCGCAAGCGCGGCCTAAAAAGCAAAGTTTCCGGAATGACAATCCATTTGAGGGGGCGTTCATGAAGCCCGCCGATGTCGATGAATTTTTCCGGCGGTTGGCGGCGATTGAGCCGGAACCGAAGACTGAATTGAATTATGTGAATGCCTATACGCTGCTGGGGGCCGTGGTGCTGTCGGCGCAGGCGACCGATGCTGGGGTGAACAAGGCGACCGCTGGGTTGTTCAAGAAAGTGCAGACGCCCGATGCGATGCTGAAACTCGGCGAGGCCGGGTTGAAGGAATATGTGAAGACCATAGGGCTGTTTAACGGTAAGGCGAAAAACATTATCGCTTTGTCGCGGATACTGGTTGAGCGGTTCAAGGGCGAAGTCCCCGGCACGCGCGGGGAGCTGGAAAGTTTGCCCGGAGTCGGGCGCAAGACCGCCAATGTGATTTTGAATGTGTATTTCGGGCAGCCGACAATGGCGGTCGATACGCATGTGTTTCGGGTCGCCAATCGCACCGGGATGGCCAAGGGCGAGACGCCGGAGGCGGTTGAGGCGAAGCTGGTCAAGGTTATACCGGCCAAATATATGGGGCATGCGCATCATTGGCTCATTCTGCATGGGCGGTATGTGTGCAAGGCGCGGGGGCCGGAGTGTCCGGCATGTGTGGTGCGGGATCTGTGTGCGTTTAGGGATAAGACGAAGGTAAAAGATGCCCCCTCACCCGGAAAAACTAAGAGTTAGTTTTCGCTGCCGCTCAACTAACTCTAAGTTTTTCCGCCCTCTCCCCCGTTGGGGGAGAGGGAGTCCCTAACGGCAATCGCTGTTCTAAAACCTCACGTTTATAAGTCCTGTATTTTTTCGTTGCGGGTTGGCATACATAAAGGGTCATAGATTCAGGGTTTTTTCATGCAGCGTATCGTCATCACCGGCCTCGGCGTTATTTCGCCGATCGGGAATAATGTCAAAGAGTTCGGCGAGAATTTGTTTGCCGGGCGCGGCGGCACCGCGACGATGACGTTTCCCTCGCGCGGGCAGGATGTGACTTTTCCGGCGGCTCCGGTCAAGGGGTTTGTGCCGGAAGAGTATATCGACCCCAAGAAAATCCCCATGCTCGACCGGTTCTCGCAATTCGCGGTGGCGGCGGCGACGCAGGCGATGCGCGATTCCGGCATTGTGCTGACCGAGGAAAACGCCGAACGCATGGCGGTGATTACCGGCACCGGCGTCGGCGGGCAGGGCACGCTCGAGGAACAATATAACAAATTGCTCGATCCCGCGGGGTCGGGGCGCGTGCATCCTTTCACGATTCCGCGTTTGATGGCCAATGCCGGGTCGAGCCAGATCAGCATGGCGCTGGGGATTAAGGGGCCGGGCTTTACCGTGGCCAGCGCCTGCGCGTCGGCGATACATGCGATGGGCGTGACTTTGTCGATGCTGCGGTCGGGGTTGATTGACTCGGCGATTACCGGCGGGGCCGAGGCCTGTTTGACGCTTGGGACTTTGCGGGGATGGGAGGCGTTGCGCGTGATGGCGCCCGATGTCTGTCGGCCTTTTTCCGGCGGGCGGCTGGGGATGGTTCTGGGCGAAGGTGCCGGGATGTTCGTGCTGGAGACCGAGGAGAAGGCGCGCAAGCGCGGCGCGAAGATTTACGGCGAGTTCGCCGGGTTCGGCATGTCGTCGGACGCCAAAGATATCACGACGCCCGATAAAGCAGGGGCTGCGCGCGCGGTGGTCAATTGCCTGGGCGACGCGCGGATGTCGCCCGACGATATCGATTACATCAATGCCCATGGCACCGGGACGCGCATCAATGACGCGACCGAGACGGGGGCTTTGAAAATCGCGCTGGGCGCGCGGGCGAAGGAAATTGCTTTGTCGTCGAGCAAGTCGATGTTCGGGCATGCCTTGGGCGCTGCCGGGGCTTTGGAGATGCTGGCGACTATTTTGTCGGTGAATGCGGACGTTGCGCCGCCGACTATTAATTATCTGGAGCGTGACCCGGAATGCGATCTGGATTATGTGCCGAATGAGGCGAGGCCGATGAAGATTCGCGTGGCGCTCAATAATTCGTTTGCGTTCGGCGGGTTGAATGCGGCGGTGGCGGTGAGGAAGTTTGCGTGAGTCTGGACGGGCGGTTTTTATTGACAGGACAACTGGATTCCGGACAAATTTTCTTTCGCCTTCCCCGCTGACGCGGGTAAGAGCGAAGAGAAAATTTTCCGGAATGACGGCTCTATTTGAGGGAGATGTTCCATGAATTTTCTGTATGTGTTTATCGGCGGCGGCATCGGTGCGGTGGCGCGTTATGGCGTGACCCTGGCGACCGGGCGCGTGACGGGTTCGAGTTTTCCGTGGCATACGCTGAGCGTCAATCTGATCGGCGCGTTGCTGATCGGCGGCTTGACGGAATTTCTGGCCTTGCGCGTTTCGCCGGTTGAGCCGGCACGGCTGTTTCTGGTGACGGGCATTTTGGGCGGCTTCACCACATTCTCGGCCTTTTCTCTGGAGAGCGCGATGATGTGGGAGAAAGGCGATTACGCCACGCTGGCGGTCTATGTCGCGGTGTCGGTGGTGGGAACTCTGGCGGCGGCTTTAGGCGGCGGTGCTGCTATGCGCGCGGTGCTCTAGGCCCGGGTCGAAACTGTTCAGCTTGGCGAACAGCGACATACCCGCATTGG
>JARLJC010000337.1 GCA_031291435.1 Alphaproteobacteria bacterium | reverse complement strand
TCTGCGCGTACCACAAGGCATCGGCAAGCACCAAACGCCCTTCGGCATCGGTATTAATGACTTCGACGGTCTGGCCATCGGCGGTGGTGACGACATCGCCCGGACGCTGCGCGGTGCCGGACGGCATGTTTTCAACCAACCCGACCACGCCGACGACATTGGCCTTGGCCTTGCGCCCGGCCAAGGCCTTCATCGCGCCGATCACGGCGGCGGAACCGCCCATATCGAATTTCATTTCTTCCATCCCGGCGGCGGGCTTGATCGAAATGCCGCCGGTATCGAAAGTAACGCCCTTACCGACGAAGCAGACCGGCGCTTTATCCTTGGCCGACGGATTGCCCAGCCATTGCATGCAGACAAGATAAGGGGGGTTGGCGCTGCCCTGTGCCACGCCGAGAAGGGCACCCATGCCAAGTTTCTTCATCTGCTTCTGGTCGAGGACTTCGATCTTGACGCCGAGTTCGCTCAAGGCCCGCGCCTGCTGCATCAAAGTTTCCGGATAAATGACATTAGCCGGTTCGGTGACGAGATCGCGGGCGAGGAACACGCCATCGGCGATTTTGTCGAGATCGGCATAGGCCGCTTTCGCGGCAGCGGCGGCGGCAGTCGCGACGGTCAGGTTGCGCAGAGCCGGTTTCTGATCCGCCTTCATCCTGGTGTGATATTTGTCGAAACGATAGGAACGCAAGCGCGCGCCAAGGGCCGCCTGTGCCGCCGCTTCGCCGGCATCGATTGCCAGCCCTTTATGATCGTCGATCAGCAAGGTCGCTTGCGCATCCTTGCCGCACAGAGCCGCAACAGCAGCGCCGCCGATACGGGCAAACGCCCCGGCATCGGCCTTGGCCGCATCGCCGATGCCGACCAGAACCACGCGGCTGAGGCGCGTTTTGGCGGGGGCGAGGATGGTCACCGCCTGCCCGCATTTGCCGTCGAAATGCGCGGCTTCCATGGCGTGTTTGAGGGCGTGGCCGGTTTTGGCATCGAGCTTCGCGCCCAGGCTGCCGAATTTATTGCCTGAGGCTATGGTCAGGATGAGCGCGTGTTGCGCGGGCAGAGCGGCGGATGCGAATGAGATTTTGAGCATAATCTATCCTCTAGTGTTTGTTTGCTTTTTAAGCTTAAACTGGTTAGAGAATTTGTCCAGTTCCCGATGGGGCCGCGATGAATCGAATCCTGACCCTCTATTTGTTGCGTCAATTGGCGGCGGCGTTCGCATTTGCAACCGGCGCGGTCACTTTCGTCGTGCTTTTCACCCAGTCGTTCCGGCTTTTGTCGCTAGTGCTCGACAATTCCTCGACCATCGTGATTTTTTTCCAGCTGCTGGCGCTGTCGGCGCTGACCTTCCTGCCGCTCATCATGCCGCTCGGTCTGGGCACGGCGGTGGTGTTCGTCTATCACCGGCTGGCGGTCGACAGCGAACTCGCGGTCATGCGCAGCGCGGGCCTCAGCCTGATGCGCCTGATCGAACCGGCTTTGATGCTGGCGGCGGCGGTGACCCTCGTCTGTTTCGCGATGACGTTGTGGATTACGCCTGCGGCTAACCGCGGCCTTGTCCAGCTGCAATATAAAATGCGCGACAGTTACGCGGTGTTCCTGTCGCATCCCGGCAGTTTCAACGATCTCGCCGAAGGGCTGACTTTCTATGCCAACAAGCGCGGCCCCAACGGCTCGCTGGAAGGCATCCTCATCCACGATGTGCGCAATCCCGACGATCCGGTGACGACGATGGCCGCGACAGGGCAGGTAGTAGATGGCGGCACCGGCCAGCCGCATATGATCATTTTCAACGGCAGGCGGCAGGAATTCGACCGCACCACCGGCAAATTGTCGGAACTTTCCTTCGACCAGTATGTGCTCGACCTCGACGCGCTGCGCAATTCCTCGACCAGCCGCCTGCCCGACCCGCGCGAGATGGACATCGCCGAGCTGTTGAATCCTGAGCCGGAAATTTTGCGCGCGCGCGGGCCGATGTCGCATTTCATTGGCGAGCTGAATTCGCGCCTCGCGATACCGTTCCTGTCGCTGTCTTATGCCTTGATCGGCCTTGCCACCATTCTGATGGGCGCGTTCAACCGGCGCGGCATGAGCGGGCGCATTCTGGCGGGCGCTTTGTGTATCGTCGTGCTGCAGGCGGGCTTTATGACCGTCAACGGCATGGCGGCGCGCGACAGCGGCTGGACCTTTCTGCTTTACCTGATCGCCGTTCTGCCCGCCCCCGTGGCGCTGGTGTTGCTGAACAGCGACGACTGGCGACCCTTCCAGCGTTTGCGCGGGGTGGCGCCATGATGGGCAACCTGGTTCTGCAGCGTTATTTCGGGCGGCAATATCTGCTGTGGTTCGCGGCGTTTCTGATCAGCCTGTCGGGCATCGTGCTGCTGTTCGAGGTGGCGGAACTGATGCGCCGCGCGGGCGGGCGGCCGGATGTCGGTTTCATCATCATCATGAAGATGGGCGTTTATAAATTGCCGGAAACCATCGAAAAAATTCTGCCTTTCGTGGTTCTGTTCGCGGGGCTGTTCACTTTCTGGCGATTGACGCGCAGCCAGGAACTGGTGATCGCGCGCTCGGCGGGGGTGTCGGCGTGGCAATTCATGATGCCCGCGCTGCTGGTGACGCTGATTTTCTCGCTGCTCAATATCGCCGTCATCAATCCGATGGGCGCGGCGATGAATGCGCGTTACCACATGATGGAGATGCATTACCTGGAGCGCGTGCCGACGCTGGAACTGACCGGCGCGGGTCTGTGGCTGCGGCAGCGCGACAGCCAGCGCCATTATCTTCTGCATGCCGATCACATCGAGATGAATCCGCTGACCCTCTCGCCTTTGATGGCGTTCATCTATGACGATAACGATGTCTATCTCGGCCGCGTCGATGCGCCGCGGGCGGTTCTGACCGAGGGGGCTTGGGATGTGCCGGACGCCTGGGTGAATATGGATCAGCAGCCCGCGCAGCATGTCGATGACTGGCGCCTGCCGACTTCGCTGACGCTCGGTAAAATTCAGGAAAGCATGGCCGCGCCCAATACGATTTCCTTCTGGGAATTGCCGCGCTTCATCCGCGCGCTTAAAACCATCGGCTTGCCGCAGACGCGGCATCAGCTGGCGTTCCAGAGTTTGCTGTCGCAGCCGCTGCTGCTGTGCGCGATGGTGTTTTTCGCCGCCAGTTTCGCCTTGCGCATGAACCGGCGCGGCAGCGTCACCGGCATGATCATTTCCGGCGTGTTGCTGGGCAGTTTGCTGTACACGCTCAATAACGTCGTCAATGCGCTGGGCGCCAATCAGACTTTGCCGGTGGCGCTGGCGGCATGGGCGATTCCCGCGGTGGCGCTGGCGCTCAGCAACGCCGCTCTCTTGCATCTGGAGGATGGATGAATTCCACGCCCGCGTTGCCCGGTTCGGAACAGGAAGACGATTATGTTCTGCGTTTCCGGTCAATATGGATTTCCGATATCCATCTCGGCACGCGCGGGTGTCAGGCGGAAAGACTGCTCGATTTTCTCCGTCACACCGAATCCGATTATCTCTATCTGGTCGGCGATATTGTCGATGGCTGGCATCTGCGCCGCCGCTGGTACTGGCCGCAGGCGCATAACGACGTGGTGCAGAAAATTTTGCGCCGCGCGCGCCACGGCACCAAAGTGTTTTACGTCCCCGGCAATCACGATGAAGGCGCGCGGCCTTTCTGCGGCCTTCATTTCGGCGGCGTCTATGTCGTCAACGAAATCGTCCATGAAACCGCCGCAGGCCTGCGCATGCTGATTTTGCATGGGGACCAGTTCGACGCGGTGGTGGGTTACGCCAAATGGCTGGCGCATCTCGGCGACAAGGCTTACGACGTCGCGCTGTATGTCAACCGCATCTACAATATGATCCGCCGCCGCCTCGGCATGCCTTACTGGTCGCTGTCGGCCTATCTGAAACACAAGGTCAAGAACGCCGTCGCCTATATCGGCCTGTTCGAAACCTATATCGCTGAGCATGCCGCCCGTGAAAATGCCGATGCGGTTCTATGCGGCCATATTCACCACGCCGAAATGCGGCAGATCGGCAATGTGCTGTATCTGACTGACGGGGACTGGGTCGAATCCTGCACCGCTCTGGTCGAGGATTTCGACGGCAAGCTGTCGATCATTCGCTGGGCCGAGGAACGCGAAAGCCTGCTGACTCCTCTTTTGGCCAAGGCATGACAAGGCCTTAGGGGGCGGGCTCCCTGCGCCTAAATCCTGTTAAGCCCTTTATCTGCAAGACGAAATTAAAAGCTTGTTAATATTACATTGGCAAAATGACGTCATGTCAGTAAAGTCGGTCGCATAGGATGGGAAGCCGCGCGCCCGCTTTTTTTGGGAGATATGTTATTGTTTAATAAGCATTTTCATAAAACCAGCTCGCTTCCCGCGATAGCCGCGATCGCGGCGGCTTTCCTGGTGGCCCAGACCGGGCTCGCTTTCGCCCTCGATATTCAGGGAACCGGCGGCGCCAGCGGCGGCACCGCGGCCAGCACGCTGGGCGACATGTTTTTCCAGAGCTGCGGCAACACCCTGCCGATAGCCCAGATTTTTGCTTATGTGTCCTATGTCTCGGCGGCGGCCTGCACGGTTGCGGGCATCCACTATTTCCGCCTTCATACCGACAATCAGGCCAACAATTCGATCCAGAAGCCGCTGATGCTGTGGTGCGGCGCGGCGCTTCTGTTCGTACTGCCCAGCGTTCTTTCGGCCGTCGCCACCAGCCTTGGCTATGCCGTTTCGCCGACGATGGCCGGGTGTCATCCCGCAGGCAGCGCCGGTAGCGACTCCGCGGGCGGAACCGGCCTCGATACGATGATGGCCAATTTCGTCAATAATATCGCGCCGCCTTTGACGGCGCTGGTTCAGGTTATCGCCAACGTCGCCGGCGTCTTTATGATGCTGAGAGGGCTTATGAAAGCCTCCAAATACGGCTTTGATCCCCGCGCCAATTCGATCCACAGCATTCTGGTCAATATCGGCTTCGGGGCCATTCTGTTCACCATCGGCGGCAATTTCTCGATGGTTATGGCGTCGCTTTTCGGCAGCTCGTCGGTCACCGATCCCTCGGCCAGTTCCGTCCTCAGCTGGGGCTTTGTCTCACAACTGGGCGGCGGCTCGCAGCAATTCGCTACCGCCGTGGCCGCCGGCCTGACCTTCGTTCAGGTTATCGGCTTCATCGCTTTTGTGCGCGGCTGGCTGATCATGAAAAAAGTGGTCGAAGGCGGCGGCGGCAACGTCACCCTGGCCCAGGGCATCACCCATATCGCCGGCGGCGCGATGGCGATTAATATCTTCATGATGCTCAAGATTTTTGACAAGACTTTCGGCACCGGGCTGATCCAGTAAGACCAAGGCGGACAGCCCCGCGCGTAAAGGGATTTGCAAGAATGGCCAAGTTGAAGTAGGATGCGTAATTAAGTATCTGTTAAGAAACGAAGCCTAAATTGGATACAAAGCGGATAAAAGTTTAGCAATTTACCCTGGCCCCTGTGGAGGAATGACTATGAAGATTTCGATGAAACGTGAACTTCTGAACGATGTTCTGTCCGGCCTTATGGTCGCCGCGACCTTCGCCGCGGTTATGCCGTCGCATGCGTGGGCCGACCTCGCCAGCGCCACCCAGAACGCCGAAGGCAATGTCGCCATTCCGATCGTGCGCGTTATCAGCTACATCAGCTATGGCCTCGGCGTGGTGATGGTTATCGCCGGTATCGCCGGCGTCAAGAAACACTCCGATGCCCCCGGCAGCAACCCGCTTGGGCCGGGCCTCGGCAAGCTGGGTGCCGGTGCGGCGTTCCTCGCGGCGCCTGCTGTTGCCGGCATGCTGCAACAGACCGGCCAGACGACGACGGGCAGCGGCCAGTCTTCGTTCGGCAATGGCATCACGTTCTAAGAGTTTAATTAAGTGTCATTCCTCCCCCTTACTCTCGGCGTCGGACGCGGATCCGGCGCCGGGAGCGGTGGCGCTTCCAAGCCGCCGCCAAAAAATAACAAATCCGACGCGGAAAAAATCCTTAAACGCGACGATTTCACCTGCCGCTTCTGCGGTTTCCGCGCCACGCAATT
>JARLJC010000336.1 GCA_031291435.1 Alphaproteobacteria bacterium | reverse complement strand
GCGGCATTACGACACCGAATATCCTGAAAGGCATCCACCTGTCGATGGCGGCGCGGCTATCTAAGCTGCTGAAATCGATCGGGGTGGTCGATGGCGCGGTGATGGTGACTGGCGGGCTCGCCCTCGACAAAGGCTTGGTCGCCGCGCTGGAAGAGGATATCTCGCACATCAAGGACATGAAGGTTTCGGTTCGCAGTCATCCGGATTCGATGTATGCAGGCGCGATCGGAGCTGCCTTGTGGGGCGCGTTCCGGTTTGAAAAACTTGCCAGTACCGGCCGCGTGCCGGCGGCAGCCTGAGAATATGAGGAGATAAAACGATGGCCCTGATGATTACCGATGCCTGCACGGCTTGCGATGCCTGCGAGCCGGTGTGCCCGAACAAAGCGATCACCGCCGGCAATCCGATGTACATCATCGATCCGCTGAAATGTACCGAATGCGTGGGCGCCGAGGACGAGCCGCAGTGCAAGCTGGTCTGTCCGGCCAACTGCATCGATCCTAATCCGGATTGGAACGAGTCGAAAGACGACCTGCTTACCAAATACGAACAGTTGCACGGCTAAGCCATGAACTTCCAGAACCGCGTCTGCCAGAAGCTGCACGAGGAGCACACCGCCGTCATCGCTTTGATGGAGCGGCTGGTGCAGACCATCGCGCGCCACCGGGACAGCGCTCCCGACGCGAAAGATCCGATGGTGGCGAAACTCTTGAGCGATCTGGCCGCCGAACTGCCGGGCGAGGTCGAGCATCATTTTGCGTTTGAAGAGGCTGAGCTGTTCTCCTACCTCGGCGAAGCGGGCAATCAGGGCATCGGCGCGCATCTGACTTACGAGCACGGCATTATCCGCCCGATCGGCGCCGCGCTGGTCAAGCTCATCGGCGACGTCCGCGTGCAGGGGTTCGATGCCGCGCGCTGGGGCGAATTCCGCCGGCTCGGACAGGACCTGTATGATTGTCTGGTGCCGCACGCGCGCAAAGAAGACATGGCGCTGCTGCCGATGTTGGACAATTTGATGGATTCCGAAAAGGAAATACAGCTTTACGAGAAATACGTCGAGCATAT
>JARLJC010000335.1 GCA_031291435.1 Alphaproteobacteria bacterium | reverse complement strand
CGCCGGTCATCCGAGCAAGAATATTGCCGCGGATCTGGGCATCAGCCAGCGCACGGTCGAGAATCACCGCGCCGCCGTGATGAAAAGGACCGGCGTCAAGTCGCTGCCGGCCCTCGCGCGCCTCGCGGTGGCCGCTAGTGCGTGAAAATGATCGATGCGGCAGAGCCATGTGGGCTCTGTCTTCTAATTATAGTTTTTCAAGCTAGGCTAATCCGTCTCGATCAGCTCGAAGCTCAGTTGCTCGTCGCTTGGAGGCAACGTTGGTCCAAATCCCGAAAGGGTGAGGCCCAGCAGGCGGACGCCGCGTCTGGTTGGAAAGATCGGCGCCAGCAGCGCCAAGGCGCGACGTTCGAATTCGGCGACGGTCGGGATGGGCGCGACTTCTGTTTGGCTGCGGGTGACTTGCTGGAAATCCGAATATTTCACTTTCAGCGTGAGGGTGCGCCCATACAGCCTGGCGCCTTCGCAAGCGCGCCAGACCTTGTCGATAATCGCGGGCAGAACGGCGGCGGCTTGCTCGAAAGCGAAGAGGTCCGCCATGAAAGTTCTTTCCGCGCCAACCGACTTGCGCTCCCGATCCGGGCGAACGGGCCTTTCGTCGACTCCGCGGGCGATAGCGTAATAATAAAGCCCGGCCTTGCCGAAATGCGCCTGCAGGGTTTCCAGCGGGCAGGTCTTCAGATCTCGGCCGGTCGCGATGCCGAGACGCCGCATTTTTTCCGCCGTCGCCGGTCCCACGCCATGGAATTTGGCGACGGGTAAGCTTTCGACAAAGGCCGGCCCCTGTTTCGGCGTGATCACGCACAAGCCGTCTGGCTTGTTCTGGTCGGACGCAAGCTTGGCGAGAAACTTGTTGTACGACACGCCGGCCGATGCCGTGAGGCCTGTTTCGCTGCGGATCAGCGCCCGGATCGACTGGGCTGTTTCGGTGGCGGTCGTCGCGTCGGGTAGAAAATCCGTGACGTCGAGATAGGCCTCGTCGAGCGACAGGGGCTCGATCAAGGGCGTGAATTGCGCGAAAATGGCGCGGATTTGCCGCGAGACCATTTTATAGACTTCAAACCGCGGCGGCGTGAAAATCAGTTCCGGGCATTTGCGCAACGCCGTCACTGACGGCATTGCGGAACGCACGCCGAATTTTCTCGCCTCGTAACTGGCGGCGGCCACGACCACGCTCGCGCCCATAGCCGACCGCCACCGGTTGTCCACGAAGCTCTGGATGATCCCGCTGCTCCACCGATGCGAAAAATGCGTCCATGTCGACATGGATGATTTTGCGCATTCGTAACCCCAGGAGATCAGTCGATACCATCGCGCCTCTCCATCGTTACCGCACGCCGGCAATAGCGGACTTTGCTGCCGACCCCCGAACATTCGAATCATGCTTGTCCCAAAGTCGTGGCTCGAGCACTATGCCGACGGCCGCAAGTCCAACCGTCACCTTTGCCTTCGACTTCCATTGATTGCAGGGTCAAGCTAAGCACGATCGGTTCGTAGCTCAACGGGAGAAGAATTCACATGACGAGACCACCGAACCGGTATCGACCGACCGACGCCTTGTCCTTAGCTGAAGCTGTGTTCAGACCAGCAACGCCGCCTGCGGCTGAGCCCGCCCGCAAGCAAAGAAAAGACGGCGTTCCCGTCGCTAAAGAGTTGGTGTCGATCAAGCTCGACAGCGATCTGATTGCACATTTTCAGGAGGATGGTCCGGGGTGGCAGGAGCGAATCAACGATGCGCTGCGGCGGGCAACGGGCTTGTAATCCGACGAGCGCTCAAAGTAGCGCTCAAGTGACAATTATCATCAAAATATGCTGGTTTTGAAAATTGCGGCGCCAATGGACGACTGTCTGCCAATTCGTGGCGCGCCTTTCAAAGCCATCGT
>JARLJC010000047.1 GCA_031291435.1 Alphaproteobacteria bacterium | reverse complement strand
CCGCGCCGCGGGGTTGTGTTTTAGAAATGTTTTGTTTTTGTGCTCGTGGATGGAGACCCTGAACCCCCCCCCCCCCCCGCCCCCCCCCCCCCCCCCCCCCCCGGCGGGGCGGCGCCCCCCCCCCCCCGGGGCGGGGTACAAAAGGCCCTTTAGAAATATCCTTAAGCAATCCCGGCGCGCAACAAATCGTGAATATGCAGAATGCCGACCGGCTTGCCGCTTTCGACCACGAACAATTGCGTGCGCGCTTTTTCGTTGAGGATCTTCAGCGCTTCCGCCGCCAGCATGCCCGGCTCCGCCGTCATCGGCGCTTTGGTCATGATCTGGGCGGCATTCTGGGAAAGAAAATCGCCTTGGATATGGCGACGCAAATCGCCGTCGGTAATGATGCCGACCAGTTTGCCCGCGCTGTCGCACACGCCGGCGCAGCCCAGACTCTTTTCCGTCATCACGACCAGAACATGCGTCATCAAATCGCTTTCGGCGACCAGAGGCATATCGGCGCCTTTGCGCATCAGTTCATTGACGCGCAATAGGATCTTACCCAGCTTGCCGCCGGGATGGAAATTCTTGTAATCCTCGGCGGTGAATCCTTTGCCCTCCATAATGGCGACGGCCAGCGCATCGCCCAGCGCCATCATCATCGTGGTCGATGTCGTGGGCGCAAGGCCCATCGGGCACACTTCGGGTTCGTTCGGTAGCACGACGGTGACGTCGGCGGCGCTGCCTAAGGCACTTTGCGCGCGGCTGGTAATGGCAATCAGCGGAATCGAAAACCGCCGCGTGTAATTGACAAGGTCGGTCAGTTCCGCCGCCTCGCCCGAATTCGACAAAGCGATCACGACGTCTTCGCGCACGATCATGCCCAAATCGCCGTGGCTGGCCTCGCCCGGATGCACGAAATGCGCGGGCGTGCCGGTCGATGCCAGAGTGGCCGCGATTTTATGGGCGATATGGCCGCTCTTGCCCATGCCGGTGACGATGACGCGGCCTTTGCAGTTCATCACGGTTTGTGTCGCCTTGACGAAGCTTTCGCCCAGATTATCGGCCAAAGCCTTGAGGGCGTTGCCCTCGGCGGTCAACACATGCGTTGCAGCGTGCAGGATGTCGTGGTCGCTCATAAGCTTATATTTGTGGACAATGTTGTTCATGGGGGCTGTTTATCATGGATTTTCGACGCAACCAAATCAGGTTTTAATCTATTGGTAAAGAAATGAGAGAAAAATGGCTCTTCTTTTAAGATTTTAAGGTAAAAATTCTTATGGCCAGCAAAAAGTCACCCCCCGCCCGCAGCCGCGATTCGTGGCTCGATCATCGCCTGTGGCTGGCCCGCGCCGAACAGGTGGCCACATCCCCGGTCAGCAAAGGCGGCAGTCCGCATCCCAGCGTCCGCGTCGGCGCGGTTCTGGTCGATGCCAAAGGGCGCGAAATCGCCGCCGCATCGAACCGCTTTGCGCATGGTGTCGATCGTCGCCGTCCGGAACGCTATCAGGACGGTTCCAAATCCCTGTGGATCAACTGCGCCGAACAGCTGGCGATGATGGACGCCATGCGCCGCCACAAAAAAATCGCGGGCGCGTCTTTATATGTGACGCTCGAACCCTGCGCCGTTTGCGCGGGGATGATCGGCGAATTGCAGCTTGCCAATGTGTATGTGCCGGTCGGTTCCTTCCGCCGTTATGCGAAGCTCAAGGAAAAATGGAAACACAGCATTGAAACCGGCCTGATTAAACTCGCGGAATCCGGCGTGCGCCTGGTCTCGGTCGATGCGCCGAAAATCGCGCGCAAGAAGCCGCTACGTAAAAAATGAAAACCGAACCGCTGCACCCCGCCTATCGTCCTGACATTGATGGGTTGCGCGCGGTCGCCATTCTCTGCGTGCTGGGGTTCCATGCTTTTCCGGCATGGGCGCCTGGCGGGTTTGTCGGCGTCGATATTTTCTTTGTCATCTCGGGTTATTTAATCAGCAGCATCTTGCTGGCGAATCTGCAGGCAGAAAAATTCAGCCTGTGGGATTTCTATGCCCGCCGCGTGCGGCGCATTTTCCCCGCGCTTATTCTCGTGCTTGCGGCTTCGCTGGCCTGCGGCTATCTGGTTCTGTGGCCCGATCAGTTCCGCGCCTTCGGCAGGCATCTCGCCGCCAGCGCCGGTTTCGTCGCCAATCTGGCGTTCGAACGGGAATCCGGTTATTTCGACGGCGCCGCCGAAACCAAACCGTTGCTGCATCTATGGTCGCTCGGCGTTGAAGAACAATTCTATATTTTCTGGCCTTTGATGCTGGCGGCGGCATGGCGGTGGAAACATCGCGCCGGGACGATGATCGGCGTGGTGTTTGTGGCCTCGTTCGCCGCCGCTATCTGGTTCGTGACCGACAGCAAATTCGTGGCGCAGGGCGGCGTGGTAGGTTTTTATTCGCCTTTCGGGCGTTTCTGGGAATTACTGGCGGGCGGTTATCTGGCGTGGTTGGCGCAGCACGGATTTTCTCTCAGGCGCCGCGCGGCTCGGGAAAGCGCGGCGCTGGCCGGAAGTTTGCTGATCGTCGTTGCGCTTTTCGCCTTCACCAAAAACATGCCGTTCCCCGGCTGGCGCGCTTTGCTGCCGGTCGGCGGCGCGGTGCTGATTATCGCCGCCGGGCCTATGGCGTACGTCAATCGTTTCGTGCTCGCCCGTCGCGGCATGGTCGGCATCGGGCTTGTCAGTTATCCGCTTTACCTGTGGCATTGGCCGTTATTGTCTTTCGCCCGCATTCTGAATGGCGAAGAACCGTCGCGGCTTCAGCGCATCCTTCTCATCCTCGCCGCTTTCGCATTGGCCGCGCTGACTTATCGGTTGGTGGAAAAACCGTTGCGTAGCGGCGGTCTCGACAAAAAACGCATTTTCATTCTGCTCGCTTTGATGGCGGCGCTGGGCATTGCCGGCTTCGGTATTATGCGCGGCGAGGGGCTGCCCGCGCGTTTCGCGCAATATGGCGCTGCGGTCGAGTCGCTTGACGGTCCGCGCCTGATCGACAAGTGGCGGCAGCAGGTGCGGCTCGGCACCTGTCACCTCGAAAAACCCGCCGACTATGATCATGACGCTTCCTGCATCGAGAATAAACACCCGCTGCTTCTGCTGTGGGGCGACTCGCATGCGGCGGCGCTTTATCCGGGACTGAAGGCATTGCAGGAAACGCATGGGTTCGGCATCACGCAATTGACGCAGGGCGGCTGCCCGCCTCTGTTCGATCTGCAGAATCTGGTCTTCCGCCAGAATTGCAACGACATCAATGACCGCATTTTGGGGGATCTTGCGACGATGAAGCCCGAGGTGATTTTGCTGTCCGCCGCCTGGGCGCATCCGGATTACCCGATGCCGCCGCAGGAAATCGCCGATGACCTTGGGCTCGCGCTGAAAAAAATTCGCGCCGCGGCACCTCAGGCCAAAATTATCGTGGTGGGGTCAGAACCGCGCTGGCTTTCGCCGCTGCCTGCCATTTACCGCCGCGCCATTGTGGCCGCCCATGCTTTGCCGCCGGAATATAGTTCAAAACATCTCGATCCGCAGATTGCACCGCTCGACGATCTGTTACGCAGCGCGGCGGCGAGCGCGCTTTATCTCGATCCGCGCGACAAAATGTGCAACGCAGGCGGTTGCCTGACGCGTATCGGCGATACTCTCGACGCTATTACCTATGTCGATGATGAACATATAACGCCCGCCGCATCGGTGTGGCTGATGAACCAGTTCGCGCCGCAGATTTTGGCTGCGCTCGGCCTCAACTAGCCCAAAGCCAATGCCGCCGCGCCGCGCTGAAACGCCATGCTGCTTTGCGTCATGCGGTCGCCATAGCCGCGCAGGTGATAGGTCGCGGTGGGCGCATCGGTGTCGGGGCTGGCGCGGCCCTGCAATTTGCCCAATGAAACCCGGTTGAATTTACCGAATACGTCGCCGATCAGGCGGTTGAACGCGCCCAGCGTTTCCTCGGGATTGGCGATATAATTCCATTCATTGTTGCCGTTCAGTTCCGGCAATTGCAGGCCGATGGCGGTGTCATGCACGATCTGGCTGTGCGGCAACTGGTCGAGAATATCGAAAAATTGCCGCGCCTTGCGATGTGCGCGGCGGCTCAACGGCGTTTCCCCGGAACCGCCTTTGCGGCGGCGCTTGATTTCTTTTTCTTCTTCGTCGTCATCGTCGGCGCAGGTGGGGTGGAACAGATCGCCCGCGCCCAGCACCATGCCGACATGCGGCAATTCATGGCGGTAATCCCATTTCTTTTCCGCCAGTTTTTTATCGACCGCCTCGTTAATTTCGGCGCTCTGCGTGTCGAGATAAAGCATATGGATCATCTGCGCGATGCGTTTCTGCAAACGGCGGTCGAGGATTTCAAGTTCGTCGCCGCTTGAGGTTTCGCGATAACTGCCGAGCGTCGCCACCGTGATCCGGTAACCGCCTGCGCGCATGCTTTTCGACAGATCCTGAAAACAGCGTTTCAGATTATCGGGGTCGAGATCGTAGATTTTGTGATTGCCCGATTCATGCAGCAATTCGAATTGCCGCACAGCGGCCCATTGCGCCGGGAATTGTTCGTGGCCGATTTCAAGCCCGGTCTGTTTGCGGATTTCCAGAGCCTGCTTCAACTCGGGTGGGAACCACACGTCATAGCTGGCGCCCTTGCCGATGCGTTGCAGATAAGTGAAGCCCGCCGTGATCTTGCGCCCGGCCGGTTGCGGCGATTCGAACAGAAACCCGCTGTTGAAAGACGCTTTGCCGCGCGCACCGCCTTGCGCCCCACCTTTCGATGGTATGATGATGCTCATAATCCTCTCCCTTCGGCGGCATGATCCGCATCAGGTTCAACGGGTATGATCTCAGCCCCTGCAAGAATCAGGGACACCCCGGGTAACGTTGCGACCTTATGCTCCTTAACGCTGTCTGTCAGGGGGGTAGGTGTGCAATGCAGCAAAGCCCCTTGCGCATGCGTCCTAAAAATCACTATTGTCACGGCGATGTTGAAATATGCGGTTTTAGCCCTTTTGCTGTTGATGCCGCCCGCCGCCCGCGCGGGCGATGCCGTGCCCGCCACCGCTTATTTCCCGGTGCTGCCGCAGGGGGCCTTGCCCGACACGCTGCCGCAATTCGTGCCGCTGGCCGTCAATCACGCCATCGACGGCGATCAGGCCGACATCGCCAACGCCGTGATCGTTATCCATGACGAAACGCGCGACGCCAACGCCGCGCTGGCTGCGGTGTCGGCGCTGGCGGGGGCCGCCAATGCTTCCACGCTTATCCTCGCGCCACAATTTCTGCTGCCTTCCGACATTGCACGTTTCACCGATCATCTGCCCGACAGCGGCCATGCTTTCGCGGCCTGGCAGGCTGCGGGCTGGGTGCAGGGCGACGACGCCGTGACTTCCGGCAGGAAAGGCGTCAGTTCCTATACCGTGATCGATCTTCTGCTGATGTATCTGTCCGACCGCAAATTGTTCCCGAATTTGCGCCATATCACCGTCGCCGGATTCGGCGTCGGCGGCAATTTCGTCCAGCGTTTCGCGGCGCTCAGCACCGCGCCCGATATCGTGGCGCGCGGCGGGGTCGATATGCGTTTTCTGGTTGCGGGGGCGTCTTCCTATCTCTACCTCACCGCCAATCGCCCGCTGGGGGGCAATAAAGGCTGGGGCCGCCCCGATCTAACGGCATGCCCCGCTTATAACGACTATCCCTATGGCCTCGATAATCTCAACGCCTACGCGCGCCATACCGGCGGCAATGCGGTCAAAATCACCTACGCCACGCGCTTTGTCACTTATTTGGCGGTGCCCGCAATGGATGCGAATCCCGACGGCAATTGCGCCGCGCTGGCCGAAGGCGCCGACCGCGTCACCCGCGCCGCCAATTTCCAAACCTATCTGGGCAGCCTTTATGGCGATGTCGCGGCGCGCACCCAGACTTTTGCCAAACCCGACGCCCCCAACGATCTTATCGGTTTGTTCGGTTCCCAATGCGGCATGGCCGTGTTATTCGGCGATGGGCGATGCGCCCGCGTTTTTGGAGATGCGCGATGAAAATCATGTTTTTCGGCGATATTGTGGGGCGCAGCGGCCGCGACGGCCTCGCCAAACATCTGCCCGATCTTAAAAAGCGTTTCGCGCCCGATGTCATTATCGCTAATGCCGAAAATATCGCCTCGGGCCACGGCATCACGATGAAACTGGCGCAGGAGATTTTCGAACTCGGCGTCGCCTGTATTACCTCCGGCAACCATATCTGGGGCCAGCGCGAATTGCTGACTTCTATCGGCAACGAACCGCGCATCCTGCGTCCGCAAAATTATCCCGAAGGCACGCCCGGCAAGGGCGCCTATACCCATAATCTCGCCGACGGGCGCAAATTGCTGATCGTCAATCTGATGGCGCGGGTTTTCATGGAGCCGGTGCTCGACGACCCCTTTGCCGCGATGGAGAAAATCGTCTCGGTCAACAAGATCGGCGGCAACACCCCGATACTGGTCGATTTCCACGGCGAAACCACTTCGGAAAAAGGCGCGTTTGCGCATGCTTTTGATGGCCGCGTTTCCGCCGTGCTCGGCACCCACACGCACGCGCCCGCCGCGGATGAGCGCATCCTGCCGCGCGGCACCGCTTATATGAGCGATGTCGGCATGTGCGGCGATTACGACAGCGTCATCGGCATGAAGAAAGAAACCGCGATCTGGCGCTTCACCCGCAAAACACCGATCGACCGCCTCGCCCCCGCCGAAGGCGAAGCGACCGTCTGCGGCGCGCTCGTCACGCTCGACGATAAGACCGGATTGGCCGTTTCCATCGCCGCCATCCGCATCGGCGGCTTGCTTAAACCAACCTGATCGCCGCGCTTGCGTATGTTTTCTTTATGCGCGCTGCTGTCTTATGGCTCCTCCACACCCTAAAAAGGAGGCCGCCATGCAGGATTTTCAGGATCATCTGACCATCGATTTGTCGGGCAAGACCCATTCCGCCATGATCGCTTTCCTTAAAAAGCACGGCGCGGATACGTCCGACATTTCGCGTTTTGTCGAAGACGCCATCACCTGGCGCATCATCGACCGCGAACTCGCTTTCCGCCACGCCGACGAAACCGGTGAGGTCGCGCTTTTCTCGACGCCGCCTTATGAGCCGTTGTCTTCCGACGCGCTGATGAATAGCTAACGCCGTTTGTCTCTGAGCGAGGAAGCCAGCGCAAGAACCGGAAGGATCAAACCTTCCGGTTTTTTGGCCAGTTTTTATGGCCGCATTTTCGGGCGCGAATCACCCTACATTTTTCTTGCAGGCCGTCTGCTTTGCTGGTCAGCTTGAGTTTCCCTCCTGCTGACAGGCGACCCATGGATGATTATCCGCATCGGCTGAAGCTGACGATATCCGGCAAGACCCATACGGCTATGTTGACCTTCCTGAAGAAGCATGGGCTCGACACCAATGATCTCGCGCATTTCATCGACGACGCCATTACCTGGCGCATCATGGATCGCGAAATGACCGCCCGCCGCGCCGCGCAGGCGCTGGAGGATATTGCGGGCGAGGAACCGGCCGAAAATGCCGAATCGGCGGAAGCGTTAACCGGCTAGCGTGTGATCGTCGTGATTGCACATGCTTGCATTTGCAATCACAACGTGAATCACTCGCTTCATAAAAAGTTTAGAGCGTGGTTTCTCACCAATTATGGGGAATAGACCGGAACCCACGCTCTCAAAAATCATCGTTTGCATCCGGGCAGAATCCCGCTAAAAGGGGCTGCAAGGCGGTACAAAACACAGATGTCGCGGGATGCCTTGCCTCGCGCCATTTTATCGCCGGTACACAAATGAAAAACGTCGTGGTCGTGGGCGCCCAATGGGGCGATGAAGGCAAAGGCAAAATCGTCGACTGGTTGAGCTACCGCGCCGATATCGTGGTGCGTTATCAGGGCGGGCATAATGCCGGCCATACCCTCGTTATCGATGGCGTCGAATATAAACTCAGCCTGCTTCCTTCCGGCGTGGTGCGTCCCGGCAAATTGTCGGTCATCGGCAACGGCGTGGTCGTCGATCCGTGGCATCTTCTCAAAGAAATCGAAACCGTGCGCGCCAAGGGCGTTGCTGTTTCGCCCGAAAATCTGGTGGTCGCGGAAAATTGTCCGATCATCCTGCCAGTGCATGGCGCGATTGACCGCGCGCGTGAAGCCGCGCGTGGCGACGCCAAAATCGGCACCACGGGCCGCGGCATCGGCCCGGCCTATGAAGATAAAGTGGCGCGCCGCGCCATTCGTTTGTGCGATCTGGCCGAACCGGCCGTGCTGCGCGCCAAACTCGATTATATGCTGCTGCATCACAACGCCCTGCTGCGCGGGTTCGGGGCGGAAGAATTTAACGCCGACGCGGTGTTCAAAGACATCATGGAAGTCGCGCCGAAAATCGCGCCCTATATCGGCGTGGTGTGGTCGCGACTGGAAGCCGCGCGCAAGGAAGGCAAGCTGATTTTGTTCGAAGGCGCGCAGGGCGCGCTGCTCGATATCGATCACGGCACTTATCCTTATGTGACGTCGAGCAACACCGTGGCCGCCAACGCCGCCACCGGTTCCGGCATCGGCATGCGTGCCATCGGGCGCACGCTCGGGATTTGCAAGGCCTACACCACGCGCGTCGGCTCCGGGCCTTTCCCGACTGAAGATAAAGGCGAATTGGGCGAACTGCTCGGCTCGCGCGGCAAGGAATTCGGCACCGTCACCGGGCGCAAGCGGCGCTGCGGCTGGCTTGACGCCGTGCTGGTGCGGCAGGCGGTCAAGACCGGCGGCATCGACGGGATTGCTTTGACGAAACTCGACATCCTCGACGGTTTCAAAGAACTGAAAATCTGCCGCGCCTATAAACTCGACGGCAAGGAAATTGATTATCTTCCGGCGGGGCAGGAGGCTCAGGCCAAAGTCGAGCCCATCTATGATATCTGCGACGGCTGGGAAGAAAATACGCGCGGCGTGCGCAGCTGGGCCGAACTCCCTTCGCGCGCGCTTAAATATATCCGCCGCATCGAAGAACTGATCGAAGCGCCGGTGATTTTGTTGTCCACCTCGCCCGAACGCGACGATACGATTCTGATGAAAGATCCGTTCGAGGATTAAGGCCGATTAACCGAAAGGCTGAAGCCGATGTATTTTGTCCTTAAGGTTGTCCTGTCGGCGATCATCGTGGCCACGGTTTCCGTTATCGCGAAACGCAGTCCTGCCTTCGGCGCGCTGGTCGCTTCGCTGCCGCTGGTGTCGATTCTCGGGATGCTGTGGCTGTGGCGGGATACGCACGATACCGAACGTCTGGCCGCGCATGCGCAGGCGACATTCTGGTATGTGCTGCCTTCGCTGCCGATGTTCCTGCTGCTGCCGCTTATGCTGCGTGCGGGCGTCCCTTTCGCGCTCGCTATGACGATCTCGATCATCGCAACGGTTCTGCTTTATCTGGGGATGGTTCTGGTGCTGAAACGTTTTGGCATCATGTTGTAAAAAAAACCGGCCTTGCGGTTGGCGCCGCAAGGCCGGTTTTTATCAGAAGGCTCTTACGCCGCGGTTTTTTGCCCGGTGAGGCCGCGCAGAACGTAGGGCAGAATGCCGCCATTCTTGAAGTAATCGACTTCGTCGAGCGTATCGATGCGGCACAGCAGCGGCACGGTGAGTGTGCTGCCGTCCGGACGCGTCACGGTCATAATCACTTCCATGCGCGGCTTGATGCCGGCTTCGATGCCGACGATATCGAACGTTTCCATGCCGGTGAGGGCGAGGTCTTTGCGCGTCTGCCCGCCTTTGAATTCCAGCGGCAGAACGCCCATCCCGACCAGGTTCGAGCGGTGAATACGCTCAAAGCTTTCGGCGATGACGGCGCGCACGCCCAGCAGCAATGTCCCCTTGGCCGCCCAGTCGCGCGACGAGCCGGTGCCATATTCCTTGCCCGCGATGACGATCAGTTGGGTCTTCTCGGCCTGATATTTCATCGCCGCGTCATAGATCGGCATTTCCGCGCCATCCGGGAAATGCTTGGTGTTGCCGCCTTCGGCCCCGCCCATCAATTCGTTCTTGATGCGGATGTTGGCGAAGGTGCCGCGCATCATGACTTCGTGATTGCCGCGCCGCGCGCCGTAGGAATTGAATTCCGAAACCGGCACGCCGTGCTCCGACAGGTACTTGCCCGCGGGGCTGCTCTTCTTGATATCGCCCGCCGGAGAGATGTGATCGGTAGTGATGCTGTCGCCGAGCAGAGCCAGCAGCCGCGCGCCATGCACGTCATGCACATCGCCGGGTTTTTGCATATTCTGGAATATCGGCGGCAGTTTGACATAGGTCGATGTGTCGTCCCATTCGAAGGTCATGCCCTGCGCGACGCTGATCTTCTGCCACGCATCCGTTCCTGCGAACACATTGGCATAGCGCGTGCGGAACATATCGGGCGTCAATGACGCACGCATGGTCTCCGAAACTTCCTTGCTGGTCGGCCAGATATCGCGCAGATAAACGGCGGAGCCGTTGCTGTCTGTCCCGAGCGGCTGCGTCTGCAAATCGATGGTCATCGAACCGGCCAGCGCATAGGCCACCACCAGAGGCGGAGAGGCCAGATAATTGGCCTTGGCATGCGGGTTGACGCGGCCTTCGAAATTACGGTTGCCGGAAAGAACCGCTGCGGCGACGAGATCGCCCGAGGTGACCGCATTGGCCACCGGTTCCGCCAGCGGCCCCGAATTGCCGATGCAGGTGGTGCAGCCATAACCGACGATATTGAAGCCCAGCGCGTCGAGATGCGTTTGTAGATCGGCCTTGGCGAGATAATCGGTGACGACCTGCGATCCGGGCGCCAGCGAAGTCTTCACCCACGGTTTGACCTTAAGGCCTTTTTCGTGCGCCTTCTTGGCGACGAGACCGGCGGCGATCAACACGCTGGGGTTCGAGGTATTGGTGCATGACGTAATCGCCGCGATTACCACATCGCCGTGGCGCAGCGAGGCATCCATGCCTTCGACCGGCACGGCCTTGGTGCGCGCTTCCGCCGAAACCTTGAATCCGCCCGCGAGTTCTTTTTCGAATTCCGCCGCGACATTGCCAAGGCCGACGCGGCCCTGCGGCAGACGCGGCCCTGCAAGCGAAGCTTCGACCGACGCCATATCGAGCGCCAGCACATCGGTGAAAACCGGATCAGGTGAACCGGCATCGTGCCACACGCCCTGCGCCTTGGCATAGGCTTCGACCAGCGCGATGGTATCGGCATCGCGGCCGCTCTTGCGCAAGTAATCAATCGTCACGCTGTCGATGGGGAACAAACCGCAGGTCGCGCCATATTCGGGCGCCATGTTGGCGAGCGTGGCGCGGTCTTCCAGCGTCATGCCTTCGAGGCCCGGCCCATAGAATTCGACGAATTTATTGACCACGCCTTTTTTGCGCAGCATCTGCGTGACGGTCAGAACGAGATCGGTGGCGGTGATGCCTTCGCGCAATTTGCCCGACAGCTTGAACCCGACCACTTCGGGGATCAGCATCGAAATCGGCTGGCCCAGCATGGCGGCTTCAGCTTCGATGCCGCCCACGCCCCAGCCCAGAACCGAAAGCCCGTTAATCATGGTGGTGTGGCTGTCGGTGCCGACGCAAGTGTCGCGAAAGGCGACGAGTTCGCCATTCTGGTATTTGTCCGACCACACCGTACGCGCCAGATATTCGAGATTGATCTGGTGGCAGATGCCCATGCCCGGCGGCACCACGCGGAAATTGTCGAAAGTGCCCTGCGCCCATTTCAGGAAAGTGTAACGTTCGCCGTTGCGTTCATATTCGCGATCGACATTCTTCTGCAACGCGTCGGGCGCGCCGAAATAATCCACCATCACCGAATGGTCGATGACCAGATCGACGGGGCATAAAGGGTTGATTTTCTTCGCGTCTCCGCCCGCCGCGGTGGTGGCTTCGCGCATTGCGGCCAAATCGGCAACGGCGGGAACCCCGGTGAAATCCTGCATCAATACGCGGGCCGGGCGATAGGCGACCTCGGTTTCGCTGCGGAAGGTTTTAAGCCACTCGCCCACCGCCTTGATATCCTCCACGGTGACCGAACGCCCGTCTTCGTAACGCAGTAAATTTTCAAGCAGGACTTTAAGGCTGAAAGGCAGCCGCGCCAGATTGCCGAGGGTCTTTTCCGCTTCCTTCAGGCTGTAATAAGCATAGCTCTTGTCGCCGACCTGCAAAGTCTGGCGGGTCTTGAGGGTATCTTGGCCGGTCTGAATGGACATGGAAACATCCTGAAGGAAAAAAGAGGGGGGAAAGCGCAAGCGTGGCTTGGCTTCGGGGCGTGACTTGTGATAGATGAAACTACCTCTCTTTGACGTTTACGACAAGCCATGAATGTTTTCCCGCGCGCTTTGCCGCTCTCCGTGCCCGTGATTCTGTTGTCTCTTCTCGGCACGGCGGCGTCGCCGCGCGAGGCGCAGGCGGCGATGTCGTTCTGCAACCGCACCCAGACCACGCTCGAAGCCGCGCTGGGTTACCGCGACGAAGGCGACAGCACGGCGGAAGACTGGGTTTCCGAAGGCTGGTGGCGGATGGAGCCGGGCCAATGCGCCCGCGTCTATGCCCAGCCTTTGACGCAGCGGTTTTATTTCTACTACGCGCATACGCTGGCACCCGCGGCCGATCAATCCTCGCCGACTTTATGGGGCGGGAAATATGTGTTCTGCACCGATGACAAAGCGTTCCGCATCACCGGCGACGGCGATTGCCCCTCGCGCAATTTTTCCTCGACCGGGTTTCAGGAACTGGATTTGGGGCCGAATACGCGCGATTATACGCTCGATTTCAAGGACGCGTCGTCGAAGTGATAAAGGCGCCCGCGACGGCGCTCGTCCGTCGCATTTCAAGGTTGGGTCGTTGCATTGATGAAGGCGAGTGCGTCGTCGGACATCCAGTCCGCGTCACCTTGGTAACGCGCGACTTCCAGCCCCTGTGGATTGATCAGCAGAGTCGTCGGCACGCCTTTCAGATTAAGCGCCGAAGGGGCTATGCCCCCTCTATCGACGGCCACCGGCAGATGCGTCAGATGGTGTAATTTATAATAAGCGGCCACGGTATCGTCGCCGCGATCTTCGGCTAGCGGGAGCACGATCACCCGCGTGCCGAGTTTCGCCTGCAATTGATCGAGCGACGGCAATTCGCGCACGCACGGCCCGCACCATGTCGCCCACACATTCAACAGAATGAAATGCCCGTGATAATCGGCGAGCGTATGCTGCGCGCCCTCGGCATTTTCGAACACCAAAGGCGGCATCTGCCGCGGCGGGTCGAGCATCTGCATATGATCGGCAAAATCGGCGCGGGCGGGGGTGGCGGCCAGTCCTACCAAGATGGCCGCGCTTGCCCCCAGAGCCGTCATCCCGGAAAATTTTCTCTTCGTCCTTGCCCGCGTAGCGGGGAAGGCGAAAGAAAATTTATCCGGGATCCAGTTGGCATTTCCAGCAGGCATCCGCAGTTCTTGCCGGAGAGGCCAACTGGATCCCGGATAAAACCACATTTTCAAAAACCGCTGGAGGCGTTTTTTGAAAAAGCGGTTTTTCCGGAATGACAAATCTGGGGGCATCTCACTTCCCGAATTCGAGGCCGAAGGTGCGGTAGAAATCGGGCCGGTCCTGCCATTTTTCGTCGGCTTTCACGGTCAGGAACAGATGCACCTTGCGGTCGAACAATTTGCCGATATCGGCGCGGGCTTTTTCGCCGATGCTTTTGATGCGCGCACCACCTTTGCCCAACACGATGGCGCGGTGATTTTCGCGGGCCACCACGATGCGCTGATGAATGACCATCGAGCCGTCGCGTTTTTCTTCCAGCGATTCCGGCAGCACGGCGGCGGCGTAAGGCAATTCTTCCTGCAACTGGCGATACAATTGCTCGCGCGTCATTTCGGCGGCGAGAATTTGCGAAGGCAAATCGCTGATCTGGTCTTCGCCAAAGAACCACGGGCCTTCCGGCATTTTCTTTTTGAGGAATTCCTTGAGGTCTTCGACGCCGTCGCCGGTGCGCGCCGAGATCATGAAAATGTCGCTGAAAATGCCGGTCTCATTAAGCTTGGAGGCTACCGGCAGCAACTGGTCGCGCGTCATATCATCGACCTTGTTCAATGCCAGAATGATCGACGCCTTGCGTTTTTTGAATTCCTCGATGATGGCTTCGACTTTCTCGTCGATGCGTTTCGACGCGTCGATCAGAAGAATAACCGCGTCGGCATCCTGCGTGCTTTCCCACGCGGCTTTGACCATCGCGCGGTCGAGGCGGCTTTTGGCCGCGAAAATGCCGGGGGTATCGACGAAGCTGATCTGCGTCTGGCCTTCGGTCAGGATGCCCAGCGTGCGGATGCGCGTGGTCTGCGCCTTGGGGCTGGTGATGGAAATTTTCTGGCCGATGAATTTATTCAGGAGCGTCGATTTGCCGGCGTTGGGCGACCCCAGAATGGCGACGAACCCGGCGTGGGTAGAAGAGGGGGAAGCAGGGGGAAGCAGGGGAGACTTAGCTTTTCCCGATCTTTTCCCCGTTTTTTCCCCGTTTTTTCCCTGTTTCTTTTCGGTCACTTTTTGCGTACCTGTTCTAATAATTGCGCCGCGGCGGCTTTTTGCGCTTCGCGTTTGGAATCGCCCTGGCATTGCACGGGCGGGTGGCCCTTGACGCTGGCCTCGATCAAAAATTTCGGCGCGTGCGCAGGCCCTGAATGTTCGATCACGCGATAGACGGGCAGGGGCAATCCCTGACCCTGCGCCCATTCCTGCAATGTCGTTTTCGGATCGGCGGGCGTTTCGGTGACGGCGATATCGCGCTGCCAGTATTTATGGATGAAAGCGCGCGCCGGATCGAATCCGCCGTCGAGATAAAGCGCGCCGATAACCGCTTCCATCGCATCGGGCAAGGTCGCCAGATTTTTGCGCGCCGCACCGGCATCAGGCTTCGTCCCTGGCGGGACTATGCCCGACACGTCTTCGCCGCGCGCCAGCCGCACATATTGGCCGAGGCCTATTTCCTGCGCGACGGCGCGCAAGGCCTCGCGATTCACCAAGGCCGCGTGGCGTTTGGCCATTTCGCCTTCGTCCGCCTGCGGAAAAGTTTCGAACAGCCATTCGGCGATGGCGAGGCCCAGCACGCGGTCGCCCAAAAATTCCAGACGTTCATAAGGCATCGCCCCGCGCTTGCGCGGCCGCGACCCCGCCAGCGAAGGATGCGTCAGCGCGTCTTCGAGCAGACGCGGCTCTTTAAATTTGTGCCCGAGTTTTTCCGCAAGCGCGGCGGAATCGGGTTTGGTGGGCGGCGTTGCCATAAACTCAATGAATCCCCGTAAAGAGGCGGTTCCACCTGACCGTCCACGGCCACGTCCAGAATTCCCAGAAATGCGTATGCTCGTCGATCGAGAAGAACAAAAATTCCGCCTTGCCGACCAGATTGGCTTCCGGCACATAGCCGACGCCGCCATTGGGCGCGCGGCTGTCGCTGGAATTGTCGCGATTGTCGCCCATGAAGAAATAATGATGCGGCGGCACCGTGAAAACCGGCGTGTTGTCGAGCGGATTATCGTCGCCCAGCTTGCGGATGATATGCGTCGGCCCTTCCGGCAGATGTTCCAGATAATCGGTGGCGTTTTCGGGAGCCTTGCCATCGGGCTGGGGAACAGGGTCGGCCAACCGGTCACGATCGACCGGCACGCCGTTGATGTAAAGAATGCCCTGCCGCATCTGAATGGTGTCGCCGGGCAAACCGATCAGACGCTTGATGAAATCGACGGATGGATTCGCCGTCTGCTTGAAGACGATGACGTCGCCGCGCTGCGGTTCATGGCCGCCGACGCGCTCGGTGAAAGGCAGAAAGCCCCAGAAGGTTCCGACCGCGCCATAGCCATAGGCGAATTTTGACACGAACAGATAGTCGCCGACCAGAAGCGTGGGCACCATCGAGGAAGAAGGAATATTGAAAGGCTCGAACGCAAAAGTGCGGATCACCATGGCGATAATCAGCGCCGAGAGAATGGTGCGCAAAGTTTCCTTGCCGGTATCGAGCGTCGAAGGGGCGGTGGGGTCGGTTTTCTTCTTATCGGCCATAGATGCGGTCTTTCAGGGTTTTTACGGTAACGCAGTAAAGGGGGTGGCAATAGGTAAAGTCAACCTTTTCCATGGGTATTTTTTCCCGCCCATCATGCCAACACGCTGAATTCAATAAATAATTTAACCTGTGAAACTTCAAATTATTTTCAGACTCTGCGGATAGAATACAGACTTCCTGTCAGAGGCGTGGGTTAAAAATGTCCATATCTGCCGAAGAACCGCCAATTTCTACTTTACCGTGGATTGCCGCCCCTGCTGGTGGGACTGACGAATCGCTCGATTCCATACGAAATGTATGGAGGCAGTTGGGCCATGACTATGCCGAGAAACTTGAAAAAAGCGTGCGAGTGTACCTTGGTCCTGCCAGCAGGCTGATTTCTCATCCTGACGGCATCGCCTTTCAGGGCGAGCTGACGCGCGAAGCGGTCAGGGCCACCATGCGTTTTGCGAAGCAAGCTTGGGATGCGCATTGCGTCGGCAATCCTGCTTTGAGCAAAGAAGCACAAATGTGGCTGCAGGAAGAAGCGAAGAAAGCGGGCGTCACAGTCATTAAACCTCCCGAGGAACGAGTGTTGGAACGATACCGCAGTCATAGCGGTCCTTCGCTTGAGGAATTGCGGCGAGAGCGCTGGAAAAAAGAAGAACTGGCCGAGCGTGAAAAGCAGGAAAAGCAGCAAAAACTTGAAGAACTCAACCGCCAGATTCGCGAGGCCACTTCTGCTGGTGCATGGATTGCGGCTGAGAGAGAGAAGTATAGGCTCGAGCGTAGCCTTAATAAGACTAATGAAAGAGCCAATCGTCCGGGATACGATCCGAGTAGAGGTCGGGGGAGAGGCGGTTACAGCCGCTAGCTAACGCCGCTTCTCGCGCCGTCTTTGCGCCGAAGTCGGGATGCGCATCGCTTCGCGGTATTTGGCGACCGTGCGGCGGGCGACGTCGATGCCTTCGCCGCGCAGCATCATTGAGAGATGATCATCCGAGAGAATCGAAGTGGGTTTTTCGTTGTCGATCATCGCGCGGATGCGGGCGCGCACCGATTCCGACGACATATCCGCCCCGCCGTCGCTGCGCCCCAGGGCGGTGGTGAAGAAATATTTCAACTCGAACAAACCGCGCGGCGTCGCGATATATTTATGCTGGGTGACGCGGCTGACGGTCGATTCATGCATCTCGACCAAAGTCGCGATATCCTTGAGGATCAGCGGTTTCAGATGCGAAACGCCATGCACGAAAAACGCGTCCTGCTGGCGCACGATCTCGCTCGCGACTTTTAAAATCGTGGTCGCGCGCTGATGCAGGGCTTTGACCAGCCAGTTGGCCTGCTGCCAGCGGTCGGCGATATATTCCTTGTCGGCTTTTTTCGAGGTCGCGCTTTGAATCTGCGCATAATAACGTTCGTTGGCGAGAACGCGCGGCAAAGTTTCGGTATTGAGTTCGACATGCCAGCCGCCGCCTTCGCCCAATTTGCCCGGCAGATGGCGCAGGATAACGTCGGGCACAATCGGTTGCGCGACATCCGACGTGAACGCCATCGCGGGTTTCGGATTGAGGTGCCGGATTTCGGCGATCATGTCGGCGAGGTCTTCGTTATCGACGTTGCACAAACGCATCAGCGCATTCAAATCGCGTTTGGCGAGCAGATCGAGATTCTGCAGCAGCAATCCCATCGCGGGGTCGAGCCGGTCTTTTTCGAACAGTTGCAGCGCGAGGCATTCGTGGAGGCTGCGCGCGAAAATCCCACACGGGTCGAAACGCTGCATGCGGGCGATAATCTCTTCGAAATGTTCGTCGGTCACGCCGAGCTGCGTGCGCACCAGTTCAAGATCGGCGGGCAGATATCCGGCTTCGTCCAGCAGTTCGATCAACGCCGCGGCCACCATCCGGTCGGCCGGTTCGGTGAAATCGACATGAATTTGTTCGAGAAGATGCGCGCGCAGGCTGGGTTTTTCGGCGATATTCTGGGCGGCGGAAAACTCGTCATCCTCGAAAGAGCCGCCGCTGCTGGTCGTGGCGAAACGTTCTTCGCCGTTGTAACCGTCATTGGCCCACACATCTTCGTCATTGCTGCCGGACACGGTTTCCGATTCGGAACCGGACAAAGGCGCGGGGTCGGCATCGGGAGCTGCGGCAACAATTTCCGGGCCGGTATCGCCAATAGGGGCGTCGCTGCCGTCGCCCTCGCCGCGTTCGAGCAGGGGGTTCTGTTCGATTTCCTGTTCGACGAAATCACCCAGCTCAAGATTTGACATCTGCAGAAGCTTGATCGCTTGCTGCAATTGAGGCGTCATGACAAGGGTTTGAGACTGACGCTGGTCGATGCGTTGAGAGATAGTCATGCGGAAAGGATAGGCCTGAAAACTTAACGAATCATTGAGGTTTCAAATTCTGGCACTCTTTTTGCATTAACCATAGAGATAAGAGTCGGGAGATTAAGAGAGGGGCTAGGGGGACATAGCCATTTATTGCTCTGTTTTCTCTGTTCTTCTCGCTCTTTTTCTCGCTCTTTCTCTAACTTCTCCTTGCATTTCACGGGTTATCGGCTATTGTCCCGGCATCGTCGTGAGGAATTTGGAGGTGGGCCGCTTGCCCGCCTTTTTTTATTCCTTCACGGCAAAGCTGAATGATTTTGACGCCGGAACGAATGTCGAAAGCCGTTGAGACCAAAATTGCCGATTTAACCAATGCCGCCATTGCCGCTGCGGGCTATGAACTCGTGCGCGTGCGCATGACCGGCAATGGTAAATACGCCGCCTTGCAGATCATGGCCGAACGGCAGGATGGCAAAGGTATGAGTGTCGAAGATTGCGCTGCCATCAGCCATATCGTGACCGAGCGCATGGAAGCCGAATCCGACCTCGCCGGGAAATATGATCTTGAAGTCAGCTCGCCCGGCATCGACCGGCCTTTGATGAAGCTGGCCGATTACAAAAAATATGCCGGGTTCGTCGCCAAGGTCGATCTGACCGCCCCCCTCGAAGGGCAGAAGCGTTTCAAGGGCACCATCATGCGCGTGTCGGATAGCGAAGTGGAATTCGGCGTTGAGAAGAAAATGCTCAATGTCCCGTTCGATGCCATTGCGCAGGCGCAACTGGTCATCACCGATGAATTGTTGAAGGCCGCCAAGAACGGCCAAGTGAATCACTAAGGTTTAAGCAGGAGAGAAGAAAATGGAATTGTTGCAAGTTGCCGATGTCGTTTCCCGCGAAAAAGGGATCGAACGTGACGAAGTTCTGGTCGCGATGGAACAGGCGATTCAAAAAGCCGGCCGCGCCAAATACGGTCACGAACACGACATCCGCGCCGAAATCGACCGCAAAACCGGTGAAGTCCGCTTGCAACGCTGGCTGCAGGTCGCCGATCCGATCGAAAACGAAAACACCCAGATCACCATCAAGGCCGCGAAGAAAACCAAGTCGGACGCGATTGTCGGCGATTTCATCGTCGATGATCTGCCCCCCATCGAAATGGGCCGCATCGCCGCGCAGACTGCGAAACAGGTCATCGTGCAGAAAGTGCGGGAAGCCGAACGTCATCGTCAGTTCGAAGAATATAAAGACCGTACCGGCGAAGTCATTTCCGGCATCGTCAAGCGTGTCGAATATGGCAACATCACCGTCGATCTCGGCCGTACCGAGGCCATGCTGCGCCGCGACGAAAGCCTGCCGCGCGAGCATTTCAAAAATGGCGACCGTGTCCGCGCTTATATCTATGACGTCCGTGAAGAACAGCGCGGGCCGCAGATTTTCCTGTCGCGCACCCATCCGTTGTTTATGGCGAAATTGTTTACACAGGAAGTTCCGGAAATTTATGACGGCGTGATCGAAATCAAATCGGTCGCGCGCGATCCGGGCAGCCGCGCCAAAATCGCCGTCGTCAGCAACGACAGCGGCATCGATCCGGTCGGCGCCTGCGTCGGCATGCGCGGCAGCCGCGTTCAGGCGGTGGTCGGCGAATTGCAGGGCGAAAAGATCGACATCATTCCGTGGTCGTCCGACCCCGCCACCTTCGTCGTCAACGCCCTTGCGCCCGCCGAAGTCGCCAAGGTCGTGCTCGATGAAGACAATAACCGTATGGATGTCGTCGTTCCCGATGAACAATTGTCGCTCGCCATTGGCCGCCGTGGCCAGAATGTGCGTCTGGCTTCGATGCTGACCGGCTGGGATATCGACATTCTGACCGAAAAGGAAGAATCGGAACGCCGCCAGCAGGAATCGGCCACCCGCACCGCTTTGTTCACCGAAGCCCTTGCGGTTGACGATGTCATTGCCCATCTGTTGGTTACCGAAGGTTTCACCAAGGTCGAACAGATCGCCGACACGCCCATCGACGAACTGGCCGAAATCGAAGGTTTCGATGCCGAAGTCGCCGGCGAATTGCAGGAACGCGCCCGCGTATGGCTGGCCGAAATGGCCGCCAAGCTCGAAGCGCAGCGCAAGGAATTCGGCGTCGTCGATGAAGTCGTGGCGCTGCCCGGACTCAGCATCGAAATGGCGGTCAAGCTCGGCGAGAAGGGCCTCAAGACCCTCGACGACGTGGCCGATCTCGCCAGCGACGAATTGCGCGAAATTGTCGGCAACGACGAACTCAATGAAGCCAAGGCCAATGAGATTATCATGGCCGCGCGCGCGCATTGGTTCGCCGAAGCCCCTTCAGCGTGAGATGAGGTATAGCGGAACATATGACAGCGGTTTTGGATCTCGCTTTGGAAACGGCAACGCCGGCGCAGGATACTAGGGTATCCGGCGACGAACGGCGTTGCCTTGTTTCCGGCGAGATGAAATCCAAATCCCAGCTCATCCGTTTCGTTATCGGCCCCGACCAAACCGTGTTCCCCGATCTTGCCGAGAAATTGCCCGGCCATGGGTTGTGGGTCACGGCTTCGCATGAGGCCGTTGCCGCCGCCGCCAAAAAGAACCTGTTCGCCAAAGCCGCGAAAGAACCCGCCAAACCGGCCCCCGATCTGGCCGATCAGACCGCGCAATTGCTGCGCGCGCGCTGTTTAAGCCTGCTGGGGCTGGCCAAAAGCGCCGGAAATGCCGTTCTTGGCGAGGCGCAGACAGAAGCCGCGTCCCGTGCTAATAAGCTTGCCTTGCTGCTGCGGGCAAATGACGCCGCCCGCGCGCTCGACAACCGTTACGCGGTGCCCGAATGCGCGTTTTTCTCGCGCGATGAAATGGGCGCGGCGCTGGGTTATGAACAAATCGTCTATGTGGGTTTGATGCCGCATGGGCTGACCACGAAAGTGAAGCGGGAAATCGCCCGCCTCAACATGATGCAAGAGACAGGGAAGAACGAATAGAATGACGGAAGACAAGAAACCTAAAGTCCTGAGCCTCGGCGCTGGCCGCCCCAAACTGGAGCTCAAGAAGCCGGTCACCGGCGCTGCTGGCGCCGCGACCGATGTCGTGCGCCAAAGCTTCTCACATGGCCGCAGCAAATCCGTCGTCGTCGAAGCCAAGAAACCGGCCAAGCGTGGTGAAGAACCCGCCAAGCCCACAGGCCTTCAACGTGGCCCCGAACCCGGCACCTCGGTCAGCGTCAACCGCTCGGGCCGCGCCACCAGCGCCGTGTTGCACAATCTTACCAAGGAAGAACGCGAAGCACGCGCCCGCGCCTTGCGCGGCGCCGCATCCGATGATCGCGCCGCCCCCGATTATTTCCAGGCCGAGCTGGTCAACAAGCCCGCCGACACCGCAACCGAGGCGGCTTCGGCGGAACCTTTGACCCGCGACGCTTTGCGTCAGCGTGAACTCGAAGAACTGCGCCAGATTCAGGGCCAGGAAAAAACAGAATCTGCACGCAAGAAGCAGGAAGACGAAGTCCGCCACAACAAGATTCAGGATCAGCGCCGCGCGACCGGTGGTGCCGCCGCCGACGATCGCGGCCGCAGCATGCTGGCCCGCCCCGGCGAAAGTCTTTCCGGTCGCCCCGGCCTGCCTGTCGGGCGTGTGCCCGGCGTACGTGACGAAGAAGAAGACAGCCGCCGCAAACCCGGCCGCGCGCCTCTCGCGCCGCGCCGCGGCATGGGCGACGATCGCCGCCCCGGCCACAAGGTCGATGTCACCCGCGCTTTGTCGGATGAAGAAACCGGCGGCCGCCGCCGTTCGGTCGCCTCGATCCGCCGCCGCATGGAACGCCATCGCCGCGAAGCCATTGAGCAGAACGCCGAACCGGTCAAGGTCACGCGCGACGTGACGATTACCGAAGTCATCACCGTGCAGGAACTCGCCAACCGTATGGCGGAACGCAGCGTCGACGTCATCAAGGCTTTGATGAAACTCGGCGTTATGGCGACCATCACGCAAACGATTGATGCCGACACCGCCGAACTGGTGGTGACGGAATTCGGCCATCGCTTCAAGCGCGTGACCGAGGCCGATATCGAAACCGCGGCCTCCGGCGAAGCCGACAGCCCCGAAAGCACCAAGCCGCGTCCGCCTGTCGTCACCGTCATGGGCCATGTCGATCACGGCAAAACCTCGCTGCTCGACGCTTTGCGTCACGCCAATGTTGTGGCGGGCGAGGCGGGTGGGATCACCCAGCATATCGGCGCCTATCAGGTCATTCTGCCGGAATCGTCGCATGGATTTGACCGCGTCACCTTTATCGATACGCCGGGCCATGCCGCTTTCACCGCAATGCGGTCGCGCGGCGGGCCGAACACCGACCACGTAATTCTGGTGGTTGCTGCCGATGTCGGCATCATGCCGCAGACGATCCAACCCATTCGCCACGCCAAGGCGGCCAATGTGCCGATCATCGTCGCCATCAATAAAATGGATCTGCCTTCGGCCAAGCCCGACCGCGTGCGTCAGGAATTGCTGCAGCACGATATTCAGGTCGAAGAAATGGGCGGCGAAGTGCTGTCGGTCGAAATCTCGGCCAAGACCAAGATGGGCATCGACAAGCTGCTCGAAGCCATTCTGCTGCAGGCCGAAATTCTCGATCTGCGCGCCAACCCCGACCGCGCCGCCGAAGGCGCTGTCGTCGAAGCGCGCCTTGATAAAGGCCGTGGCTCCGTCGCCACGGTTCTGGTCAAGCGCGGCACCCTGCGCGTCGGCGATATCTTCGTCGCGGGCAGCGAATTCGGCAAAGTCCGTGCTTTGATCGACGATCGCGGCAACCCGGTGCAGCAGGCCACGCCCGCCACCCCTGTCGAAGTGCTCGGTTTGAACGGCACCCCGCAGGCTGGCGACGAGCTTATGGTCGTCAATGACGAAGCCAAGGCGCGTGAAATCGCCGAATTGCGCGCGCGCCGCAAACGCACGATTGCAGCGGCGGCCAACAGCCCGCGCGGCAATTTCGAACAGATGATGCAGAACATCAAGACCGGTACCGCCAAGGAACTCGCCGTTCTCATCAAGGGCGATGTGCATGGCTCGGTCGAAGCGATCAAGGGCGCGTTGACGAAACTCACCGACGATAATCTCGAAGTCAAAGTGCGCGTGCTCGATGCCGCCGTCGGCCCCATCACCGAATCCGATGTGACATTGGCCAAGGCTTCGGGCGCGATGATTTTCGGCTTCAATGTCCGCGCCAATGCGCAGGCGCGCGAAATGGCCAAACGCGACGCGGTCGAAATCCGCTATTATTCGATCATTTACAACGTCATCGACGATGTGAAGCAGGCTTTGTCGGGCATGCTGGCGCCGACTTTGCGCGAAAAATTCCTCGGCAACGCGCAAATTCTGCAGGTCTTCAATATCACCAAGGTCGGCAAGATCGCCGGTTGCAAGGTGGTCGAAGGCGTCGTCAAGCGCGGCGCCAAGGTTCGCCTGCTGCGCGACAACGTTGTGATCCATGAAGGCACACTCAAGACGCTCAAGCGCATGAAGGACGAAGTGAAGGAAGTGCGCGAAGGCTTCGAATGCGGCATGGCATTCGAGAATTACGATAACATCGAACCCAACGACGTTATCGAATGCTTCGAAATGGAAGAAATCGCCCGCACGCTATAAGGCACGCAGGCTGTTTCCTAGTGTATGCTGAATTGAATTTTCGCGCCGTTGGCGCTCGTGACTTCCTTGCCGTCCGGGCTGATGATAGGACCGGTGCCGTGCCCGCCGATGCTTGGGAGCGGCAGGATGAAAATGGCATTATTTGGCGTGCATTGCAGATTAAAGGTTCGTGCCCCCCAGGTTGCCGAGCCGCAGCAGATACCAAAACACCATTGGGTGCATACTGAACCACCCGACAGGGTAACTGTGAAAGTAGAACTGCCGTAATAAGGGCCGAAGTTAGTCCTGTAGTTTACGCCGTACGCATTATTCCCGCCGTCCCAGTATACATACCCGCCACAGGGGCAGTTATTCAAGGATACGCCTGCCGGCTGGGCGCTGTTATAGAAAGTTTGCCATTCCGGTATCGTTTGCGTCGGCACCATGAGGGTATGTCCCGTCGGGCTATTATTGGTGACCTGCCTGCAAACGCCGTCGGGGCCGGTGATGCTTGCCGCAGTACCATAGGCGACTGTTTGAACTTCCTGTCCAGCCAGCGCCGGCTGCGGCAATCCCGCGATGCCCCCCAGAAGGATAAGGGCAATCGGCATCAAGGGTGTTTTATTGCTGCTCGATTTTTGCGCGTAAGGCATCGTTTTCCGTCTTCAGTTCTTTAATGGCCTCGATCATCGGGCCGATCAGCTGGCTGTAATCGACGGTTTTATAGCCGTTCTTGCCGGTATGCACGGCTTCGGGCAGGACTTTTTCTACTTCCTGTGCAATCACGCCGTTGCTGTGACCGCGGCCGTCTTTCCAGTCGAAACTCACGCCCCGCAGACGTTCGATAACGTCAAGGCCGGAGGCGGTTTTAATATGGGTCTTGAGTCTTTCGTCCGACAACTGGAAGAATGCGCTGCCGGCGACGTTGCCGCAGACCTGCAGCATATACCCGCCGCCCAGGCCGCCGTTGCAACCGATTCCCGACGCCCCGCCGGTATCGAGGCCGGCGCTTTCATACATTGGCTTGCCGCCGTAAGAGCGAATCCATGTCGTATCCGCCATATACCAGCCGCCGCCATAGGTCTGACTGTACCAGCCGTCGGTGCCGACCGTTCGCAGCCAGCCCTGCACCTGCGCATCGCCCGCGACGTCGAGCTTGTAAGCCGGAATCGACGAGCCGATGCCGACATTGACGCCCGTCAAGGTCATGATCGTGGCCCCGCCCGATCCCAGCTGAAGCCCCGCATTCATATTGGTAAGATGGACAGCATTGCTGCTGTCGTTCCATAAGGTCAGATTGGCGCCGCCGCCCGTTCCTTGCAGTATGAGGCCTGTCGATCCGGTTGTGTAATCGAGCATCAGACTGCCGTCATGCACCTGAAAGCGCTGCGTAGCGGGAGACGTACCTATGGCAAGCCCGGTCGCGGAAAGATCCATGATCTGATTGCCGCCGATGCTGAAGGGTATGTCGGAAATCCCGCCGGTTTGCGTGTCGAAACCGCCTAATACGGCATAGGCAGGGCCGCAAGTCAGCATCCAGATACCCAGCGCCGCAAGCGCGCCGTAAGACCAAGGATGTAACCATTTAGTCATCTGCATACCCGTGTCTATGGTTCTGCGGATTCTATAGTCTCTTCGTTAAGGCAAGTTTAATAATCGATTATGACCAACCAGTCGCTTGTGGCCGAGTGGTAGGGGTTACACGTTAATTATCAGTACGTTGAACCGGTGCGCAGATACAGGCTGCGCTACAGCATTGGCAAATAAAGGGGATTATTCCAGGGAAGGGAAGAAAGTTGGAGCGGGCGACGAGGATCGAACTCGCGACCCCGACCTTGGCAAGCCCCGCGAGATCAACACAATCAGCCTGACCTGCTCCCCTTTTCCGGGGCGTTCTGACGCAGAGTCTTTGGGTTAAAGTAATCATAGATTGGTCTCTCCGCAAGCGACAGACTGCGCGACCGCAAGAGTCGGGCGCAGGCTGACGCGGTACTGAGCTGGGGATTGG
>JARLJC010000046.1 GCA_031291435.1 Alphaproteobacteria bacterium | reverse complement strand
GGGGGGGGGTGAGTGTGTGGGTGGGGGTGGGGGGGGTGGGTTGGGGGGGGGGATGGGGGGGGTCGGGTGGGGGGGGGGGGGGGCGGGGGCGCGGCCCCCCCCCCCCCCGCGACGGGTGCCGTCAATCCGGCGGCGGCGCTGTCGGCGGGCGAAGTCTGCTGCGACACCGGCAAAGGCGGCGGCGCGTTGACATCGGTGCGGTTGGCCGAGGAAATCCCGTACCACAAAGCGTAAATCAGCAGGGCAGCGATAGTCGCGCCGACCAGAATAAGCGCCGAAGGGGTGCGCCCTTCCGACATCGGCACGGGCATCGCCAGCACTGGCTTCTTGCGCCGTCCGGCCATCTCATAGCGGTAACGATCCACGGCTTCCTTGCCGTCGACGCCGAGGAACGACGCATAGGTGCGCAGGAACCCAATCACATAGGCATCCGCCGGAAACTCGTCATAACGGCTATTTTCCAGCGCCACCAGAAAAGCCGGCTTAATACACAGATATTCGGCGATCTGGTACAGATCGTCATTCCGTTCCAGCCGCGCCGTGCGCAGAATATCGCCGATACGCTCGGTCTTGGCGCGGCCCTTGGGCGCAGCCTCATTGGCGGCATGCGCAAGGCGCGCCGCAGCGAGATTTTCCGCGCCATCCGCGGGCTTCCGGGCGCTGGTTTTGCGTTTATTTTCCGACATGGCGCGACCATAGAAGATGCGCGCCAAAAAGGCAATTGATTGCTTAAGAAAAACGCCTACCTAACGGTTTTCCAAGGCTTTTTCGGCCTGAGACACAAGCTCGACCAACGTTCCGGCATCAGGCTATTTTCTCAAATCAGGAGGTGCCTGAGGCCGAACAAGCGTTGCACGGGCGGCATCTCCGTCGGGACTAGCGTTTCTTTCGGCATGGGCGGATTGAGGCAATCCTTCAAAGCCAACCTCCGTGAATCCTCCCTTCACATCAGAGACAAAGAATCTGGCACCGCTGTCGGCTTCTTTGGCAATACGAAAGAAGAGTCTAAGAGCTATCCGCATCACTTCGGATATGTCTGCAGCCCCCAGCTCATCTTTCATCTTTACGACGCGCGCTTTGGAATCTGGGCTTAAGAAGATGCTGGTGGGTGTCAGGGTCGATGGAGGAACGGCGGCGTCTTTGAACATCTCTGAGGATAAAAGAGATTTGTCACCATTCTTTTGTATATATAATTTCTCCTGACGAGGGGAGCGCTCACCTTCAACAAGTTCTTCTAAAATTCGTAACGCCCGACGCAAAACTTCGCTGTGACCGGCGGCATCCGTTTTGTCCTGTAGAAAATCACGGTCAGCGGCTTCGGCGTCGCTCATATAGATTTTTTCTTTTTCCCAATTTTTCCTGAACATGTCTTTTCCTATCGTAAATGGTGAAAATAAGAATGCCATTTTGACAATGGAGTCCCCAAATTTTTAGCCCCAGCTTTGCTTGAGCGTGTATTGCTACGATGCGGCGAGATATTACAAAATGGCCACATAAAAGACAAGGGACTGGCAGAGTCTTATTTAGCGGTTTTCCAAGGCTTTTTCGGCCTGAGACACAAGCTCGGCCAATATCTCGGCCACCGGCTGCTCACGCGTTACCATCCCGACCGATTGCCCGGCCATGACCGAGCCGTTTTCGACATCGCCGTCGATCACCGCGCGGCGCAGGGCCCCGGCCCAGAAATGCTCGATTTCCAGCTGGGCTTCTTCCTTGGTGACTTCGCCGCTATCGAACCGGGCGATGGTTTTGCCTTGTTGTTCCATGAATTCGCGCACGCCCTGATTGACCAGTGCCCGCACAGGAATAACCGGGAACCGCGCGTCGAGTTGAATCGAAGGCATGGCATCCCGCGCATTGGCGCGAATGAAGGCTTTTTTGAAATTGGGGTGGGCGATGGATTCGGTGGCGCAGACAAAACGCGTGCCGAGCTGCACGCCCGATGCCCCCATTTCGAGATAGGACAAAATCGCTTCGCCGCGCCCGATGCCGCCCGCCACGAACACCGGCACATCACGGATTTCGGGTAAAATCTCCTGCGCCAGAACCGATGTGCTGACGGGGCCGATATGCCCGCCCGCTTCCATGCCTTCGATGACGATGGCGTCGGCGCCCATGCGCACCAGTTTTTTGCCGAATGCCGCCGTCGGCGTAAAGCACATGATTTTGACGCCGCCATCCTTGATCTTTTTAATGGCGGTGGCAGGCGGCAACCCGCCCGCCAGAACGATATGCGTAACTTTTTCCGCGAGGCAGACGTCGATCAGCTCGTCGAGCTGCGGATGCATCGTAATCAGATTCACGCCGAACGGTTTTTGGGTGAGCGCCTGCGTGCCTTTGATTTCCGCGCGCAATAAGTCGGGATTCATCGACCCGCAGGCGATAATCCCGAACCCGCCCGCGTTCGATAAAGCCGAAACCAGATGCCGTTCGGAAACCCATGACATCGCCCCGCCCATAATCGCGTAAGGCGTACCGAGAAAATCGCAACCGCGCTGCCACAAATGCTGCAGCTCTTTTGAAACAGTTACCATGGAATGATTTGCCCGTCGTAATTGAGATAATGCCCTGAATCTTTGGCCGTCAATTTGGAGATTGTCGCGCGCATCGCGGTGATGCTTTGCTCGGGCGTCAGATGCGCGCCTTTGCCGCCCATATCGGTCTGCACCCAGCCGGGATGGAAATTGTAAATCGACAATCCCATATTTTGCAGATCATGCATAATAACGCGCATCGCGCCGTTTAGCGCCGTCTTGCTGCTGCGATAGGCGACCGAACCCGCGCCCATTTCCGTCAGCGAACCCATGCGGCTGGTGATATTGACGATTTTTTTGCCAGCACCCTTTTGCAGGTTGGGCAATAAAGCCTGCGTCACCAGAATCGGCGCGATAGTATTGACGCGCAGCACTTTGTCCCACGCTTCGCCGTTGATGGTGCCAAATGTCTGCGACGCATCATTGCCCAGCGTGCCGTTCGCGCCCGAATAAATGCCCGCATTGTTGATGAGCAGGTCGATGGGCGTATCTTTGAGTTTGGCCGCCAGCGCCGCGATGGATTTCTCGTCCCCGGTTTCCAGCGCCTCAATCTGCACGCCGGTTATTTTCTTCAAAGCATCGGCTTTGTCGGGATCGCGGCAGCAACCAACAACTTTCCATCCATCGGCGGCATATTGCCGGGCGAATTCAAGCCCGAGGCCGCGATTGGCGCCTGTGATAAGAACTGTGGTCAAGATGGGATTCCTTCCGCGCGGTAAGGGAGAAATTACAGATGATTAACTGGATTCATATTCTGATGCAGGACACGGACAACGTCTATGCCATTGTCGATCAAGCGGTAAAAGAAGATATGCGAACCTGCGGGATATTTTCTGTAGCCGGCGCGTACGGCATCGCACGAACGTCCAAGGCCCGGATTTTCGCTGACAAGCTGGATCGCGGAGATGATATCGAGCACATATTTTTCGGCTCGCTCGATGCCCCAATGATGAACGGTATAGGCGCCTATCTCCGCCATATCGCGCTTGGCGGTCGGTGACAGGATATAGGCGTTTTTCATATTATCTGGATGCTTTCTGGCGCATCTCAGCTAAAAAAGCTTCGACATCGAACGGAGTCGAAGGGCCGCTATTCTCGCCTTCGATGAGGGCCGCGCGCAGGGCTTCGAGCTTGGCCTCTTCCTCTTCCAGCAAGCGCAATCCCGCGCGCACGACATCGCTGGCCGAGCCATAGCGGCCTTCGGCGACTTGCGCTTCGATGAATCCGGCGAAATGCTCACCCAAACTGAAGGATGTGTTTTTGCTCATGGGAAACCCCTTTCCATCTCATTATACCAAAATTTGGTACATCCCGCAATCACCGGCAATCATTTGATTTTACTGTCTATTTATGCCGCGTCCAACCCATAAGCCGAATGCAGCGCGCGCAGCGCCAGTTCGGTATATTCCGACGCTATCAGCACCGACGTATTGATTTCCGAAGTTTCGATAACCTGAATATTGATGCCTTTGTCGGCGAGGGTTTCGAACATCGTGGCCGCCACGCCCGCATGGCTGCGCATGCCGATACCGACCAGCGAAATCTTGGTGACTTCCGACGACGACACCATATTGCCGAAACCGATATTGGTTTTTTCGTCGGTCAGGACTTTGGTTGCGCGGTCGAGATCGGGCTTCGGCACGGTAAAGGTAATGTCGGCGACGGTGCCGTTTTCCGAACCGCTTTGCACAATCATATCGACATTGATCCCGGCGCGGGCCAGGGGCCCGAACACGCGCGCCGCCACGCCCGGTTTGTCGGATAGGCGGAGCAAAGTAATGCGCGCCTCGTTATTGGTATAGGCGATGCCGGTGACGACGCTGCTTTCCATCTTTTTATCTCCTTCGGTGACCAGAGTGCCGGGCAGTTCGCTGCCGACCTCATTGGCGAATGTGGACAGGACCTGAACCGGCATGCGGTAACGCATCGCCATTTCGACCGAGCGCACCTGCAAAACCTTGGCGCCCAGCGAAGCCAGTTCGAGCATTTCTTCGTAACTGACGCGCGGCATTTTTTTGGCTTTGGGGACGATGCGCGGGTCGGTGGTGTAAACGCCGTCAACATCGGTATAGATGTCGCAACGTTCGGCCTGCAATGCAACCGCCAGGGCGACGGCCGACGTATCCGACCCGCCGCGCCCCAGCGTGGTCACGCGGCCGTCGTCGGTGACGCCCTGAAACCCGGCCATGACGCCGACTTCGCCTTCCTGAATGCGGCGGCGAATGGCGTCGGCTTCGATATCGACGATGCGCGCGGTGCCGTGCGACGAGTCGGTAAGGAGGCGCAACTGCCAGCCCTGCCACGACCGCGCGTTCAACCCGCGTTGATGCAGCGCCAGCGCCATCAATCCCGCCGTTACCTGTTCCCCGGTGGAAACCACGGCATCATGCTCGCCGCGGTCGTAACGCGGGGAAATCGCGCGGCAATAGCCGATCAACTGGTCGGTGACGCCCGACATGGCTGAAACCACCACCGCGACCTTATGCCCGCGCTTGATTTCTTCCGCCACCTTGCCGGCGGCGTTCTTGATACGGTCGATGTCGCCGACGGACGTGCCGCCGAATTTCATGACGATGAGGGACATAGGGGAAGAAGAAGGGGCTAGAGAAAAGGGAGAGAATAGGGGCTAGGGGTAGCATAAAAATCGGATTCGACAAAAATACATTTGCTGCCCTATCTTCTCCAGCCCCTTCTTTTCTCCAGCCCCTTCTTCTCATGCCCTCATCTGCCAGCATCGATAAAGACGAAATCGCCCAGTTTTCGGCGCATGCGGGCGACTGGTGGAATCCGGACGGCGCGATGCGGCCCTTGCACAGGCTCAACCCGACGCGGCTGGAATATATCCGCGATCAGGTTTGCAGGCATTTCGGGCGCAAAATGGCGGCGCGCGATTCTTTGGCTGGGCTGGCCACCCTCGATATCGGCTGCGGCGGCGGGATTTTGTGCGAGCCTCTGGCGCGGATGGGCGCGACGGTTACAGGGCTCGATGCCTCGGCGGAGGCGATTGATGCGGCGCGGGTTCATGCGGCGCAGTCGGGATTGGGTGTGACCTACATTTCCGGCAGCGCCGAAGATTTCGCGCAAGGGAAGAAAAAATTCGATGTCATTACCGTCCTCGAAATTCTCGAGCATGTCGCGGATATGGATTCGTTGCTGAATGCCGTGGCGGCTTTGTTGAAACCCAATGGCATCGTCATACTCTCGACCGTCAACCGCAATGCGAAAAGTTTTCTGCTCGGCATCGTCGCGGCGGAATATTTACTGAAATGGGTGCCGCGCGGCACCCATGACTGGCGCAAATTCGTCAAGCCTTCGGAACTGGCGGCGCATCTTGGCAAAGCGGGGCTACAGGTCTCCGACATCACCGGCATGCGCTTCGACCCGCTCAACGCCACATTCCATTTGCGGCGCAACGACGCGAGCGTGAATTATTTGATGAGTGCCGTCGCAACCAAGTAGAGCCGTCATCCCGGCGCAAGCCGGGATCCAGTACGGCAAGTTCCATAAGGCACGGCTTGTGGGTGCTTCGGGACTGGATCCCGGCTTGCGCCGGGAGGACGATAACGGGTGGTGCGTCTCTCAGCCCGCCAGCAACGCATCCAGTTTACCCGCGCTGTCGAGCGCATAAAGATCATCGCAGCCGCCGATATGTTTGCCGTCGATGAAAATCTGCGGGATAGTGCGCTTGCCGTTCGACTTCTGCAGCATTTCGGCCAACGCCTTTTCATCCGTGCGCACGTTGAATTCTGTAAACGCAGCCCCTTTGCGCGTCAGCAACGCCTTGGCGCGTACGCAATAAGGGCAATCGGGACCGGAATAAACGGTGACCTGCGCCATTATTTATCCTTGTTGATGCTCTTGTTGTACTGGAAGCCCAGCGCCTGCAGCAGGAAAAAGCAGATGCCGACCAGAAGGAAGCCCCAGAAAATCATGAACCACGGTAGGGGCACGGTCAGCAGCTTATGCCCAAACGTGTTGAACCACGCCATGCCGGTGGTGGGTTCGACGCCGCACCAGTTCGGACCGCCCCAGTAATGTACCGATCCGCAGAAGCTCCAGTCGAGCATGTCGCTACCGACCAGTTTGACGACTTCGGCGATGATGAAATAAACCACGCTGGCGACGATCAGCGAGAAGCCGAGTGTGTGAACGGCTTCAACGGCGCGCAGGGCGGTTTCGCGGGCTTTATTCATGAGAGATCCTCTTATTTTTTATGGGGCAATGCATCAGATGCAAAAACTATGGCGATTTTGGGCCAAAAACGCGCTCAAGTAAACCGGTTGTTCCGGTTAAACCCGTTGGGCGCCAGCTTGCCCGCCTGCGCCCTTTCGCCTTTCCAGCCCCGAATATCGCCCTCGGTGCGGTCGCGGTCGCCCGACCGCCAGGTCAAACCCTGCTTGATATTCAACGTCTTAACGTCGGAAAGCTGGCCACCGGCATATTTCTGCAGAATGACTCCACGCCCGCGCCCCATCTCGGGAAGTTCGGATAAAGGGAACAACAGGAGTTTACGGTTGGTGCCGATAACGGCCACCGTGTCGCCGACGACGGGGGCAAACGCCACCGCTTTTTCCGGCAGATCGACATTGAGAATTTGTTTGCCGTTCTTGGTCTGGGCCAGAACATCTTCGGTTTTGACGACGAAACCGCGCCCGTCGGATGAGGCCACCACGAATTTCTGTTCGGGTTTGTACAATACCGCGCCGATGATTTCCGCCTCGTTGGGCAGGTCGATCATCAACCGCACCGGCTCGCCGAACCCGCGACCGGGCGGGAGCTTGTCGCCGCCCAGCGTGTAAAAACGCCCGTTGCTGGCGAACAGTAAAATCTTGTCGGTGGTTTCGGCGTTGAGGACGTAACCTTCTTCGTCGCCTTCTTTGTATTTGATGCCGCCGCGCTGGATGGCGTCTTCGGCCAGATGCCCGCGCATCGCACGAATCCAGCCTTTGGCCGACAGCACCACGGTGATATTCTCGCGCTCGATCACGGCTTCGACCGGCACCAGCATTTCCGGCGGAGCGTCGCCGATTTCTGTGCGGCGCGCGCCAAGGGCGGTATTCTTGCCGAATTTCTTCTTCAGCTCGGCGATTTCCGCATCGATATGCTGCCAGCGCAGTTCCTCGCTTTTCAGCAGTTTCTTCAGGCCCGCCTGTTTTTCCGCCAGTTCTTTCTGCTCGCCCTTGATCTGCATTTCTTCGAGCTTGCGCAAACTGCGCAGGCGCATGTTTAAAATCGCTTCGGCCTGATTGTCGGTCAGATCGAACGCCTTCATCAAAACCGGCTTGGGCTCATCCTCGGTGCGGATGATCTTGATAACTTTGTCCAGGTTCAGGAACGCGATCAAATAGCCGCTTAAAACTTCCAGCCGCGCCTCGATCTGATTCAGCTGATAAGTAGAACGCCGGATCAGAACATCCTGCCGGTGGTCGAGATAGGCGCGCAGAACATCACGCAAATTCATCACGCGCGGCACGCTGTCTTTATCGAGGATATTCATGTTGAGCGGAATGCGCGATTCCAGATCGCATTGCCGGAACAAAGATTCCATCAGCACGGCGGGTTCGACATTGCGCGATTTGGGCGTCAGCACCACGCGCACATCGTCGGCGGACTCGTCCTGCACATCGTCGAGCAAAGGCAGTTTGCGCGCCTGTAACAGTTCGGCCATCTTCTCGATCAAACGCGATTTCTGCACCTGAAACGGAATTTCGGTGACGACGATCTGCCACATGCCGTTTTTAAGTTCTTCTTTTTCCCATCTGGCGCGCAGACGGAACGAACCCTTGCCGGTCTTGTAAGCCTCGACAATCGCCTCACGCGACTCCACCAATACGCCGCCGGTCGGAAAATCCGGCCCCGGCACAAGGCTCGCCAATTTATCGAAACCGGCATTGGGCGTATGAATCAAATGGCGCAGCGCGTCGCACAATTCGGCGACATTGTGCGGCGGAATGCTGGTCGCCATACCGACCGCAATCCCATTCGTGCCGTTCGCCAACAAATTCGGAAATGCGGCGGGCAGAACCACCGGCTCGCTCTCGCTACCGTCATAAGTGGGGCGGAAATCGACCGCGTCTTCCTCGATGCCTTCCAGCAGCAACTGCGCGACTTCCGTCAAACGCGCTTCCGTGTATCGCATCGCCGCCGGGTTATCGCCGTCGATATTGCCGAAATTCCCTTGCCCTTCGACCAGTGGATAACGCTGGCTGAAATCCTGCGCCATGCGTACCATCGCCTCGTAAACGGCGGTATCGCCATGCGGATGGAATTTACCGATCACGTCGCCGACCACGCGCGCCGATTTCTTGGGCGGCAATTTCGGGTCGAGCTTCAGCATCATCATCGCGTAGAGCAACCGGCGATGCACCGGCTTCATCCCGTCGCGCACATCGGGCAAAGCGCGGTGCATAATCGTAGACAACGCATAGGATAAATAACGTTCCGACAAAGCCTCACGCAAAGGCTTATCGAGAATATCCTGAGGCGGTTCTTCGGGCGGGCGGGTTCTGGATGTGGTTTTGCTCATAGGTTTCACCTATCAGCAAAAATGATTCTGCGAAAGCATTTTAACCTTGATGCCGGGGGCGGTTTTGCGGGTAAAATGCCACCCGTTAATAAAGGCGAATTATATGCAGATTATCCATTGTTCCATTGATGCCGACGCCAGCAGTTGCGGGAATGGCTCGCCGATCATGCAGCGCATGCGCGACAACGGCTTGAGCCTTATCGCCCGACTGGAAAAGCGCGGCATTCCCACAATCCATGTTCTTCTGGATAAACACTTTACACCATTTGAAACCGGCGTTGGCCGCCTGATCGATACCCCGCCCGAGACGCGGGCGATACTGGAGCAATTTCCCGGCATGCAGTCCGTCTTTCCGCTCGGGTTCGATGCGTTGGTCGCCTACAAACGCACTTATTCGCTTTGCGGCGAACCCGCGATTGAGGCCTATATACGCCAGAACCGGTTTTCTACAGTCATTCTCAGCGGCCGGTCCGAGGCGGAAAACGAACTCGATCTCTTCGCCGGCATTCATTGCGTCACGGAAAGTGCCCGCGATCTGGCAAAATTCTGCAACGCGATCATCGCCGCCGACACGACGAATTACACGCAGGGACGTTCGTTGCGGGAGCGTAGAGACCTGCATGCCCGTTTCGGCGCACAGGTCGAAACGGTCGAGGCGATCATCGCCGGTATTGACGCCGCAAAGCGCCCGGCACGGGGCATGGGCCGTATTTTTACCGCACGTAAGCGGGGGCTGGCCCTATGAGAGCCATTCATTTTTGTATCGATATGCAGAAAAACTATCCGGCTGAACGCCCCCATTATTCGCCGTGGTGGGGAAGCGTGAAGAGAAATATAACGCGACTGGATCATCTGCTGCGCGAACGCGGAATTGATACGGTCTATGTGGCCTATGGCAGTAGCGGCCATATCGAGCCTTTCAAGCAAGGTGTCGGTATGGTCAAGGATATGCCGCTCCGAAGCCGGGAGGTTCTGGACAGGCATCCGGACATGATGGTCGATTTCGACTTGCCGCCCACCGCCTTGCTGGCGTTCAAGAATGATTTTTCGCTTTGCCACGAACCGGCGATTTCCGATTATGTCAGGTGTAACGAGATTTCCACGATCATTCTTAGCGGTATATTCGAAGCCAGCGAAATACTACACGATCAAAGAAAAGGAATTCCCGAACCCCATGCTTATTACGGTTATTATGGGCATTGCCTGAGTCAAACGGCCTGGGATTTCAGGCTGGCGGGGCATGAGGTGGTCATTGCTGCGGAAGCGACCCAGCGCGGCGTCGAAGACAGCACATATTTTTCTCCCCTCGCAAAACGCAGGGCAACCCATGGGACGATAGGGATAAAGGTAAATCCTGTAGATGAGATCATGGATTCTTTCGATGTGGTCACCCGGCTTCATGGCCGGAAAGCATCTCACGCCACCTCGGAATCGCGATTTTCCACAGATTTACGGTAAAAATCGGCCAGTCTTTGCCGCGCCAAGGGCAAATCCCCGTCCTGCGGGATAAGAATCCGCGAATGCGGGTTGGCGAACACATGTCGCGAGAGAAAATGCGCGGTCAGGTCGAGGCCCTGCAGAATATCGCCCGCTTCCCACTCGCCGACGCCCAGCAGAAACGCGGGCAGGGGGAACAATTTATCATGATAGGGCTGCCCCGCCTCGCGCGACACGGCCCGCCCGGTGCGCGGACTGATATAGGCCAGATTATCCGCCCCGCCGCCCGCCGCGCATTGCGACAGATCGAGACCGTATCCCAGCGCCTGCAACAAATTCATTTCATATTTAATGTAAACGGGGGCCCACAGATCGGCATCGTTTAACGCCAACAACGTCGCCAGCCCGGCATAAACCCCCGGCATCGGCTGACGTTCGGGCAATCCAGCTTCGGTCACCGCACAGGCGCTCGAAATAATCGCAATCACCTCGGCGCTATCGAGCCACAGGGCCGCCTGCGACGCCATCAATTCAAACGTGTAATTGCCGAGGTGATCGGCCAGCCGCGCCCGCCATTGCGCCCGCACGCGGTTGCCGGGCTGCAGAACTGGGCGCGACTTGCTGCCTTGCCCGCCGGGAACGAGGCCCGCATGCCGCCCGTGCGATGCGGTCAGCAAAGTCACCACGGCGGCGTTCTCACCATGCGGGCGCGCCGATAACACTATGCCTTCGTCGATCCATTCCATGCCGCGACACTAGCGCAGATGGTGGGATCGCGCTACTGCGGGCTGAGGTCGAGTTGTCCGCCGCGAATGACGGAAGGCACGCGGTGCAGAGGTTCGCTCGGCTGATAGATGGGGCCGCCGCCCGCCGCTTCGAGCATACTTATTGCGGCGTCGATATGGCCGTCCACGATCATGTCGAGTAGCGGGCGTTTTTGTATCGGGAACAGGTCGTTTTTGCGAATAGCATCCGGTCCCCTGTCGCGCAGGAACATCGCGATATCGAAAAGTTTCTCCGTATCGGGATAGGACATCGGGGGAAGGCGCGCGATATCCGTTTCTTCGAGACCCAGCTGTTTGCAGGTCGCGCTGAAAAGGCGCAGATGCATCTCGGGTGAAAGTAAAGCGTTCTCGAAATCCATCGGTTCTCCTTAAAATATGGAAGAAATTATAACACGGAATTCACATGCGGCCCAGTAAAAGCTGCATGATGCATTCTGATTTTTGTAGGCGAATAATATGTCACGAGTATGACCGCCTGCCGGAGCCGATAGAAGATGACGCAAAAATCCGTTTCTGTTATGGGTGAAGCGACAATGTTTTTTCGATTTCCCCCATGCCCGTCGCCATTCACTATACCGCTATCCAGCCGCCTACCGGGCGCGAACCGGCTTTGTTCGGGTTGCAGATCGCGATAGCCGATTGGCTGCGCGCTTATTTCCGCTATGGGCGCGCCGAGAAATTCACCTTCCTGATCGGCGATAAACAGGAATGGGTGGAAGTGCAGTCCATCGCGGCGCAGGCGGGCATCGATGCGGCGCGCCTTGTCGCGCTCGACCGCCGTTTTCCCGAACAGAATAATGCGCAGTTCGATCTTGTGTTTCGCCCCGAACCCGATACGCGGGGCATGCTGTGGCAAAGGCAAATCGGCGGCGCTTATGTGTTTTGCGGCCTTGCGCATGCCATTAGCGGCACCGAGGCTGGTGAAGTCCTGCAGAACTATTGTCTGGCGCCGTCGGAAGAGACTGATGCGATCATCTGCCCTTCGCGCGCGGTGCAGGCGGCGGTGCAGGCTTTCTGGGCCAATTATGCTGATTATCTGAAAATGCGTTTTGGCGCGGCGTACCAATGCCCGGTGCAGACGCCGGTCATTCCGCTCGGCGTCGATATCGAACGTTTCGAACAACGCGTGACGCCTGAGAAACGCAGCAGCCAGCGCATGCAGCTCGGCATCGGCGCGGAAGATATCGTTTTGTTGTGGGTCGGTCGGCTGAGCGCTGCCATCAAGGCGCATCCGCTGACGATGTTCCGTGCGGTGGAGCAGGCGGCGCAGAAAACCGGCGCGAAAACCCATCTGCTGATGGTCGGCTATTTCATGCCCGACGAAGCGGCGGCGCAGTTCCGCAAAATGGCCGATGATTTTTGTAAAAATGTGAAAGTGACATTCATCGCCGCCAACGATGCGCGTTTCGCGGACGGGTTATGGGCGGCGGGCGATATCTTTCTGTCGCTGGTCGATAATATGCAGGAAAGTTTTGGCCTCACGCCGATCGAAGCGATGGCGGCGGGCCTGCCGCGCGTGGTCAGCGACTGGGACGGGTATCGAGATAGTGTGACCGACGGCGAAGATGGCTTCCTGATCCGTACCACTCAGCCGCCGCCCGGCAATGGCTTCGATCTTACCGCGCAAGTGTTGAGCGGCCGCGAAGTCTATGGCGGTTTCCTCGCCAAGGCGGCGCTGACGGTCGCCGTCGATACCGAGCAGGCGGCGGAACGTATCGCGCAATTGATCGAGGATAAAAACCTTCGCGCCACAATGGCCGACAAAGCCCGTGCGCGCGCCAAGGCGACTTATGATTGGAAGCACATCATCCCGGCCTATGAAAATCTGTGGGATGAACTGGCCACCAAACGCAGGGCCACGCCGCCGCCTGCGCAGAAATGGGCTGCCGCGCTGCCGACCTTGCCCGACCCCTACACGATGTATGAAGCCTATCCGACGGCCTGCCTTTCCGAAGGCGACCGCCTCGCGCTGGCGGCCACGTTCGAGGATATCCGGCTGCTGTGGGAACATCCCCTCAATATGTATGCCAATGACGTCTTTATTGCGCCTGCGGAACTGTCGGGATTGATCGGCCGTCTGGCTGAAAAAGGCCCCCTTAAGATCGGCGATATTATGCAGCAATTTCCTGTCCTTGAGCGGGCGCGCTTGTGGCGCACATTAGGCTGGCTGCTCAAGCTCGGTATCTTCAGATTCAGCTAGCCAGCCTGCCTTGAAAAGGTACAATCGCTCCCCATATTTCTTTATATAAAAACACAGGAGATTCCTCATGGGCGTAGCCACCAAACCCGTCACCGATGCCAGTTTCGAAGCCGATGTCCTGAAATCCGAAGGCCCGGTCGTGGTCGATTTCTGGGCGGAATGGTGCGGCCCCTGCAAAATGATCGGCCCGATGCTCGAAGAAATCGCCGGTGAAATGGCGGGGCAGGTGACCATCGCCAAAATGAATGTCGATGAAAATCCGATGGTGCCGAGCAAATACGGCATTCGCGGCATCCCCACTTTGATGCTGTTCAAGGGCGGCCAGCTCGCCGCCACCAAAGTCGGCGCGTTGCCCAAGGCATCGCTGCAGGCCTGGATCAAAGAAAACGCGTAAGTGTCCGCACTCCTCGATCTCGGCCAGATAATCCTCATTGATCTGTCTCTCGCGGCCGACAACGCGCTTGTTGTCGGCCTCGCCGTCGCTGCGTTGCCGGTGAAACGGCGCAAGCGCGCGATGGCGGCGGGGATTGCGGGCGCCACCATCCTGCGCGTGCTGATGGCCTTGTTCGCGGTGCAGCTACTGCATATTACCGGGCTTCTGGTGGCGGGAGGCGTCTTGCTGGCCTGGGTAGCGTGGAAGATGTTCCGCGAAATTCGCTCCATGAAGCACAAGGACGTCGCGCCGAAAGCCGCGCCTGCGGCCAAGAAATTTTCCAGCGCCGTCTGGCAGATCATCGTCGCCGATATTTCAATGTCGCTGGATAACGTGCTGGCGGTGGCGGGCGTGGCGCGCGACGATGTGCCAATGCTGGTGGCGGGGCTGGGGCTGTCGATCGCCCTGATGGCGCTGGCCTCGACCTATATCGCCAAAGTGGCCGCGAAATATCATTGGGCGGCCTATATCGGCGTCGCCATCGTGTTTTATACCGCTGTGCGCATGATGATTGATGGCGCGGAAAAGCTCGGCTGGTTAAACTCTATCCACGCTTTCGCTTGACCTGCGTGACCTTGCCGCCGACGCGCACCGGCCGTTCGGCGAAGCCGCCTAAACTCACCATGCGGTCATAAATCACCAAAGCCCCGGCAATCCCGACATTGACGCAGAATTTGGTGGGGATTTTCACGACGTGATCGCAACGCTCGACCATTTCGGGCGACAAACTCCCGCCTTCAGGGCCGAGAACATACGCGGCGCGTAACGGATGCCGGAAACTCGGCAGATCAATGGCATCGTCGATCAGCTCGACCCCGACCAGCGAACAATCTTTCGGCAATGAAAAATCCGCGAACTTGTCATAGGCGTAAAACGGCAAATGAATATCGGCGTGCGAAGTGTCGGTCGATTTGATTTGCGCGTAATTCACCGCCGCATCGACGGTGAAGAAGAAACTCGCGCCGAAGGCATGCGACGTGCGCACCAGATTGCCGAGATTGAAACTTTGCCTGATGCCTTCGACACCGACGCCAAAATATCCGCGCATATTCAGCCCTCAGTCAAAACCGACGGCGGTTTGTTCCATTGCCCAATCCGCCAGCCTTCGGGGGTGCGTTCCATGACGCAGACCGCGCCCGTCGCGACTTTGAAACTCGGGAAATCGGCGGCATTCAGGGCCGCGCGCGCAAAGTAACGCAGGATTCCATTGCTGGTCACCACCAGACCTTTGCCGCTCGACCGTTCGTTCAGAATGGCCTGCACATCCGCGATGATCTGCGGCTCGGCGGGGGCGAAACCGGGCGAGGCCGGGTAGACAGAACTTTTTTCCCACGCCTCACGTTCGGCGGTGTGACCCAGGGCATCAATCTGCTCGCACGCCTTGCCTTCCCACGCCCCGTAATCGATTTCCGTCAAACGCGGATCAATGCGCACTTTGTCGGCCATGCCGAGTTTGTTGCCGATAATCTTCGCGGTCGCCAACGTGCGCTGCAAAGGCCCGGTCAGAATGCTGTCGATCACAAGGCGCGATCGTTTCAGCGCCTCGGCCAGATCATGCGCCTGCGTCAGGCCCTTTTCAACCAAAGGCATATCGGTGCGCGCGCCGACCCAGACAGGGGTATCCTCGGGGCGAAAAGTATTGCCGTGGCGGGCGAGAATAAGTTTCGTCATACCAGTTCGCCTTCGCGGGCGATGACCGCTTCGATTACCGCTACATCCGCGGGCGCATCGACCGAGCCGTGGGTGCGGCCTTTATAATCGACGAGGGCGATACGAATTTTCATGCCGTTTTCCAAAGGACGCAATTGCTCCAGCCCTTCCGCAGTTTC
>JARLJC010000334.1 GCA_031291435.1 Alphaproteobacteria bacterium | reverse complement strand
GTCTGTCCGCGAGGACGAGTCTCCCCACGACGCCACATTTATAACATCTGTTATAAATGTCGGAGATTTTGCGCCCCATTGCAAGCCGCAAACGCAAACGGCCCCGCGCGCAAGCGCCGGGGCGGATCAGGGATTTCGTCTGAAGGATCAAGGCCTGTACTCAGGCCGCCGCCATGACCGGAAAACCGAAAGCCTTGCGATCAAAGCGCCATGGCGAAAGTGTCGTGGGGGAAAAGTAAATTGGTCGGGACGAGAGGATTCGAACCTCCGACCCCCACACCCCCAGCCGCCTTTTTGGGGGTTTTGAACGCCTCCGAATGCATCTGAAAAGCTTGATGATTCCAGTAGTTTATGCCATCGTATAACCATTATGGTTGTTGCGTTTGGACGCTATTTGTTCCGCCCCGTTGCAGCAAGTTGCACCACCAGCGCACCACCAGAAAGAGACGATTCGAAATACGAGGCATTCAATGCGAGCCGTTTTGACACAAGCAATAGTTGAGAAAGTGGCGTTCTCGGTTAAGCCGGTAGATCATCGTGATACGCGCCTCAAGGGGCTGGTGTTGCGGGTGATGCCAAGCGGCGTGAAATCGTTCTACTGCGAATATGCGCGCGGCAAACGGGTCTGGCTCGGGCGGGCCGATGTGCTTGGATTGGCCGAAGCGCGCGATAGCGCCCGCGCCATCCTGTCTGATGTCTATCGCGGCCTCGATCCCATCGCTGCGCGCAAACCCAAGCCGGGTGTCCCGACCTTTCGGACCTTCCTGGGCGAGGACTATGCAGTTTGGGCAAAGGCAAATCAAAAAGCGCATGCGCAAAATCTCAAGCGCCTTGCTACGGCGTTCAAGCCGCTGCTCGACAAGCGGCTCGATGAAATCAAGGGGCTTGATGTCGAACGCTGGCGCGCGGGTGAAATCGAACGTGGCCTGAGCCTCGAAACCATCAACCGCGACATTTCGTCGATCAAGGCGGCGTTCAACCGGGCGGTGGATTGGGAACTCATTCCGACCAACCCGCTCGCCAAGGTCAAGAAGTCACGCACCGACGATTGCCTGAAAGTGCGTTACCTGAGCGATGCCGAGGAAGCCCGCCTGCGCACGGCGATTGATGCTCGCGAAG
>JARLJC010000333.1 GCA_031291435.1 Alphaproteobacteria bacterium | reverse complement strand
CAGCCTTAGGGAATGTGAGCGAAAGCCGCGATGTTTGAATTTGACGCCGGTAAGCTGATCATCATTGCGATCGCGGCGCTTATTTTCATCGGCCCGAAGGATTTGCCGCGCGTCATGCGGCAAGCGGGGCAGGCGATAGCCAAGCTGCGCCGCATGGGAGCCGAATTCCAGGCGCAGTTCATGGCGGCGATGAACGAGGCCGGGGTCGAGGATCTTAAGGCCGACGCCAATAAACTGACCGAAAGCGCCAAGATCAATCTGGGTTTTGATCCGCTGCAAACCGCCAACAGCGAAATCGCAAATGTTATGCGGCAGGTCGAGGCGCCCGTCAAAACCGCCCCGGTTGAAGTCGCAACACCCGTGATCGCTGCTGTTTCCGAGACGGAAGTTGACGAAGCCGCACGCGAGACTGCGTCCCACGCGCCCGTGGCCCGCGCTGCCAATGAATGATGTGCGTTGAGCCCTTCCATGACCGACGCCGATATCGAGTCGACACGCGCCCCGCTGATTGACCATCTGATCGAATTGCGCGCGCGCCTCATCCGGGCGCTGCTCGTTTTCGTCGTGTTGTTTATCGTCTGCTTCTTCTTCGCCAAGGGCATCTACAACGTTCTGCTCATTCCCTATGAGCATGTGGCGGGCCCCGACGCGAAGCTCATCTACACGTCGCCGCCAGAATATTTTTTCACACAAGTCAGGGTGGCCTTTTTCGCCGCCGCCTTTCTCGCCTGTCCGGTGATTCTGGCGCAGATCTATGCTTTCGTCGCACCGGGCCTCTACAAGCAGGAGCGGCGAGCCTTCGCGCCTTACCTTTTTGCCACGCCGATCTTCTTTCTGCTCGGTGCGTTGCTGGTTTATTTCGTCGTCCTGCCCAATCTGCTGACCTTCTTCCTTGGCATGCAGCAGGCGGCGCAGCCGGGGCGTGCGCAGATCGAGCTGCTGCCGCGCGTCAGTGAATATCTGTCGCTGATCATGACGCTGATCTTCGGCTTCGGCGTGTTGTTCCAATTCCCGGTCGTGCTTACATTGCTTGGCCGCGTCGGGCTCGTCGTTGCCGGCTTCCTGCGCCGCCAGCGCCGCTATGCCGCCGT
>JARLJC010000332.1 GCA_031291435.1 Alphaproteobacteria bacterium | reverse complement strand
TTTCAGGCTGTAATAGCCGAGCGGAATCCCGGAATCGTCCTGAATGATCGTTGCGCTGTTGGCGAGAATGAAGTCGCGCACGGTGCTGAAGTTGCCGGAATGCAAAAGATACGACGCGCTCTTGATCAGGCTGTTGCCGGGCGCGAGCGCCGCGCAGAATTTCAGGAAGCCTGAAGCCTTGACGCCGGGATTAGAAAGATCGGTCGAGAAATAATACAGCGTCTTTTCCACGCCATCGCTGCCGGCGAACACGATGCGCACCCCGCGCACGGCGTTCGCGCCGGGATTCTCGTTGGCAAAATACGCCGCGCCCTTGTCGTCGACCGCGACCGGGCTGACGTTGCGAATGCTCTTTCCCGAACGCGCCAGGAATACGTAGAGGATGGGCAACGTGCCGTTGAGCTCCCCGGCCCGCAGGTCGACCTTCATCTGCTTGGTGATGAAAAAGGAAAAGCTCAGGATCGAGCCAAGCGAACGCTCGACATTGTAAAGTGCGGCGCCAACGCCGCCGCGCGGCAATTTCGTCAGATCGGGCACCGAACCGGGCGGTTCGAGCGCGCTCAACACATAAGTCGTCGCCTTGGAATAGAAGGCGTCGGCATAGAGGAAGTCCGGACCCGAGAACATGTAGAACATGGTCGGCCGCGGTGCCGCCAGATTGGTATCCGACCAGGCACGGATTTTCGACAACTGGCGCTGCTCGAGCTGCGCGAACGCGGTATCGAAAAATCTGGCGTGGCGCTGCCAGGCCGGATCCCTGGTCAGGGGCGTCAGCGGTGAGTCTGCTGACGGCGGCATGCCGGCCAGGAAGCGCGCGGTGTCATCGGCGGTCACCTCGGCGGCGCGCGCGGGCAGCAAGGCTGCGAGTAGCATGGCAGCAGCGACTGCCGCGATTTTCATGGTCTGAAACATCTCTATTCGCGACCCAGTGAATTGCCTGGTGATTTGGAATGGCCTGATGATGGGGTCGCGGTGCCGGCGGCGTCCCGCTTGCGGAACACGGCGTAGATCAAAAGGCCTGAAACCATAATCAAAACACCGAG
>JARLJC010000045.1 GCA_031291435.1 Alphaproteobacteria bacterium | reverse complement strand
GCCATTGAGGCGCAGCTTGACCCACGTCACGGCTTTATCGATGGCCTTGCGGCGGGCAGAGGCCGGGATTTTCGGTTCGGCCCAGCGCAGGATTTTGTCGATCACCTCAAACGCCGGCGCGAGCGGCGAATGGGTTTCGTTGCCCGGCCATTTTTCGACGCGCTCGGGCGGGGTCACAAAAATCTCGTTGATGCGGATATCTTTTGGGTTCTGGGCGCGCGGTTTCCGGGCCATCAGCACCAGCAAGGGCACGATGACGCTACGCGACCAGTAAGAAACCTTGCTGAGATGGAACGGGAACCATCGCGGCAACAGCATGATTTCAACCGGCATGACAGGCACCGCCCGCCATGGAACCGCGCCGAATAAAGCCAGCTGGATACGGGTGAAGACGTTGCTTTTCTCTGCGCCACCATAGGCCAGAATGGCTTCGCGCGCGCGCCGCATATGGGGTGCGTCGATATCGTCGCCGACGCATTTCAGCGCGAAATAGGCTTTGACGCTGGCGCTGATATTGAACGCGCCGCGATGGAACAAAGGCCAGCCGCCATGCTCTTCCTGAATCCTGCGCAGGTACACGGCCATGCGTTCATGCAAAGGCTGGTTGACGGTGCCCAGAAAATGGTCGAGCAGGATATATTCCGCCGGAATGGTGGCATCGGCTTCCAGCTCATAGGCCCAATGGCCGTCATCGCGCTGGTCGCGCAATAACGCTTCGACGCTGCGTTCGGCAGCGGCGCCGGTACCGGGAATGGGGGGAGGCATAATCGTCATTTCAGCGGCGGAGGATGCTTGAAAACAATGGGTTAGACAAGTTTTTTAAAGCGAAAACCTTACGCAGCGCGGGCCCTGTGCTCTGTCTGCAACGCGCCCAACAGCTTGCCGAACAAGCGTTTTTCAAGTTCGCAGGCGAGCGGCAGCGCCGACGCGGCGTCAAACCCGATTTCCTCAAGCCGCAGGACCATATCGACCAGATGGCGGTCTTCCTCGGCAATGATGCTTTTGAGCGACAGCGGGCTGGCGGCTTCGGCCAACACATCCTGATACATGCGGTAACCCCAGATGGCGCGCAATTCGACGATCAGCGAAACCCACAGATAGCCGGTTTCGGCATGGACATCGGCGGGCATATCGGATGTCAAACCGGCATCGAGCCTGCCAAAATAAAGCCGCCCCGAAGGTACGGCCATCGTGCGATCGGACGGATAACCCTCAATCGCCGAGCCGGACATTTTCTCGGCCTCGCGTTTAAAGAAAAACGCGTGCCGCGTTTCTTCTGCCAGATGTTTAAGGATATCCTGCGTCAGAATGCCCTTCATCTGTGACAGCATGATTTTGCGGCTGCCCATATGTTCGAGCATCGACAGAAGATTCAAAAAACGCGCATGCGCGGACGCATCGGCAACCGTCGCCGACAGAAAATCGCGGAACGGCTGCTCAAGCGGCTTGTTCAAGCTCTCCGTCGCGGAGAGCATCAAGCGCGCGCTCAAGGGTGCTGAAGATAACATCCAGATCCTCACGGGTGACGCAATAAGGCGGTAACATATAGACGGTTTGGCCGATAGGGCGCAATAACACGCCGTTTTCAATGAAATAACGGTAAAGACGCGGCCCCACGGCGGACAAATAGCCCTGTTCCGACGTGCGCACGTCGCAGGCGACGATGGTGCCGAGATGCCGGACATTTTCGAGATCGCCCCGCGCCTGTAACCGCGGCAGCATCGCGGCCTGCTGTTTATGAATGGTCTGGATGCGTTCGAGAACGGGTTCTTCGTCCCACAATTCGACGGCGGCGAGGGCGGCGGCGCAGGCAATCGGGTTGCCGGTAAAAGACGACGAATGGAAAAATGTTTTGGCGCGGTCGGTGCTGTAAAAGGCCTGATAGATTTCTTCGCTGGCGAGCGTTACGGCAAGCGGCAGAAAACCGCTCGTCAGTCCTTTGGAAGAGCAGATGATATCGGGCTCGACACCCGCCTGTTCGCAGGCCCATCGCGTACCGGTGCGGCCCCAGCCGGTCATGACTTCGTCGGCGATGAAGATAACGCCATAGCGACGGCACAGATCATAAAGCGCGCGTAAGGTCGCGGCGCTATACATCATCATGCCGGCAGCACCCAATACCAACGGCTCGACAATCAGAGCAGCGATATCGTCACCCTGCTCTTTCAGAAGTTTTTCGAAAGCTTCGACGGTTTCATGTTCGCGTTTGGGGTGCGGATAAGGCAAGCGATGCACATCGAACAAAAACGCTTCGTAAGGCGCATTGAACACGCTGCGTCCGCCGACCGACATCGTGCCGAACGTATCGCCGTGATAGGCATGTTCGAGAGCCACCACGCCCCGCCTCGGTTTGCCTTTATGCGCCCAGTAACCGAGCGCCATTTTTAGCGCGACTTCGACCGAAGTGGAACCGCTGTCCGAATAAAAAACCTTCGTGATGTTGGGCGGCGTGACTTCGACCAGTTTGGCGGCGAGTTTCTCGGCAGGTTCATGCGTAAACCCAGCGAAAATAAGCTGGTCGAGTTTGGTCGATTGTTTCTGCACAGCGGCGGCTATTTTCGGATGATTATGGCCATGGATGTTGACCCACCAGGATGAAATACCGTCGATGATGCGCTTGCCGTCTTTGGTGTAGAGATAGGCCCCTTCGGCATGGTCGATGAAAACCTGCTCGGGCATGAGGGCGTGCTGGGTAAAGGGATGCCAGATTGCGGTCATTGAAAATCTTCCTTGCGGAAATTCTGGGCGAAGGCGTTTGCGAGCGCGGCGCGGTTGAGCGCGGGCAAATGCGGCAGGCGGCCAAGGATCTTCGCGCCGGAAAAATCGCCGATGGTTCGTATGTTATCGGGATTATCCTCACCGATGAAGATAATCCCGTGCAGAAGCATAGTGCGGTGGTGCAAGGCTTCGACCGAGAGCAAAGTATGATTGAGGGTGCCGAGACCGGTTCGGGCGCAGAGAATAACCGGCGCTTTCCATGCAGCAAACAGATCAATCTGTAATTTCTGCCGTGTGACGGGAACCAGCAAGCCCCCTGCCCCTTCGACGATGATGTTTTTGTCGGCTAGAGGAAGTTTAATCGATTGTATGTCAATTTCGATGTCGTCCAGTTCGGCGGCCCGGTGCGGCGAGAGGGGCTGCGAAAGGATATATTGCTCCGGCAGAAATCTTTCATCAGGCAGTCCGGTCAATGCCTTCACGGTCAGGCTATCGGTGCCTTCTTCGGTGCCGGACTGGATGGGTTTCCAGTAGAGAGCATCGAGCGCCAGCATCAGCATCGCGGAAACCGCTGTCTTGCCGATGCCGGTATCGGTACCGGTGATGGTGAAAGTCCGGCTCATGCGCATAAGGCCTGCGGCATGAGGTCATGCATAGCGACGGCGGCTCGCTCGATATCCTCTGGCGTCAGCCCGACATGCAGAGAAAGCCGCAACCGCGCCGTGCCTTCCGGCACCGCAGGCGGACGAATGGCGCGGATATCAAAACCCTGCGCCTGCAATTTCCCGGCGAGCGTGACCGCGGTGGAATCTTCACCGATAATAATCGGCACAATCTGGCTGTTGATCGCGATACCCGGCAGGCATTTGGCGGCATGCGCCTTCAAAGCGGCGAGTTGCGCACGCCGTTCGGGTTCGTCGCATACAATTTCCAGCGCGCGCTTCACCAGCACAGCCTGCAACGGCATCGGCGCGGTGCTGTAAATAAAAGGGCGCGCGGCATTAATCAGGTAATCAATAATCTCGTTGCCCGCACAAACCAAAGCCCCGGAAACACCCAGCGCCTTGCCGCAGGTATGCAACGAAATGAGCCGGTCATGAGGCATGCCTTCGGTTTCGCCGCGCCCGGTTGGGCCGGAGACGCCGGTGCCGTGTGCTTCATCGACGATCAATAGCCCGTCGTATTTTTCGGCCAGATCCAGCAAATCCCGGACCGGCGCTACATCGCCATCCATGCTGTAGATAGATTCGACCAGAATGAATAAATGCGACCCGGCGGCGCGCGGTTTCTTCAACGCCTCTTCGAAGGCGTTCAAATCATTGTGCATGACTTTTACGGTACGGCATCCTACCGCATGCAGCCCGTCGCGCATGCTGGCGTGGCACAGCGCATCATAGACAACGATATCATGCCGCCCGACCAAAGTGGTGAGAAGCGCGTAATTCGCCATAAACCCGTTGGCAAAGAACAGCGCGCGCGGACATCCGTAATAAGCAGCGGCGAAATTTTCCAGATCCTCATGCGCCTGCCGATGCCCACGCAGCAAACGCGACCCCGCCGCGCCGATTTCGATGCCGTTTTGCAGGGCCTCGATAGCCGCCGCACGCAAAGCCGGATGATTGGCGAGGCCGAGATAATCGTTCGATGAGAAATCGATGCCCGCAGGCAGGCGCAACGACCGTTGCCGCCCCAGCGCCTTCAGCCTATCGAGTTCAGGCGCGAAGTTTTTCATGGCTTTCGCACTCGCCGCATTCTTTGTCCGGTGCACGCGCCGTTAGGCCGAGCGTTTCCATCAATTGATGATCTTCATTGGCGGCGGGATTGGGCGTTGTCAGCAATTTATCGCCGGTGAAAATCGCATTGGCGCCTGCCATGAAGGCCAAAGCCTGCGCCTCGCGGCTGATCGACAGACGGCCAGCCGACAAACGCACCATCGCCTTCGGCACCAGAATGCGGGCCACGGCAATCGCGCGTATCCACTCGAAAATATCCAGGGGTTCTGTCTTGGCCAGAGGCGTGCCTTCGACCGGCACCAGCGCGTTGATCGGCACCGACTCCGGCTGCGGGTCGAGGTTCGCCAAAGTGTGCAGCAGTTTGATGCGATCTTCGCGGCTTTCGCCCATGCCGATAATGCCGCCGCAACACAGCGAAATGCCCGCCGAGGCGACATTGGCGATCGTATCGAGCCGTTCCTGATAAGAACGCGTGGTGATGATATTGGAATAATAATCTTCCGACGTATCGAGATTGTGGTTGTACGCGGTCAACCCGGCTTCTTTCAGCCGCACCGCCTGGGTTTCGGTCAGCATGCCCAAAGTCGCGCAGGCCTCGAGGCCCATCTCGCGCACGCCCTTGACCATATCGATGACGCGATCAAACGCGCGGCCATCATTCACCTGCCGCCAGGCGGCGCCCATGCAGAACCGGGTCGAGCCGCTATCCTTGGCGCGCTTTGCGCTGGCCAGCACGGTATCGACATCGAGGAGAGATTCTTTTTCGAGTTCGGTTTTATTGTGGATGGATTGAGAGCAATATTTGCAATCCTCGGTGCAGCCGCCGGTTTTAATCGACAGCAGGGTGCAAAGCTGCACCTCGTTGGCTTCGTGATTGGCGCGCTGCACCTGCGCCGCCTCGAACACCAGATCGAGCAAGGGCTTGGCATACAGGTTCTTCACATCGTCGAGGCTAACGGTCACGGCGCACTACTCCCGGGAAATTTTCATAAACCGGCGGAAGAATGCGCGAAAATGCACGGCCAGACAAGGTTTTTGAAAAGACGCCCTCCGTGGTTAACGGATGGGCCTATCCCGCATCAGGCGGAGCGTACGCTGGCGAGGAATTTGCCGACCTGATCGCGCAGGATTTCCGACTGCTTGGCCAGTTCCGATGCCGCATCGAACATCTGCCCTGCTGAAGTGCCGGTTTCCTGCGCCGCGCGCGTCACGGCCACGACGTTGCTGGAAACGTCCTGCGTACCGGATGCCGCCTGCTGCACATTGCGGGAAATCTCGCGCGTCGCGGCCGATTGCTGCTCGATCGCCGATGCGATGGCGGATGAGGCCGATTTGACTTCGACCAAAGTCTTGCACATGCCCTCGATAGCGGCGACGGCGGTCTGGGTTTCCGACTGAATGGTGACGATCTGGCGTTCGATGTCTTCGGTCGCCTTGGCGGTCTGGTTAGCGAGCGATTTGACTTCGCTTGCCACCACGGCAAAGCCCTTGCCGGCATCCCCTGCCCGCGCCGCTTCGATGGTGGCGTTGAGCGCCAGCAGATTTGTCTGTCCGGCGATAGATTGAATCAACTGCACCACTTCGCCGATCTTCTGCGCTGTGGTCGACAATATCTGCATCGTCGCGTTGGCGGCTTCGCCGTCTTCGGCGACCTTGGTGGTGATTGCCGTCGATTGCGTGACCTGATTGCTGATCTCCGCGATTGAGGCGGTCAGCTGCTCGGCCGTGGCCGCAACCGTTTGCACGCTGACGGAGGTTTCTTCCGAGGCGGAAGACGCCGCGACCGATTGCTGGCTGGTCTCCTCGGCGGTGGTTTTAAGACTCTGCGCGGTGGCCTGCATTTCGGTGGCGGCGCTGGAAACGATCTCGACAACGCCCTTGACCGAATGCTCGAACTCATCGGCCAGTTTGTGCATCATTGCTTTTCGGTCGCGCTCGGCGTTGGCTTTGCCCTGCTCCTGTTCGGCACGCAGGCGTTCGGTTTCCTTGCCCTGATCGCGGAAAATCAACGCTGCTTTAGCGATATCGCCGACTTCGTCCCTGCGTCCGGCACCGTTAATCTCAGTCTCGAACTTTCCTTTCGCCAATTCTTCGAGAATGCGCGCGATATTCCTGATGGGCTTGGAAATGCCCGACCGCGTTAGATACGCGGCCAGCAGCATGACGAGAACCAGGCCGCCGAAAACAAGCGCGTAGGTATGCCGGATGGTCGTGTCGGTCACATCTGCGGCGGCGTCGGAATTAGCGTCGGTAATCTTGAGAATCTGGTTGGCAAGGGCAGACATCTCATCCATGGCCTCACGCAAGGCGGGATCGCACTTGTTGTGCATTTCGGCGGCCGCCTGTTTATTTTCCTCATCGGAGGTGCCATTGCCCATCTTAATCGTGTCCGCGCAGGCTTCCGACATAGCGGCATGAACCTTGTCGGCGACGCCCTTGATGTCGGCTTCCTTGGACGGCATCCCCTTGATCGCGGCGGCGATCTGGTTATCGAAATATTTGATGTTGTCGGTAACTTCCTGCATCGATTCCTGATTGCCCTGTGATGTCATCTCGGCCAGCAGGCGATAGAGGGAGCGCATGACAAAAGCGAGATCCTTGCTGGCGCGGACAAGGGCGAGATTGGCCCGTTCCGGCCCATCGATGAGATCGCCGTAGGTTGTGTCGATATACCGCATGCGGCTGGTCGAAAACATTGTCGCGCCCAGGGACACCAGAGCCAGCAACGCCAGGAGCATCAGGATTTTGGCGAGGATCTTAAAATCCGCGAATTTAATCATGGTCGAGAGTCCCTCTGGTCAGGCGCAGCAATCATCACTCGTGTAAAACGCGGCGTCGGTTGCCCGGGGGGAATTATTTCCCCGGCGCAGGCGTCGCCACACAGTCAGGATCGGTGCTGCCCGGCGGGCAATCATCGGTGCGGCCACCGCGGGCAAAGGCCGAGGCCGAGCCGAGCAGGACGGCAAGAAGGACTAAAAAAGTCAGGAATTTATGCATGTTACCTCCAGAGAATTTGTTTAAAGGATGCGGAAACCGGATCACATATGAAATAAGTGTCCAATCTCGAAATGCACGCCGACAAGGAAATCATTCTTGAGATTGGGGTCAACAGCGGGATTCATGGTGTATTGGATATCCGGCTGAACGGTCAACCAGTCATTGACCGTCGCGCGATAGGTCGCTTCGATGTTGGTTTCATAGGCCCCCGAAGTCGGAGTCCCGGCGGCGGACTGCGCCTTGCGGTACGGATCGCTAATGCCGGCGACGCTGAACGCCACACCAACCCTGTCCCACGGACGAGCTTCAAACGGGCCGGTGTAACTCAAGCCGGCATTGATCGTGCGATCGACAATATTCACCGTCGGATCGGCGAAACCGATATTGACGAAGCCGTCAAGCCCGCGATGCGCGGTTTGTTCATACAAACGCGTCGCCGCGCCGACATAACCGCCGTCGCTGCCATAAACCTGATGCGTCGAACCATCGGCGTTGGTTTCATTGAGCGTGTCGAACTTGCCGGTGTAGCCCCAGTAGCCCGCCATCACCTTGGTGCGCGGCGCGGCCGCCGGCGTGTAATCGACTTCGCCGATGCCGAGGATGCCGTATTTCTTGTTCATCAGAATATCGTTGATGCCGGGATATTCGGCGCTGTCCGACATGCCGTCGAGCACGGCCCCCTGCACGCTCCATTCGTTAGAGATCTTCTGGCGCGCGCGGAAGGCAAGCGCCGTGCTGGGGAAAGTCGAAGGGCCGTTGAGGCCGCCGCCGCCCGACTGATCGAGCGCCGTGTTCCATGCGTAAGCGCCGTTGAAGAAAATATCCATCGGTTTGGTATTGGCGAATTCGGTCTGCATGTCGTAAAGGCCGAGCAAAAGATCGGTGTTGCCGAGATTTTGATCATAGTAAGCCTGATACAAACGGAACATGGTCTGGCCCGAGGTGTCGATCACGCTGGGATCCTGAAGGGCGCCGTCATACTGGGTGTCGAGCGAGCGCGAGCTGTTGTAAAAACCTTCGATAAAAAAGCGGCCGCCGGTCCATCCGAAAGCCTTGCCGGTATCGGCGGCGAACTGCGCATCGACATTCTGCAGATAGGCGGTGCCGGTATGCAGGCCGCCCATATTGTCCCAGGCTTCGCCGGTATATTGAAGTTTCAGCGTGTAAGGCGACGGCGCGCTGGTATCGGCAGCCATGGTCTGGGAATGAAGCTGGGCCCCCTGAACCGCCCCCATCGGCACATTTGCATTTTCGGCATGGGCGACGCCGGAGACGGCGGCCAGAACGCAAGCGGACAGGACGGAAGCTTTGATTTTCGGCATGGAGACACCTGATCGGGTTGAGAGGAATTGGGGGAAAAGGCGGGCGGCACTTTTTGCGGGAATCGTTGTCGCGATGACAAGACACTCATAAAGATTCCGATTTAAAAATGCATTAAAAAAACACATTGTTTTATAGTATTTACAATGGCATGCGGGTGTGTGACATATTCTTGCCTCATTATGCGTGCGATCGCGCACACTTTTAAAGTGTATTGAGTGGTTTTTGTACAGAAATATGGCATACATCCGAATGCGAAGAATTATTTGGAGACGGGATCGGTCGGGTTGATCGGGAGCGAAAAAGCAGCTTCCGGGAGCCGCGCGAATCGGTCCTTGCCGATTGCATAGCGCTGGCACCTATGTCCGTCACACTCTATTCAGCGTTTGAGTGGTGCCGTTGGAGGGAATTGAACCCCCGACCTTGGCTTTACGAAAGCCCTGCTCTACCCCTGAGCTACAACGGCGCCTGTCCGCGATCGTTTTTGAACCCTATGCTTCAAACGTGAATCGCAGGACATTGAGGCAAATGCTTTAGAGGCTTCGCCTCAAAGCGTCAATGAGTTCGTTGGGGGTTACTTGGGGGCATCCTTGCGCTTGGTGCCATAGAGTTCGAGCCGGTCGCCTATGATGTCGTAGCCAAGGTCGCGGGCGATGCGGGCCTTGAGCTGCTCGAGCTCTTCATTCTTGAATTCGATCACTTCGCCGGTTTTCACATCGACAAGGTGATGGTGATGCTCGTCGCGGTTTTCCTCATAACGGGCGCGGCCGTCGCGCAGATCGAGGCGCTCGATCACTCCAGCATCTTCCAATAACCGCATGGTGCGGTAAACCGTGGCGATGCTGATCCTGGGGTCGATTTTAGCCGAACGGCGGTATATTTCCTCGACATCCGGGTGGTCGGAAGCCTCGGACAGAACCCGGCTGATAACGCGCCGCTGCTCGGTCATTTTAAGGCCGCGCTCGATGCAAAGTTTTTCGATACGTGAGGTCATGCGCGCCAAAATAGCTGGGTATTGCTATTGGTGCAATCCTTGCTTAAGAAGGACTTTCGTCCTTTATTAAAAACGCGGGCGATTCACGCTTAACACGAAAAACCACAGGCTTTTCATGTTAAACGATCGCGCGCGCCAGGGAGCTTTTTATGCCTTACGTCGTTACCGAAGCCTGCATCCGCTGCAAATACATGGATTGCGTCGAAGTCTGCCCCGTCGATTGTTTTTACGAAGGCGAGAACATGCTCGTCATCAGCCCTGACGAATGCATCGATTGCGGCGTGTGCGAGCCCGAATGCCCGGCCGAGGCGATTATCTCCGATACCGCGGGCGAAGCCGAGAAATGGCTGGAAATGAACCGCGAATATGCCGCCAAATGGCCAAATATCACGCGTAAGAAGGATGCCCCGCCCGACGCCGACGACTGGAAGGGCAAGCCGGACAAGTTCGCCAATAACTTCAGCGACAAGCCGGGGGAATAGCCCCTTTTTGGCCTGCCCGAGGCAGGAATCACCCCAATATGGTTAATTTCGAATCGATTCGATTCTGTTTATCTCATTGATAAACAACGAAAACTCATTTTTATTGCGCAAAAGTTTTGTAATAAATCCTAATAAATGGTATATAAGTCCCTGCGCAAGGCAATGTTCCTAACAAGATAGCGGGCGAAGCTGATAATCGAGAAGGAAAGCGGACCGGTTTTGTTTCCTTTTCCCTGTCCTATATCTTGTGATGACCGGAAGCCTAGGAACTAGTTTTAACAGGTGAGGGAAAGCAGCATGGGCGAGAAGCTTGAGTTCAAAAAAGGCGATTTCGTTGTTTACCCCGCGCACGGCGTCGGCCGTGTCGAAGGCATTGACGCGTTCTCCGTGTCGGGCCAGGATGTGATGCTCTACTCGATCTCGTTCGAGCAGGACCGCATGCGCCTCAAGGTGCCGGTATCGAAGGCCAAAACTTCGGGCCTGCGCCGCCTGTCGTCGCGCGACCGGATCAAAGAAGCTCTGTCCACTTTGCAGGGCCGTTCCAAGGTTCGCCGCGTGATGTGGAGCCGCCGCGCTCAGGAATATGAATCAAAGATCAATTCGGGCGACCCCGTCTCGATCGCCGAAGTGGTGCGCGATCTGCATCGCGGTTCGGATCAGCCGGAACAGTCTTACAGCGAACGCCAGATTTATCAGGCCGCGCTGGAACGTCTGGCGCGCGAACTCGCCGCCGTCGAAAAGATCGATCAGGACAAGGCCACGATCAAGCTGGAAAATGTCCTGACCAAGGAACGTGAGTCCAAGAAAGCAGCCTAAGTTTTTCTACCGATAGCCATAGTACCTTTCAGACTTGGCGGAACCCTCACCGGTTCCGCCATTTTTTTGTTTGTCGCCACAAGAGCCGTCATTCCGGAAAATTCGCTTTTTCACGCGCTTGCGCGGGAAAATGCGAATATGTCCGGAATCCAGTTGCCCTATCAGGAAGAAATGTCAGGCGACGTTCTATGCTGAAAGGCCAACTGGATTCCGGACAAATTTTCTTTCGCCTTCCCCGCTGGCGTGGGTAAGAGCGAAAAGAAAATTTTGCGGAATGACGGCTCATTTACGCGATTGTTTCCGAAATCTCTATCGGATCACGGGCACAGAAGCAGAACCAGCTTTTGTGCGGGCGCCGCGCGCGGCAGCACCGTCAGGCTCAACCCAATGAATGCTATCACCCATATCGATCATTCCATATTCCTGGGCTCCAGCTCTTTCATCGAACGGCCATCTGCCGAAATTTCTATTGCGTGCAAAGTCCGCTTTGATTTCTTCTGCCGACCGCGCAGGTTCGATACCTGATAGAAAACCGTCTCTACTCATTTGCGCCTCCTAAAATGGGTTCCCAACCCTATCAAGGAGCCGCAAGGTAAAATAGTTTCATTTATGGTTAAGGACAGCATAGAAAAAGGGCAGCCCTTTAACTTGTCCACCAAGCGGTAAGGCTTAGAACGGCACCACGACATCCGCCGCGGCGGTGAACAAGGCGTTGTCGCCCAGGCGCTGGCGTTGCTGTTGTTGAACGAGTGATCGACGCGCAGTTTCGGTCGAACCACGGTGCCGCTGAAGTACCCTTCAAACTTGGCGGAACCGGTTCCGCTATTTTTGTTTTGCAGGCATGCCTTTTCCAGAGATAATGCGCGGATACTATTTGAAAGGCTCGATTATCATGACCGAAGTTATTCCCGCACGCGCCAGGCAGACGGCTGCCGAAAGTTTCGCCCTGGAAGCCGCCGGTATCGGCAGACGCCTCGCCAACGATCTCAACCGCCGGTACGGAACGAATCTTGAAGCGCGCCCGGCGACGGCAGGCGGCAACGCGGATGACCGCATCGCCAGTTTCAATCTCGCGCAGGAACGCACCGGTCTGGCAGGCCGGATTTTCGGTCATTGGCGCCATGTAACGCTGGTGACCCTCATTCGTTACAAAGACCGGGGGATGGACGCCTATGTGTTCGACTATGCAATCGAGGAAGGCCCCGGAATCAGCGGCAAGAGGGGCGAGGCGCAAATGACGCAGAGCGGCCTTGTCATTCCGCCTGAGACCGCGCGGCAAATTGAAGATTATGTGATCGAGAAGATCGAGGACGGCACTTTAAGTCTGCCCGGCTACAGGCCTGCTCCAATCCCGCCCGCAAATCCGGCGCCCTGAACTTTTAAGCAGGCAAAAAAAGGGCGGCCCCGAAAGGCCGCCCTTAATTTTTATCCTAAGCGACGAGGCTTAGAACGGCACCACGACATCCACCGCCGGGGTGAACGAGGTGTTGTCGCCAAGGCTGGTGCTGCTGCTGTTGAACGGCTTGCTGTCGTTGAACGAGTGATCGACACGCAGTTCGGGGCGAACCACGGTGCCGGCAATCGCCTTGGGCACAAAACCGGGCTTCCAGTTCATGCCGAGCGTGAACTCGCCATAAGTGGTGTGCGGCCCCACATACTGACCGGCGCTGACCGGCAGGCCGCGCTGGCCGTTAGCCGAGTCGAAGTAGCCGGGATTGACGACAACCCAGCCGCCATTGTCGCGGAACATTTCCCCGCGGGCGGTAAACGACACATTATCGTTCAGCGTATAGGTCGCGTACTGAGCGAGGCCATAAGCCGTGCTGTTGGTAACATCTTCCTGGGCATAGTTGACGTCGGTCACGAAAGTCCATTTGTCGTTAGCCTTATAGGTCGCGGTGATGTCGTTGAGGTAACGCATCGTGTGCGGCAAACCATAATTGGTCGGGTTCTCGGTGCCCATATGGGTCAAAGCCACAACCGACAGCTTGCCGTCGGCGAGGTTGTTCAAACCAAAACCGAACTGCGCCTTGATGTTGCCGTTGTTGTCGCCACGGCTATCGATGCCGCCATTCACGCCGGTATCAAAGCCAGCATAAATATCGAGCATCGGATTGACGTGAGCGGTCGCCAAAGCGCCGGTGCTCTTGGCCGGAACGCCGAAGTTGAAAATGTAGGAGTGCGAATAGAGCTGGTTCTGAGTGGCATCGATGACTTCCGCGCTGAAGGGCGAAGGAATCTGGCCGAGCTTGAGGTCAACGCTGTCAAGGAAGCTCATCTTGGTCGGCAGATGCATGCTGACGCTGGCTTCGTTGACGTCGAACTGATAGCGGCTGTGGATCAGATGGTCGGTTTCGGCCAGCGAGTGCGTATAGCGCGCGTCGGTGCCGAAATTGCCCTGCAGACGGAAGCCGATATCGAACTTGTTCGAGCTGCTGTCGATCGGGCGTTCCACGGTCAGGAAGAGCTGGTTCATTTCGACCTGATTGGCGCGGTCAGTCATCAGGCTGCCGACATTTTCGTCATTGCCGGGAGCGGCGGGATTGAAGGCGATGCCGGCTTCGGCATGGCCGGAGAATGCAATCGTATCCGACCATTTACCGGCGGCATCGGCGGCCTGAGCGGCGGCGGGAAGGGAAAGAATTGTGGTTACGAGCAAAACGGCGCGTAACGATATGTTGATAGGGGAACGATGCATATTTTTCTCCTGGTTGATGTTTGCTTGGTGGTGGATGGATTAGGCTAGGAACAGGGTTAGACTGCCTTGATGTTCGAGATGTAGGAACTGATATCCTCATCAAGGCGGCTCGTTTGATTCTCTAGGCTTTTTACTGACCCCAATACGTCTTGGGAAGCATTTTTTGTGCCTTCGATCATTGTCGCGATACGTGTGACATTATTGGTAACCTCGGAGGTGCCGATGGCGGCTTCCTGAACATTTCGCGCGATTTCCTGAGTGGCGGCGCCCTGTTCCTCGATGGCGCTGGCAATGGTTGTGGAAATGGTGTTGACCTGCCCGATGGTTAAATCGATGCCCCCGATCGCCTCGATAACGCCCTGAACCGCCTGCTGAATTGACGTGATATGGCCGGTAATGTCCTCGGTCGCGCGCGAGGTCTGGTTGGCCAGCGTCTAGACTTCGGCAGCAACCACCGCGAATCCCTTGCCCGCTTCGCCGGCCCGTGCCGCTTCGATGGTGGCGTTAAGGGCAAGCAGATTGGTCTGGCTGGCGATTTCGGTGATCAGGTTGATAACCTCGCCGATCTTGATTGTCGCGGTCGAGAGGGTTTCGACCGTGGCGCGCGCGGCTCTGGTTTCCTTGCTGGCTTTTTCCGCAATGCCGCTGGCTTCCTGCACGCGCACCGAAATCTCCTGAATCGAAGCGGACAGTTCTTCCGAAGCGGCGGCGACGGTCTGAACATTGGCCGAGGCTTCCTCGGCGGCGGCGGCGATCAGCGAGGCCTGGGCCGCAGCGCCTTCTGCATCCTGCGCGATATTGACGCCGTTCTTGCCGACCTGCCTGACCGCACCGAGAACGGTATCCATCACCTGCTTGACGGATTCGCTGAAAGCGACATTGAGTTCCGATATCTGGGCGGCGCGCACGCGTTCTTCTTCGCCGCGTTTTTCCTCGTCGGACTTGGCCTGCGCGGCCCGCGTGGCAGCCTGATGGAAAGCGACCGTTGCTTTCATTAACTGGCCGACTTCGTCGCGGCGGCTGTCTTTGGGCAGATCGACATTGAGATCGCCCGCGGTAATACGGTCCATGGCCGCGACGATACGGATGATTGGGCGCGAAATCGACCGCACAACGACAAAGGCGATCAAGGCCCCCGTCATCAGAAGAAGAAAGGATATCGCCAGGCGATCGATAATGGTTTTATGAAAACCGGCGATCCGGGCCTCCAGCAGGCGCGCCATTTCGTCGTCAAGTTTAGGAAAAGAAGCCAGAATAGCGGCGTCCACCGACGCGTCGGCGGCGACGACGCCCACATAATCATTGGCCTTGGCGGCGGCAATCATTTTGCCGGTAACCTCGATAACGTTTTTCGCGCTGTTGCCGATATTGCCGTCCAGAAGGCCGTCGGCATTTCCCTTAACAGCCTTGGCATAGTCATTGGCGAAATTGCCTGCGGCGGTTGCCAATTCGTCGCGCGCTATGGCAAAGGCGCTCAGCCCGTCCTCATTCTTTTCCTTTTGCAGACTTTCCGCGGCAGCAACCAGATCGGAATTCTTTTGCAGAATACCTTCGGCCTGATTGACCAGCATGTCGCCGACAAAATAGGCGTCATTGTCGGGATCGAGCGTAATATTGGAACTGTCGGAGATCGAGGAGATGACATCGGAAACCGCCGCATCGGCATCGGCCACATTCCCGGAAGCAAGCGCAGCGGCAGCGGCCGAACTTTTCTGGGTCAGGCCAAGCGTGCCGTTATCGGCCTGCTCCGCCGCCTGAATGGCCGCCGCGGCCGTAGCGGCTGCGGCTTTATCGAAAACTGCCGATGTGACGACCTCAAAACCTTTTTGTGCGGCGCGCAGATACTGGACGCCCGCTATTTCCTGGCGCGTGAAATCGATCAGAACGTCTTTTTCCGCTACCAGAAAATAGGCCAGCAGAAAGGTCGGCAGGAAAAGAACCGCGACGGCCAGGCCAAGCTTGGTAGCCAGCGACATATTCTTGAACTGCATACATACTCCGGGGAAAATTGGGGCATACCGAGTAAATGACTATCTAATTTCATAGTTAAATTACTGTTAACACACACCGGAATGCATAACATACGCAAATAGGACTGAAGCGGTCTTAAAACATCTGGTCGATGGAATCCTGCGACAGCGAAGTGGTTTCGCCGTGAATAATGGCGCCGCCTTCGTCCATCATCTGATGGAAAATCTCGGCGATGTGGCTGGCGAAAGTGGAGAATGTTTTCATCTCGCCCGCCTCCTGCAGCAGATGCAAAGTGCGGCGCGTTTCCTCGACGATGATGCGCATGCCGGCAACCTTGCTTTCGAAAGCGGCGCGCAGATCGGCCGGGGCGTGCGGATAGGCTTCGATGGCAAGATCGGCGAAATCGAGGCCGCTATGCCGGAAATGCTCGATGTAATCGAAGAATTGCCAGGCATCGACTTCTTCGAGCAGCTCGGGCATGTCGGGCAGCATGTCGAACACCATCGCCACCGAATTGAAGGTGTTGAAGTAGTCGGTCGAAAGCAGGGAACGCTGATCGATATTGGTGCCCGCGACCTTGAGGCGGTATTCTTCGAATTTATCGGACACAGCATCTCCGGTGGACAATTGCAGGGCTGGATATTAGCGTCTTTCCGGCATACATCGGTTGTACATAATAAATGGTTACCAGAAATATCCTCGTTTTCGGCGGCGGCGGGCAAGTCGGGCAAGCCCTGCTGCATACCCCGCTGCCCACCGGATTGAACCTTATCGCCCCGCCGCGTGAGGCCTGCGACATCACCGATGCGGGCGATCTGGCGCGGGCGATGCATGAAGGTAAACCCGATCTGGTCATCAATACGGCGGCAATCGCGGGGATCGAAGCCTGCGAAGAAAATCCTGACCTTGCCATGCGGGTCAATTTCGAGGCGGTGGCGGCTATGGCCGCGCATTGCACCGAACGCAGCATTCCTTTTATCCAGATTTCGACCGATTACGTTTTCGACGGCGCCGACGGTGCGCCCCCCTATTTGCCCGACGCCGCCATGAACCCGTTGAATGTTTACGGCCACAGCAAGATGATGGGCGAGGAAGCCGCCCGCCACGGTACCCATTGGCATGTGATCCTGCGCACGGCTTTGGTGTTCAGCGCGTTCGGCGAGAATATCCTGACGCGCACTTTGCGCGGCATCGATACGCAGGATGAAATCACCGTGGCCGCCGATCAGGTCGCCAGCCCCACCGGCGCCGAGTTTCTGGCCGAAGGGACTTTGGCCGTGGCCGCCGCTTTACTGGGCGGCAAATCAGGCGGTTTCGGCACTTTCCACCTCGCGGGCGGGCCGCCGGCTTCCCGGTTCGATTTTTTACAGGCGGTGATGGAATCCTATGCCCCGTTCACGGAGCGCCGCCCCACCCTGATCGCGGGCAAGGCGGCAAATATGCCGAAACGCATTCCGCGCCCGCTTTATTCGGCGCTTGATTGTGAGAAAATCCACGCCGTCTACGGCATCGCGCAACGCGGCTGGCGCGACGATCTCGCCCGGGCGGTACGGCAGCTTGCGGCAAGAAAGGCAGCCTGATGGATAACGATCTTTCATTTTCGCTTGGCGTCATTCTCGCCACCTTCGCTTTATCGCTGGGGTTGACGGGAATCGCGAAAAAGATTCTGGCGCGCCGCGCCCTGCTCGATATTCCCAACGAACGCAGTTCACATCAGGTTCCGGTGCCGCGGGGTGGCGGCTGGGCTGTCGTGATGATCCTTCTGCCCGCTTTGGCGTGGGCGGCTTTTTCGGTCGAAGACGGGCTGCGTTACGGCGGGCTTCTCCTTGGCATCGTGCTCCTCGCGGCGATTTCGTGGGCCGACGACAGGTACGGCGTTCCAGCGCGGTCGCGGCTGAGTTTACATATCCTTGCCGCGTGTCTCGGGGTGCTGGCTTTCTCGCCGCAGGAAACTTTGTTCGGCGGGGCGGTGCCTTTCTGGCTCGACCGTACTTTGATGATCGTCGGCTGGGCGTGGTTCATCAATCTGTACAATTTCATGGACGGTATCGACGGCATCACCGGCACCGAGACCATCTGTATCGCCACCGGCCTGTGCCTCGTGATGGGGCTGGCCGGTATCGACGATCCGTTTGTTTCCTTCGCCACGCTGGCGCTGACGGGAACATGTCTCGGCTTCCTCGCCTATAACTGGCATCCGGCCAAAATTTTCCTCGGCGATATCGGCAGCGTGCCGCTGGGCTATATCACCGGCTTCTGCCTGCTGACGCTGGCGGTGGACGGGCATCTGGCGGCGGCGGCCATTCTGCCGCTTTATTATCTGGCCGATAGCGGGATTACGATTACCCGCCGCGCCCTGAAGCGCGAAAAGATATGGGAAGCGCACCGGCAGCATTTCTATCAGCATGCCGCGCGGGGCATGGGCCATGCCCGCACCGTTCTGTGGATCGCGGCGGCCAATGCCGGGCTGATCGGCGCGGCCCTGCTGGCCGTTAGCCATGTTGAGGCCGGGCTGGCGCTGGCCGTTGTTCTAGTTGCAGTTCTATTGGGAAAGTTGCATAAAACAGCCCTATGAAATTTATTTTATCCCACCGCCGCCTGCTGGCGTTTCTGCATGACACCACCGTAGCGGCGCTGTCTTTCTGGCTGGCGTTATATCTGCGCGTCAGCGGCGATTTCAGCGTACTGCCCGGCAATTCGGCATTTTCCGCGATTCTTTTGTTCACGGCGACCTGCGCCTTCATTTTCTGGGCGATGGGGCTTTACCGCAGCATCTGGGCCTTCGCCTCGCTGCGCGACCTGACGCAGATTCTGCGCGCCGCCACTCTGGCGGTCGCCCTGTTTCTGGCGCTGGCCTTTATCACCATCCGCCTCGAAGGCGTGCCGCGCACGGTGCCCTTCATGGCGTGGTTCATCATGCTGGCGGGCCTCGGCGGGTCGCGCATGATCTTCCGGCTGATGCGCGAGCGCAGGCTGAGTTCTTTGTGGGAGAAATCGGGCGGCGGGCGCGTCAATGTCCTGCTGGTGGGCGCGGGCGACGAAGCCGATATTTTCATGCGCGCGATCGGATCCAACCCGCAGGCGGCCTATAACGTGGTCGGCATCATCGGCGAGAATGCCAAGCGCGTGGGCCGTTCGATCCACGGCGTCGAAGTGATCGGCACGGTCGAGCAATTGCCCGCCATCGTTCAGGGGCTGCGCGACCGCATGAAGGCCCCTTCCCGGCTTATCCTCACCCGCAATGTGACGCGCTTCAACAGCAGCTTCGTTTCTCAGTTGCTGGAGCAGGCGACCAGCCTGGGGCTGGGGCTGTCGCGCCTGCCCGCGCTGACCGATCTGCGCGACGACGTCGCCAGCGCGCTGACCATGCGCGATCAGCCTCTGGCTCTCGAAGATTTGCTGGGCCGCCCCGAAACCAAGCTTAACCGCAACGAGATCCGCAAGCTCATCAAGGGCAAGCGCGTGCTGGTGACGGGTGCCGGCGGCACCATCGGTTCGGAACTGGTGAGGCAGATCGCGGCGCTGGAACCCGCGCATCTTACTTTGGTGGAATTCAGCGAATTCAACCTCTACCGCATCGATATGGAGATGCGCGAAAGCTTCCCCTATCAAAGCATGCGGTCGATGATCGGCAATGTTCGCGACAATGCCCGCATCATGCAGATTTTCGCCGAGGAATCGCCCGACCTCGTTTTCCACGCCGCCGCCATCAAGCATGTGCCGATCGCCGAGGAAAATATCCGCGAGACGGTTCTGACCAACGCGATGGGTACGCGTAACGTCGCCGATTGCTGCCGCGCTTCGGGCATCGCGGCGATGGTGCTGATTTCCACCGACAAAGCCGTGCATCCGTCGAGCGTCATGGGCGCGACCAAGCGGTTGGCAGAAATGTATTGTCAGGCGCTTGATTTGTCATCGAGCAGCACGCGCTTCATCACCGTGCGGTTCGGCAATGTGCTGGGTTCGACCGGTTCCGTGGTGCCGCGCTTTCAGGAGCAACTGGCTAAAGGCGGCCCGTTGACCGTCACGCATCCCGACATCACACGCTATTTCATGACCGTTCACGAAGCGGTCGAGCTGGTGCTGCAGGCTTCGGCCCTCGGCACCCAGCCGGGCGATCAGCGCGGCAAGGTACTGGTTCTTGATATGGGTGAGCCGGTAAAAATCGCCGATCTCGCGCGGCAGATGATACGCCTGGCTGGATTGAAGCCCGACGAAGACATCATGATTTCCTATACCGGCCTGCGCCCCGGCGAAAAGCTGCACGAAGAACTCTTTGCGCTGAGCGAGGAGCTTATTCCTTCCGCCGCCGACGGCGTCAAACTCGCCAAAGCGCGGACATCGGAACTTTCCGTCCTGCAGGATCAGTTCGCCGATTATGAAGCCAATCTGCGCGACGGAATCAGCGAGACGGAATCGGTGCTGCGGCTCGGTATGCTGGTGCCGGAATTCCAGCGCGGCGGCGTGCCGCTTAAGGCTGCGGGCTGATTTAGCCCCAGACGCCCGGCTCAGAATCGTCGGCAGTCCCTTTGTAATGAATTGTGGCCAAAGTCGCATCCGCCTGCTCACGGCTCGGACGCGGATCGATTTCTTCGGGTAGCGGATTATGCGGACGCGGCGTCCAGCTTTCGGCTTTCTGCAGAAAAGAAGCGATCTGGGCGCGCACGGGGCCGATGGCCTCTTCGTCGAGTACGCGGACATAGCGGATAGCCTCGCTGTTGCTCAGCGCCGGTGTGCCGTGGCGTGACAGAACAGGCACGCCATTCTCGGTAATCTTCCATTGATTGCGCGGAAAATAGCCCGCGACGGAGATCTTGAAGGCGCTTCCGTTTTTGCGGAAGCCGTCCCATTCGTAATGAAAATCCTCGAAGAGATGATCGACGGCTTTCAGAAGATGCTCGGCGGCTTTTACAAAATGATCGGCAACGGTTAACAGGCGCGCAAACATGATTTTATCCTGCGATTTCGGGGTGCGGCATTCTAGAAAAGCGCGCCGGTTTCCGGCAAGCGGCAAGAATAGTTTCGCCTATGGTTAAAGCGCGGTTTTAACCACCTGCGCCGGGTCGACCGGCTTGCCGTTATGGCGGGTTTCGAAATGAAGCTGCGGCGTGGCCACGCTGCCGGTCTTGCCGACGGTGCCGATCATGTCGCCCTGCGCCACCACGGCGTCTTTCTTGACCAGAACGCGGTCGAGATGGGCATAGGCCGTTACCCAGTCATCGGTGTGGCGGATAAGGACGAGATTGCCGAAACCCTTCATCTCGTCGCCGGCATAGACGACGGTGCCGGGGGCGGCTGCCGTCACCGGCGCTCCCTTGGGCGCGCCGATATTGATGCCGTCATTGTTGAGCCCCGGCCCTTTGGGCCCGAAGCCCGACAAAATCGGCCCCTGCAACGGCCATTTCATCGACAGACTGGCGGCGGCTTCGTCGGCGGCTCTCGAAGAATCCTGCAGGGTGGTGGCCATTTGTTTCTGCGGCGGCGAAGGCTGGTTGAGGGCCTGCACCGGCTCATGCGTCTGCAAGGCGGATTGCGGCGCAGGCGCGGCTTGCGGAGCCGGATGCGACAGGGGAATTTGCTGCACGCTGCTCGCGCCCGACGGAGCTGCGGGCGGCAAAGGCTGCGGCTGCATCGGCGCGGGCGGCACAGGTTCCAGCGCCTCCGAACTGACGCCTGCGGGTTCGATGGGCGGCAAGGCGCTTTTCTCAACCGTATCGAGGGGCGCAGGCGAAGGCACCGGCATATTGCCGCCGAAGCTCTGGCCGGTGGCGGGCAGAATCAAAGTCTGGCCCTGCTTGACCTCGAAAGGGGGCTTGAGATCGTTGAGGACGATCAGTTCGCGCATCGAGACGTTATGTTCGCGGGCGATGCCGTAGATATTCTCGTTGCCGCCGACGGTGATGCTTTCGCCCGCCACGATGCCGTTTTTCGAAGGCAGGTCGGCGGCGGGGCCGTGCCACAGGGTGCAACCCGGCAGCAGAACCAGCGCGACGAGGCCGATATATTTGAAGGCGGGTTTCATCCGATGCGCTCCATTCCGCCCATATAGGGACGCAGCGCGGCGGGGATGATAATCGATCCATCGGGCTGCTGATAATTTTCCATCACGGCGATCATGCAGCGGCCCACCGCCGTGCCGGAACCGTTGAGCGTATGCACGAATTCGGTTTGCTTTTCGCCGGTGCGGAGGCGGGCATTCATGCGCCGCGCCTGAAAATCGCCGCAGTTCGAACAGCTGGAAATTTCGCGGTAGGTGTTCTGGCCCGGCATCCACACTTCGATATCGTAGGTCTTGCGCGAGGCGAAACCCATATCGCCGGTGCACAGCACAATGGTGCGGAACGGCAGTTCAAGGCGTTTCAGAATAGTCTCGGCACATTCGGTCATGCGCTGATGCTCGGCCTCCGATTGGTCGGGCGCCGTGATGCTGACCATCTCGACTTTGTAAAATTGATGCTGGCGCAACATGCCGCGCGTATCCTTTCCGGCGGCCCCAGCTTCGGCACGGAAACATGGCGTTTTTGCGGTGAAACGCAGCGGCAACTCCTCGCGCTCGACGATCTGGCTATTGACCAGATTGGTGAGCGGCACTTCAGCGGTGGGGATGAGCCAGAGGTCTTCCTTGGCCGGAGCGCGCGACAGCGCCGAGGTGACGACATCGACGAGGCTATGCTGGCCCTTGCCGATATTTTCGATTTCCGCGACCTGCGCATAGGCCAAGGCTTCGCGCAGTAATTCGTCGCGCGATTTGGTGCGGGCGGCGGTGAATTGATCGTCAGCGAATTTCGGCAATTGCGCGGTGCCGAACATGATTTCGTCTTTGACCAGCAAAGGCGGCGAAATTTCGGTGTAGCCGAATTCATTGGTGTGGGTATCGATCATAAAATTGCCGAGGGCGCGTTCCAATCGCGCCAGATGGCCTTTCAACACGACGAAACGCGCGCCGGAAAGTTTGGCCGCGATGTCGAAATCCATCAGCCCCATCGCCTCGCCCAGTTCGAAATGCTGGCGCGGGCTGTTAATGAGCGCAGGCTGGCCGACGCGGCGCAGCTCGACATTATCATGTTCGTCCTTGCCGTCGGGCACATCGGAAGCGGGCATGTTGGGCAGCGACGCCAGCCATTCGGTCAGCCGCGCGCCATACAGCCGTTCCATATCTTCAAGACTGGCGAGGCGTTCTTTCATCGCCGCGACTTTTTGCATCAGCGGTTCGGCGTCTTCGCCCCCCTGCTTCCCCTGAAGCCGTTTGACCTCGCCGATCTGCTTGGAAACTTCATTGCGCATCGCCTGCAATTCCTGCATTTCGGTCTGCGCGGCGCGGCGCTCGGCGTCGAGGGCGATAATGTCCTTTGCGGCAGGGGCAAGATTGCGGCGCTTGAGGGCGGCGTCAAAGGCATCGGGCTGTTCGCGGATGAAACGGATATCGTGCAAGATTTAGTCCTTATTTATACCAGAATTATATTTAACCAGCTTAGGCCAGTCGATGATACCGTTTTTGCAAAATCTTTCTGAAAATTCCTGTGTTAGCAAATTACGTTTCTGAGCCAATTGCTCTTGAAAAGCTTCCGTCTTGCGGCGCGCCACATTTCCCAAGGGCTCGATGATATCCTGGTAAAAAGTTTCTTGCCCGGAAACGAACGACCAAAAGCGCTGGCCGCAAAACTTAAAATGTGACCCCTTGTCTGGTTTATCGTCGATTCCGTAACAACATCCCTCAATACATTGAACCTGTCCCTTATATCCACCCGAAGTTCGAAGGGTTTTTTGCGCCGTCATGAAGTTTGACTTCATCTTCGCAATTTGGCCGGCATTACTCCAATTCGGCCCTGATTTTATGGTAACCAGGTAACGCACTTCATCTTTGGTAAATTCCAGATCGATGCCAACCGTCGAGGACTTATGGCCCGCATAAGCCAGACGGGATGTTTCGCAGGCGACGTTCTCTATAAAATTTCCAAATATCGTTTCCTCACTTGAAGAAAGCGCCGCGTCAAGGATAAGCCCTACGAGATGATGGGATTCGAGGATATTCTTGGCTCGAAAAAGATAAGGGTTTTTACGCCGCAAAATAACATTCAGTTGGATGTCGTCCAACTTCTCCAGACATCTATCATGAAACAAAGAGGTAATGTTTATTGAGATATAATTCGACACGCCCTCCAGGACTTTATCCATAATAGGGCGCCTCTTCATCATCGGCTTTTACGGCGGCGAGCCCCAATTGTTGGGCCGCTAACTTACAATAATCGAGATTTACCTCGATACCGATTGAGGATCGGCCCAATTTTTGAGCGACCTGTAACGTCGTACCAGACCCCATAAAAGGGTCAAGAACCACGCCGCCAAGCGGAGAAAAGAGTCTTATAAACCAATCAGGTAGCCCTTCGGGGAAGACCGCGCTGTGCCCACGATTGCCGCATTCGGTAGCCAGATGAAGAACATTTGTGGGATAGGCGAGGTCGCGCCCGATCCAGTTATCGATTTTTTTGCCAAACCCGCTTTTGACCTTGGATTCATCGCGCTTTTTATCGGTCTCGCTTAGTTTGCGCAGACGCGAATTTTTCCAATCCCCCATAGGCACACGGACATCGTCCTGATTCATAATAAAACTCTTCGATTTCGTAAAATGCAGACAACGTTCCCATGCATCACGAAACCGATTGGGCCATTTGCCGGGATAGCAGTTCTTCTTGTGCCAAATATATTCTTCAGTCCACAGCCAGCCCATTTTCTTCATCGCCAGAATAAGTTCAAGCACGTAAGTGTGACGCTCGCCTTCTACGACCCGCTCCTTGATATTAAGCACAAAGGAACCGGTGGGTTTGAGAACGCGATGGAGTTGTTCGGCTATCGGCAGAAACCAATCGACATAATCGTCCGCAGGGACGCCGCCATAAGTATGTTTTCTCTGATCGGCATAAGGGGGAGAGGTAATGATACAGTCAACCGATGCGGTAGCCAATGTTTCAAGACTCTGCCTGCAATCGCCCGGAATTATTTTGACATAAAGCGGGCTTCGGACACTATCGAATGACGTGTCCTTGTCAAAAAGGGGAAGGGTTCCGTCTTTTTCCATAAGCAATGAATGGTGAGGGGTGGGAGAACGAATCGCATACATTCTATTAAAAAACGCCTCCAGCATCAACCGGACGCTTTATGGTTTTGACTTTTCGACCCATTTTGCGCCGAGGATGGAGAGTTCGTAAAGCAGCATCAAAGGCAGCGCAAGGGATAGCATACTGACAAGGTCGGGCGGGGTCAAAAGGGCGGCGGCCACGAAGATAAGGACGGCGGCGTAACGGCGGAAACCGGCCAGTTTGGCGGATGACACCACCCCTGCCCGCGCCAGCAGAACCAGTATCACCGGCAATTCGAACGCCAGCCCGAAGGCGAAGATCACGGTCATGGACAGCGATAAATATTCGCTGACCCGCGCTTCGAGGTGAATGGGCATCGCCCCGTCGCCGCCCGGCATTTCGAAGCTGAGAAAGAATTTCCACGCCATCGGGAAAACGACGTAATAGGCGATTGCCGCCCCCATCAGGAAGAAAACCGGGGTCGCCACCAGAAAGGGCAGAAACGCCTTGCGCTCGCTTTGATAAAGGCCGGGGGCGACGAACATCCAGATTTGCCCCGCCACTACGGGGAAGGCCAGAAAACAGCCGGTCCATAAAGCCAGTTTGATATAGGTGACGAAAGCTTCGGTCAGGCCGGTATAGATGAGGCGATGCTGCTCGCCGGGCGAGGCTTCGGCCAAAGGCCGCACCAGAAATTCGTATATCTGCGGCGCGAAGCAATAACTGATGGCAAAGCCGACGAAAATCGCCAGCAGCGACCAGATCAGCCTCTGCCGCAATTCCACCAGATGCGCGAGCAAGGGCTGCTGCGCCGGTTCGAGTTCAGGAGGCGGCTGGGTCATGCGGCTTTTCGGGCGGAGGCGGTTCCGGCGGTTGCTGTTTCTGTTTTTCGGCGATTTCGGCTTCGTAGGAGACCTGCTCCATCGCGCGGTGCATGTCATGGGCGAAGGCGCGCAGCTTGCCCGCCCATTTGCCCATCACATACATGGCCTTGGGCAGATCCTTGGGGCCTATGGCGACGAGGGCCACGGCTCCTATCACCACCAGTTCGGGCCACGCGATATCGAGCATGGGTCAGGCGGCCGGAGGCGGCAGTTTATCGTCGGGCTTGTCGGCGATTTTCTGGTCTTCGTTGAGGCCGGATTTGAAATTGCGCATGCCTTTGCCAAGATCGCCCATGACTTGCGGCAATTTGCCGACTCCGAACACCACCAGCACGACGACCAGCAGCAAGATGATATGCGTGAGGCTCAAACCCATTTTTTCCTCTTGTCCTTGACGTTACCGGCGGACTATAGCCTTTTAAAGCATGCATGAAAACCCCACTTTAATCCTTGTCGGCGGCCCTACGGCTTCGGGCAAATCGGCTTTCGCGCTGGAACTGGCGCAAAAACGCGACGGCATCATCATCAATGCCGATGCGATGCAGATTTACGCCGGATTGCCGGTATTAACGGCGCAGCCCGATGCTTCGGCCCGCGCCGCTGTCCCGCATCTGCTTTACGAAATTCTCGATGCCGCGCAAAACGGCTCGGCGGGCAAATGGCTGGTTCTGGCACAGGCGGCGATTGCAGGCGTGCGCGGCATGGGCAAGACGCCCATCATCGTCGGCGGCACGGGGATGTATTTCGCGGCTTTGCTGGGCGGGCTTGCGGATATTCCCGCCATTCCCGAGAAAACGCGGCTGGCGGCGGAAAAATTATATGACGAAATGGGCGAGGAAAAATTCCGCCGCGAAGTCGCGAAGAAAGATTCCGAAAGCGCCGCGCGCATCGCCCGCAATGACCGGCAGCGGCTGATCCGCGCTTATGCCGTGGCGGCGCATACCGGAAAAAGTTTGAGCGCGTGGCAGAAGGCGGGTGCGGCGAGGGACCCGGATGCCGGTTACGAAAAACATCTGCTGTTGCCGCCGCGCGAGGAACTCTATGCCGCCTGCGATAAACGTTTTGCGCTGATGATGAAAAGTGGCGCGGTCGAAGAAGTGAAGGCGCTGCTGACGCGGAAATTATCGCCCTCCCTGCCCGCGATGAAAATTCTGGGATTGCGCGAAATCGCGGCCTGGCTGAATGGCGAGATAACGCGCGAGGAAGCGATGGCCAAAGCGCAGCAGATGACGCGCAACTACGCCAAGCGGCAAATGACCTGGTTCCGCAATCAATGGAAAATAAGGGAAGCCGGTTAAAGCGAAGGCATGCCGAGAAGGCCCGCGACCTGTGTCGGCTTGGCAGGCTTGGCAGGGGTTGCAGCGGCGATATCGCTCTTCGGCGCCGGCGCGCCCATCTTCTCGGCATATATTCTGCCTTCGTACGCAACTTGCATGTCGGGGACGGAAATCCTGTTCCCGCCATACCCGTCGTAAAACGAGTGGTGCTTGATTTCGGCGGTCAGCGTGGACGACGTACCAAACGACGTATGACGCAAACGGGTAATCGCCCGGTTCTGGAAGAAAGTCGCGCCGTTGGTGGGATCGGCAACGCGGCCCGAGGCAACGTCGGTCACCGCGTTAATAGCGTCGCGGCCGGGCTGGGGCAGATTGGCAAGGCCGCCGACGGTATCGACGGATTCAAACTGATTGTCGGCATTGAGCAATCTTTCGATATCGCCCGCCACGCGATGGTGCGGGTTAACTCCGAACTGGCCACTCTTCATGCGATTGATAACGGAGGATGCCACCGCCTGCATCCCGCTCGCGCCGTCAATCGCGGCTTCCGCCTGCGTCACTCTCGAGATCTGATAGATATCGTTATCGTTCAGTTTAATGGTGCCTGCGGCCCTGGCGGCAATGGGGGTAACTGCGGCGGCCTGGCTGGCCTTCATGGTCATGCGCGCCGCGCTGATGCTCGGCGATGGGTTGGCAGGAATGGGGGCGGCATGCTGCTCGGCCTGATACATCGCATTCAGTTGATCGCTGAGCGATTCCATCGCCACCGCGCGGGGATCGAGCGGGGTTCCCGGTTTGGCGTCCGAACCGACCGGCAAAACATTGGCGGCGTTGGCGTGCACGGGCAACGGCATGCCCGCCACGGAAGGACGCGGGCGCGGCAGGCCGGGCACGGCGTTCGCAACCGAGGGAGCAGAAGCCGAACCGGCGGCGGCCAAAGCCTCGCGGCGGCCCGGCGAAAGAGTTGCCGGGATAACCGGGGCAGGATGGCGATGAGGGTCAGGCGCACCGGCAACCGGATGCGGGCCGTGATGCGCGCGGGCCAGCGCGGCCTCGCGCGCTCTTTGACGGGCGAGAGCCTGACGGCGGCGTTCGGCGGCGGCGCGGCGCGCCGCCAGAGCTTCGCGCCTGCGTTCGGCTGCCGCGGCGGCAGCCTGTTGTTTTTGCAATTCGATTTCACGGACTATCTCGGCCTGACGGCGCTGGTCGGCTTCCTGAGCCTGCTGAGTATCGCCCGATTGGTGTTCTTACAGCGCGCGCAAGGCAGCGGCGCGGCGGCGCGGCTCGTCCAGACGCGGCGCTTGAACGGGATCCTGATGCTGGGGCGCGAATAGCGCATCCAGCAGATAACGCGGTTGCTGATCGATATCCTGACTTT
>JARLJC010000331.1 GCA_031291435.1 Alphaproteobacteria bacterium | reverse complement strand
TCACCTCCATCGCGCAGGATATTGCGCGCGGCATGCCGGATTACCGGCTGGTGGATATGCGGCCGCCCTATCCTTCTTTGCCGCAGGATTCCGTGGGCGTGGAAAAAGCGCAACCAATCGAAGAACCTCTGGGCGAAATTACCCTGCAGCGGGGCGCTCCATGATCAACTGGAAGCCGCATCGGCTATGGGCGGGTATTCTGGGCGCCGCCATCCTGATCGGCCTTTTCAACGGGCCGGTTCTGGGCGCGGCGCAGAAGAAAGCACGCGCCGATCTCGCCAGCTTGCAGAGGGAACACGCCAAAGCGGCGCTGGCCGTCAAACAATTGCGCGAGGATATCGCCGAGACGGAAAGCCTTAAAAACCAGATCGGCGCCACGAGCGTGGAGAAATTTCTGGCTCCCGCCAACAGGCTGCGCGTGGCGCAGATCATGGAACGCCGCGCCAGCGAAGCGCGGCTGAGCCATTTCAGCTATACGCTGGCGCCGGAGCAGAAAATTCAGATGGATACGCTCGGTTCGGGCAAACAAATGCTGGCGCGCAGCAAGATAACGCTGACCGCCGACGCGCCCACGGATAACGACGCCTATCTGTTCGTCGATAATCTGCGGCGGGCTTTGCCGGGGCAATTTCAGGTGCGGTCTTTCTCGCTGCAACGGATCGGGCCGCAGGACGCGCCGGTGGGCGTCGCCAATCTAAGGCTGGCCGCTTCGGGCGACTGGCTTTCGAACGGCGCCTCGCGCAAATGGGCCGGAGACGAGCCATGACAAAATTCGTCATCCTGTTTCTGTTGATTGCCTGCGCCGCGCGGGCCGAAGGCTTGCCGCACGGTTCGCTGTTCTTCACGCCGCAACAGGCCGATGCCGCCGACAATCTCGCGGAAAAATCGATGCCGCCCGGAATCGGCGATATCAGGCTCGGCGCCATTCTGTATTACGGGCCGGGAGACTGGGCGGTATGGATACGCGGCGAAAAATGGGGCCCGGGTACGGCGCGCGACGATTTGCGGATTACCGAAGTGACGCCGGACAAAGTTTATCTCGCCTGGCATGACGAAGATAACGATGTCACGCGCAACATCGCGCTGCGACCGAGTGAATCTTACCAGATCGCAACCGGGCGGATTATTCCGACGCCTTAGGCGACAGATATTCGGCGCGCTTGCGGATGTCGGCGACGTTCAGGGATGACGGTACGCTGGGGTCATGGCGCGCGGCGGCGTCAAGAACCTCGCGGTAAAGCATAGCGGCGTTATGCCCGTCGCCCGCACGATCATAGAGAACCGCGAGATCGAGACGGTAATTCATATTACGCGGGTCGAGTTCTGCCGCGCGATGCAGGAAACGCAGCGCCTGCGAAATATCGCCTTTGTCGATCAGCGTATGGGCGACGCCCGCCTGAAAAACGGCTTCGTCCTTGTCGGAACGCACGGAGGCAGGTTCATCGTCCGGAAGATCGGCGGCGGGGGCCGCTGCTTCCTCGGGCAAAGCGGTCACGGCAGGTTCGGGCCGGGGTTTGACGTAAATCGGTTTTTTGTGCCCCGCCTTGGCGGCAGCTTTTTGCGGCGCCGTAACGGAAAGGTCATAGGCATCAACGGTTTTATCGACGGAGGGCGGCTGCGGCCCGGGGTGATGCAGGCTGCCCAGAACGATAACGGCAAGGATCGCGGCAAAGCCCGCCAGCACGGCCAGCGCCGCACGTTTACGGCCGGGGCCGGGGGCGCGGTCAAAAGCCACGTAAGACACGCGATCGACCGTGGCCGCGGTTGGAGCGGCACGGGTCTGGCGGCGTTTGCGTGGGGATGACGACATGGTTCTTTTTATCATAGAGTCGCCCCGGCGGCACGATTTCTTTTACAAGCCGCCGGCGCTATTCTATAGAACCTTCATGAACAAGCCTATGACAGCGCCCTGGTGGCGGCCCGATCAGTTCGCGCGGCGCAGGCCTTTCCTCGAGACACGCGGGCGGGTTCTGCGCGCGGCTCGGAGTTACTTCGAGGATCAGGGTTTCACCGAAGTCGAAACCCCCGCTTTGCAGATTTCGCCCGGCAACGAAACACATCTGCATGCCTTCGCTACGCTTTATACCGACCTGATGAATGGCGAAAAGCAGACTTACTATCTGCATACCAGCCCCGAATTCGCGATGAAGAAGCTTCTGGTGGCCGGCCTGCCGAAAATTTTCCAGATCGCCCATGTGTTCCGCAACGGCGAGCGGTCGTCGCGCCATCATCCAGAATTCTCAATGCTGGAATGGTATCGCGCGGGCGGGCGATTGAGCGACATCAAACAGGATTGCATCGACCTTGTCCGCGCGACGGCAAAGGTGGCAGGACGCACGGTATTTGCGGCGCAGGGAATGACCTGCGACCCGTTCGCGGAATGGGAGTCGATCGGCGTGCCGGAAGCGTTTCGCCGTTATGCCGGTATCGATTTGATGGCGACGGGAACCGATGCCGCGTTGCTGGCGCCGCAGGTGGCAAAGGCAGGCCTAAGGCTAAGCCCTGGCGATACGTGGGAGGATTTGTTTTTCCGCGTCATGGGGGAGAAAATCGAGCCGTTTCTGGGCAAAGACCGTCCGGCCTTTTTGTGCGATTACCCGGTCGGCATGGCGGCCCTCGCCCGGCCCAAGCGCGACGATCCGCGCCTTGCCGAACGGTTCGAGCTTTACATATGCGGGTATGAACTCGCCAATGCCTTTGACGAGCTGACCGACGCCGCCGAGCAGAAAAAGCGGTTCGAAGCGGATATGGCGGCCAAGGAACGGCTTTACGGCGAACGCTATCCCATCGATGCGGATTTCATCGCCGCGCTGGAACATGGCATGCCGGAAAGCGCCGGGATCGCCCTTGGCTTCGACCGGCTGGCCATGCTGTGCGCCGGGACGGAGGAAATTTCCGAGGTTCTGTGGGCCCCGGTAAGCGGCTAAAAACCTGCGTTTTATTCTTTTTTAAGCATTTGCCCCTAGGATAGCGCGACACGCGAAATTCGCCATCCGGCACGGACAGGGCATGCTGCATAAAGATTCCCCCATTCTTCTGGTCGACGACAGCGTCACCATGCGCGAAATGGTCAAGGATGTTCTGGTTTCGGACGGCTATACCAATATTCAGTCGGCCCAGGACGGCAAGGATGCCCTCGTCAAATTGAAAAGGGCTTTGACCATGGGGGAAATGTATAAGGTCATTTTCCTCGACTGGAACATGCCCGAAATGGACGGACTTTCGTTCCTGAAAATCTGCCGCGGCGATCTCGGCCTCAAGGATGTGGCGATCGTCATGCTGACCGCCGTTTCGGATCAGAAGAACGTCGTCAAGGCGCTCAGCAACGGAGCCACCTCCTATATCACCAAACCGGTTTCGGCGGCGACTCTCCTGAAAAAACTCAAGCAGGTTTCAGATTGGTTCATGGCACGGAGAAGCGCTTGACCCAGCCCTTTTCCCCGGAAATCCTGCGCGACATCCGCCGCAATATCTCGCGGTCGCTGACCGATACTTTTCAGATGATGTTCCAGATGGACATCCTGATGATGCAGCCGCCGGGGCCGCCTTCGAATAACAATGTCTCGGCGCATATCGACATGGCCAACGACGAAACTTCGGCCTGTCTGTCGGTGACGGTTTCGCGCAAGGTGGTGGAACATATCTGCCGCCAGCTGCAGCCGGGCATTCCGCCGCAGCCGCATGTCGTTCAGGACATCGTGTGCGAAATCACCAATATCGTCAGCAACCACCTGCGGTCTTATATGGCCGACAAAATGGGCATCGAATTCGCCCTCAGCCTGCCCAAGGCCGGGCCCGCGCCCGCCAACAAAGTAACCGAGAACGCCATCAGCCTGCATTTCCGGTTGCAGGAACAGAACTGCATCGAGCTGGACTTCAGCTACGCCGCCTAAAAAGATTCAGCAGGAAAATCCATCAAAGGTTTCGCGCCCGACAGAATGGCGAGATTGAGCGCATTGACCTGCGGCATGATGCGCCCGAAATAGAAGCGCGCGGTTTTCAGCTTGGCCTCATAGAACGGCGCGCGGTCATTGGCGACTGCGAGTTTCTCCGCCGCTGCCTTGGCCATTTTCAGCCACATGAATCCCACCGCGACATAGGCGAAGAGTTTCAGATAATCGCTGGCCGCCGCCCCGGCTTCGTCGGGATTGCCGAAGCCGCGCGTGGCCACGGTCAGCGTGGACATTTGCAGCTTGCCGAACGCGGACATGAAATAAGGAAGGAATTCGGCCAAGGCGCCCCCCTCTTTTTCGGCAATGTCTTTTTCCGTCGCCAGAAAATCGGCGACCGGATGGAAGAATTGCCGCATCAGGCGGCCGTAATCCTCGGCCATTTTGCGACCGACGAGATCGAGCGCCTGAATGCCGTTGGCACCTTCGTAGATTTGCGTGATGCGCGCATCGCGGACATATTGTTCGACGCCATGCTCGCGGATATAGCCGTGGCCGCCATATATCTGCACCGCGAGATTGGTAACCTCGAACGAAGCATCGGTGAGGAAAGATTTGATGATCGGGATCATCAGCGCGACGAAATCGGAAGCATCCGCCCGCACTTTTTCGTCGGGATGTTTAGTCTCGATATCGATCTCGCGCCCGACCCAGAAAGCGAGCGCGCGGCAGCCTTCGGTCAATGCGCGCATCGTCAGAAGATTGCGGCGCACATCGGGATGGACGATGATCGGGTCGGCAGGCTTCTCGGGGAATTTGACGCCGGTGAGCGAGCGCATCTGCAAGCGTTCCTTGGCATAGACAACCGCGTTCTGATAAGCGACCTCGGCCAATCCCAGCCCCTGCAATCCCACGGCAAGGCGCGCTTCGTTCATCATGGTGAACATCGCGCTCATGCCCTTATGCGGCTTGCCGACCAGCCAGCCCGTGGCATTGTCGAAATTGATTACGCAGGTGGCCGAGGCCTTGATGCCCATCTTATGTTCGATGCTGCCACAGGCGACGGCATTGCGCGACATATCGGCGGGCATGAATTTCGGCACGACGAACAAACTCATCCCCTTGATGCCCGCGGGCGCATCCGGCAGCCGCGCCAGCACAAGGTGAATGATATTTTCCGACAAATCATGCTCGCCTGCCGAGATGAAAATCTTGGTGCCGGTAATTTTCCAGCTTCCGTCCGCGCCCGCTTCGGCCTTGGTGCGGATGAGGCCGAGATCGGTGCCGCATTGCGGTTCGGTCAGGCACATCGTCCCTGTCCATGTCCCATCGACCAGTTTCGGCAGATAGATTTTTTTCAATTCGTCCGTGGCGTGTTTTTCGATGGCATTGTACGCGCCGTGCGATAGGCCGGGATACATCCCGAACGACATATTGGCGGAACTCACCAACTCATCGATCACGCAATTGAGCAACACCGGCAAACCCTGCCCGCCGAATTCGGGGTTGCACGATAACCCCGACCAGCCGCCTTCGCGGAATATCTGATAGGCGTCCTTGAAACCCGCCGGGGTTTTCACCGCGCCATTATCGAACGTGCAGCCCTCGGCATCGCCCGGCTGGTTGAGCGGAAACAAAACCTCCTCGCACACCTGCGCAGCGGCATCGAGAATGGTGTCCACGCCATCGGCGGTGGCGTCGGCATAGCCGGGCAAGGCGGCCAGCGCTGGCGCGTCGATCACTTCGTTGAGAACGAAACGGATATCTTCGAGCGGGGCTTTATATACTGGCATTTCAGCTCCTTAACGTTCCAACGCTGCGAGGGTTAATTCTCGCGCATGAAAGTAAAGGAAATGTTTAGATCGCATGGTAATATGCGCAAATGGAAATGCCGTTTTTTTCACCGAACTGATATTGCAATGCCGAACGAAATTCAGAACCCGCGCGATTATGTGCTTCTGGCCTCCGCTTATGGCGTCGATCCGGATTTGCTATCAACCTCGCTGGGCGACCTGATTGTCAATGTTCGGGCGGCCAATGCTCTCGACACCGCCGGAATTGGCGATTTTGGCAAACTCGTACAACTGAGCGCCGACGAATTGCTGGGCGTCCGCCATATGCGTCGCACCGAAGTCAGGGAAGTTCAGGAAGCCCTGAACGAAGAAGGCCTCGCTCTTGGCATGAAACTACCGTCGGAATTGCGCGCCATTACCCCCGAAGGTGTTGTTGTGGTACGCGAAATGCGCCGACTGTTTGAGATGGGTTTTGAGCGCGCCGGTAACGCGGTCACCGTGCTGATGCGCGAGGACCTCAACCGTCTGATGCTCGACTCCTCGCGGCAGTACTGGCGATCCACTCCTTCGTCGCCTCTAATTCCGTAACGGCTTGCCGTTCTTCAGCATGTAGGCGATGCGGGCCACGGTTTCATCCGTATGCACCAGCTTCATGAATTCGCGCCGTTCGAGTTCGAGGATTTGCGCCTCGGTGGTCGGCGTGGTCAGATCGCGCTCGCCGCCACACAAGACAGAAGCCAGCGCTTTCGAAACCGTGACGTCATGCGGCAAAGCTTTGCCCGCAAGGCGGAAGCCTTCGATGGCGAGGCCGAGCGCCGCGCGCCCCGTCGGCCCCGGCAGATTGAGCACCAGCGGTTCCGGCGGTTTGTAATCTTTGGCCAGTTCCAGCACGCGCTGTTTTGCGTCATACAGTAGCCGGTCGCGGTTCATTGTGATGCCGTCGGTGTCGCGCAGATACATCAGATCGCGCGCTTCGAACGCCGATTTCGAAACCTTGGCGAGGCTGACGGTTTCGAACACCTGGCTGACCGGCGGTATCGGCCCACCGAAACGTTTTTTCTTGCCGAAGGCGCGGCCCAGCATCTGCGCACAGCCGCCCCAGCCGGGGATGATGCCGACGCCGACTTCAACCAGACCGATATAAGTCTCGGCATGCATTTGCACGCCCGCGCAATGCAAAGTAATTTCGCAACCGCCGCCGAGCGCCAACCCCGTCGGCGCCGCCACCGTCGGGAACGGCGCGAATTTAACCATCTGATAGGTTTCGTGGCCCTGCTTGATAAGGTCTTCGATCGCCGGATACATCGCAATATTGAGCGCGAACAAAGCGAGGCCCAAATTCGCACCCGCCGAGAAATTGTCGGACTCGTTATGGATAACCAGTCCTTTATATTTGCCCGCGCTGTCCTTGATGATGCCGACCGATTTGCGCAGCATCGCGAAAGTATCGGGGTCGATAGCATTCATCTTGGTATGGAATTCGAAACACAGAACGCCGTCGCCGATATCCCACAAACTGGCGGAGCCGTTTTTGGTGATGGGCTTGCCGGCGGCGCGTTTGATATCGGAAAGCAGCAACACACCCGCCGGGCGCAGCACCTGTTTATAGTCGCCGCTGGTGGCAAGAAATTCGAGACGGCCCATTTCGACGCGATAGAAAGAACGGCCCGCCGCCTTCTGCAAAAATTCCGGCACCGGCCTGCCTTCGGCTTTCAGCCGTTCCGCGAACCAGCCCGCGCCCAATTGGTCGATCAGTTCGAACGGGCCGAATTTCCAGTTGAAGCCAAGCCGCATCCCGGTATCGACCGCCACCACATCGTCGGCGATCTGCGGCACCAGCGACGCGGCGTAATGCAGGGCCTGCGACAAAACCGCCCAGGTATATTTGCCGATTTTGTCGTCCGTCTCGCAGAGCGCGCGGAGATTTTTCCCGGCGGCTTCGACTGCCGCGAGTTTAACTTTTTTGGATTCGGCATAGGCGCCGGTTTTCAGGTCGATGGATTCCTTAACCTTGCCGCCGCCTTCTTTGTTGATGCGGTAGAACCCGCCTTTGCCCTTGCGGCCCGTGTAACCGTCCGCGATCATTTTGTCGATGAGCGCGTGCTGGATATTGGCGGCGCGATAGGCGTCGTCGGCGGGCAAAGTCGCCATGAAACTTTTGGCAATCAGCGGCATAAGATCGATACCGATCAGATCGAGCAATCCGAACACACCGGTTTTCGGCATGCCGACGGGTTTGCTGAAAATGGCATCGACTTCTTCGACGGTGAGGCCCTGCTCGATGGCGATATTGACCGCCGTTTGCAGAAAGAAAACCCCAAGACGGTTGGCGATAAAACCGGGCGTATCTTTGCAGGCGACCACGCCCTTGCCGAGCTGCACATCGCAGAATTCGCGGATCATGTCGGCGGCGCCGGCATGGGTCTTGTCGCTGGTCACCAGTTCCAAAAGACGCATGTAACGCGGCGGATTAAAGAAATGCGTCACCAGAAAATCGCGCGCGAATTGATCGGATTGTCCACCAATAAGAATGTGCAAAGGAATAGTCGATGTGTTCGACGAAATCACCGAACCCGGCTTGCGCACCGCATCGACTTTCTTATAGAGGTCGGATTTGATCTGCGGATTTTCGAGAACCGCTTCGATGATCCAGTCGACGTCGGCGAGTTTGGCCAGATCGTCTTCAAGGTTGCCCGGCGTTACGAGGCGAACATTTTTCGGGTGCATGAAAGGCGCGGGATCGGCCTTCTGTAATTTCTCAAGCGCGCCCTTGGCGAGGAAATTTCTGTCCGGCTTGTCGGCCAGCACGATGTCGAGCAGCAGCACCTGTACCCCGGCATTGGCGATATGCGCGGCAATCGCGCTTCCCATCACGCCGGAACCGATGACGGCGACTTTTTTGATTTGTGAATCGGCCATTATAATTCTGCTCCAACCGTTAGCGTCATTCCCGCGAAGGCGGGAATCCAGGAATACAAAACAGACGCCTGCCTTTTTGGCTCTGGATTCCCGCCTTCGCGGGAAGGACGCGGCGCGTGGGTTTCGCGAATAATCGACATCACACGGCCTCCAGAATGGTGGCAATCCCCTGCCCGCCGCCAATACATTGCGTCGCTAAAGCATATTTCTTGCCTTCGCGTTTCAGCAGCGCCGCGGCCTTGCCGGTAATGCGCGCGCCGGTCGCCCCTAGCGGATGGCCGAGCGCAATCGCCCCGCCATCAAGATTTATTTTGGCAATGTCCAATCCCAGATCGCGGATACAGGCGATCGACTGGCTGGCGAAGGCTTCGTTGAGTTCGACGATATCGATGTCTTTGGCCGTCAACCCGGCGCGTTTCAACGCCTTGTTCGATGCGACCACCGGACCGAGGCCCATGAGTTCGGGCGGGCAGCCGCCGACCGCAATCGACTTGATACGGGCAAGAATTTGCAACCCGTTGGCGCGGGCATAATCTTCGCTGGTGACAAGCGTGGCCGACGCACCATCCGTCAGCGGCGAGGATGTCGCCGCCGTGACCGAGCCGCGTTCGTCGAAAGCCGGTTTCAGTTCGGCGAGTTTTTCCTGCGTGGTGCCGGGGCGGATGCATCCGTCTTTATCCACTACGCCATCCGGCCCGGCAATCGGCACGATTTCATCGGCGAGTTTCCCGGCATTCTGTGCGGCGGACGCCTTGGCCTGCGACAGCACGGCGAACACTTCCTGCTCTTTCCGCGAAATATCGTATTTTTTGGCAACATTTTCGGCGGTTGTGCCCATGCTGCAATAGGCTTCGGGATATTTGTCGGCCAGAACGGGGTTCGGCATCGGGTTGAATCCCGACATCGGCACCCGCGTCATGCTTTCGACCCCGGCGCAGATAAAGGCATCGCCCGCGCCCATCTGTATCGCGCCCGCCGCCATATGGATCGATTGCATCGACGAGCCGCAGAAACGGTTGACCGTCACGCCCGCCACCGTAAGGGGGAGTTTGGCGATAAAGCCGATCAGGCGGGCGACGTTCAGCCCCTGCTCGCCCTCCGGGAAGGCACAGCCAAGGATAAGGTCTTCGATATCGTCGGGCTTGATTTTGGTGCGTTCCAGAAGGCCGCGAATAACGGCGGCCGCCATATCGTCGGCGCGCACCTTGGCCAGCTCGCCCTTGTTGGCAAAGCAGAAAGGCGACCGCGCATAGCCAGCGATAACGACGGATTTCATGCGAAAACTCCGGGAAAGTGAGGCGTTCATTCTGCCTTAACCGGCGTGAACAAAGCGTTAAGAATCCGGCATTTTGACGTGCTGCAACCGCGAAGCGAATTGTGCTATAGGGGTCTATATTGTCCTCAAACGTACGGATTCAAGACACATGAAAACCTATAATGTCGCTGTCGTCGGCGCCACCGGCAATGTCGGGCGCGAAATGCTGCAAATACTGGCTGAACGTAATTTCCCGGTCGGGGATATTCACGCGCTGGCCTCGGGCCGTTCGGCGGGCAGCGAAATCAGTTTCGGCGAAGATGATGTGATTACGGTCAAGGATCTCGCCACTTTCGATTTCAAGGGCGTGGACATATGCCTGTCTTCGGCCGGAGCCAAGATTTCCGAAGAATTCGCCCCGCGCGCGACCAAGGCGGGCTGCGTCATCATCGACAACACCTCGCATTTCCGGATGGACCCCGATATTCCTCTGGTGGTGCCCGAGGTCAATCCCGAGGCGATTGCCGGGTACAAGAAAAAGAACATCATCGCCAACCCCAACTGCTCGACCATTCAGATGGTGGTGGCGCTGAAACCTTTGCACGACCTGGCCACCGTCAAGCGCATTGTCGTCGCAACCTATCAGTCGGTTTCGGGCGCGGGCAAGGAAGCAATGGACGAACTTTTCGTGCAGACGCGCGCCGTGTTTGTCAATGACGAGATCAAGAAAGAGGTTTTCGTCAAGCAGATCGCCTTCAACGTCATTCCGCAGATCGACGTTTTCATGGAAGACGGCATGACCAAGGAAGAATGGAAAATGGCGGTCGAAACCAAAAAGATCATGGGCGTGAAGATCAAGGTTTCCGCCACCTGCGTGCGCGTGCCGGTTTTCATCGGCCATGCCGAGGCGGTGAATGTCGAATTCGAAAACCCGATCAGCGCGGGCGAAGCGCGCGCCGCCCTGACCCGCGCCAAGGGCGTGACCGTCATCGACCGCAAACATGAAGAAGGTTTCGTGACCCCCGCCGAAACCGCGGGCGAGGATAATGTTTTCGTCAGCCGCATCCGCGAAGATATTACGGTCGAGAATGGGCTTAATCTATGGGTGTGCGCCGATAATCTGCGCAAAGGTGCCGCCTTGAACGCCGTGCAGATCGCGGAAATTCTGGCGAAGGATTATTTGAAGTAAGGGAACGACCTTTCCGCCAAAGCCGTCATTCCGCAAAATTTTCTCTTCGCTCTTACCCGCGATAGCGGGGAAGGCGAAAGAAAATTTATGCGGAATCCAGTTGATCTATCGGCATGGTTTGTCTTGCGTTATGTGGGAACTGGATTCCGGAAAACTTTCTTTCGTTCGCGCTCGCTCCGCTCGGCGAACGAAAGAAAGTTTTCCGGAATGACGGCTCCGGTAGTTCTGTAAATTTACGAAGCGCGGGCCTGCGGCGCGATGTCGCCCGCGACGGCGACGAGATAAGCCAAATCTTCGGCTTCGCGCCAGCGGCGGCAGGCAAGACCCGCGCGCGCAATATCGGTTTCCGAGGAAGCCAGAGGGTTGTTAAGGAGGCGGCTGTAATCGAGATGCGCGTTTTCGGCGCGGGTTTCGAGCCAGACCGCGAGTTCGTCGATGGAAAGCTTGGCGAATTCGGCGGATGAGAGTTCTTTCTTCACGCGCTGGGAAACATGAGCGCCGTAGCGGGTATGGAGTTCTTCGTATTTCATCGAAACCTCCTGAGTTAATGACGCGTCTGGAAACGGATATTGTCTTTCATCGCCGCCATCACGTTGCGCATGCGGTCGGCATAGCTGAGCTTGGCGACGCGGATCTCGGAAATGCCTTCGAACTGTTCGAGCGTGCGCAGAATGGCGCGCGCATTGTCTTCGCCGAAGCGGGCTTCGAGTTCGACGAACTCCAGCGCATCGAGGGCAGACATCTCGTTCAGTTCGTTTTGCATATCGCTCATCGCCAATATTCCCTGATTAAAATACGGGGACTCTGAATTACCATTTTTAGAAACTAACCTACCATTTGTGGGCTGTAAAGAGCCAAAAAGAGAGGGGATTAGTTTCATCCCCTCTCAATAAACACCAGTATTTACAGGCGTTTCTTAAACCGAACCGGCAGCCAGTTTAACCTTAAGGCCGTCGAGATCCTTGGTGAAGATGATCTGGCACGACAAACGCGAGTCATGCGTTACGTCAAATGCGCCGTCGAGCATGCCGATTTCTTCTTCATTGGGGTCAGCCAGTTTCGATTTCCACGCCGGATCGACATAGACATGACAGGTGGCGCAGGCGCAGCTCCCACCGCATTGCGCGAGGATGGGAATGCCGCCTTCGCGGATGATTTCCATCACCGTCCATTCCTCAGTCGCTTCGAGAGCGTGTTCCTTGCCTTCCATATCGGTCAGATAAACTTTCATAATGCTTCTTTCTTTAGTGAATGTTCAGGCGGCTTTTTCGACGCCGAGTTTGCCCTGCAGATCGCTGCTGGAGGTCGTGTACTGGAACCGGTAGCGACGGTCGGGATGAATATAAGTAAAGGCCTTCTTGGCCATCAAAGCGGCTTCGTGGAAGCCCGACAGGATGAGCTTCATCTTACCGGGATACGAATTGATGTCGCCAATCGCGAAAATAGTCGGCTGGCTGGTTTCAAAATCGGCGGTGTTCACGGGGATAAGATTCTCGTGAAGATTGAGGCCGAAATTCGCGACCGGCCCCAGCTTCATCGTCAGGCCGTAGAAAGCCAGCACGCTGTCGCAGGCGATATCGTGCGAATGCTTGGCGTCATCGACCAGAGTGATGCTGCTTACCATACCGCCTTCACCGTTGAGCGCGGTGAAGTTGCCGATCTTCAAATCCATATGCCCCTCGGCCACGAGCGCGCGCATTTTCAATACGCTGTCGGGCGCCGCGCGGAATTCATCGCGGCGGTGAACAAGGGTAACCTTCTTGGCGATGGGCTGCAAATTCAGCGCCCAGTCGAGCGCCGAGTCGCCGCCGCCGGCGATGATGAGGTTTTTGCCGCGGAACTGATCCATCTTGCGCACGGAATAGAATACCGAATGGCCTTCATATTCCTCGATGCCCTTGATGGGTGGGCGCTTGGGCATAAAGCTCCCGCCGCCCGCCGCGATGATGACAAGCTTGGCGTCGATCACGGTGCCGCGGTCGGTGGTCACGCGCCAAAGGTCGCCGTTCTTGGTCAGGCTTTCGGCCATCTGGCCGAAATGGAAGGTCGGCGCGAAAGGTTTGATCTGTTCGAGCAGTTTCTCGGTCAGTTCGGTGCCGGTGCACATGGGCACGGCGGGAATATCGTAAATCGGCTTTTCGGGATACAGCTCGGCACATTGGCCGCCCGGTTTGTCGAGTATGTCGATCAAATGGCATTTGATATCGTTGAGGCCAAGCTCGAACACGGCGAACAGGCCGCACGGGCCCGCGCCGATGATGACGGCATCGGTGACGATGGGGGTTTGGTTCTCGGTATCGGACATTATTTACCTTTCACGACTCGAAACAGGCTCTTTAGCTGAACATAGGCGCGGCTTCAAGTTTTTCGCAATTACTTTGTAAAAGGAGCTTTTTACGGCTGGACGAACCGCCCCGATGCCTTATTCTGGGGTTATGACCCAGCGCGAAATCCTCATCGAGACCCAGCGTTACGGCACCAGTTTGCGGGTGAGCGCCACGGATACGCAGACCGGCACCGAAGTGGTGTTTCAGGCTCCCGTCAGCACCCTGCCCGCCCGCATCAAGCAAATCGCCATCAGCAAGATGACCTACGTGCTGAATAAGAAATAACGGTGCTGACGCACCTTGAGAATTAAGACCCGCCGGCGCCGTCATTCCGGAAAACTTTCTCTTCGACGCGCTTGCGCGGCGAAAGAAAGTTTATCCGGAACCCAGTTGGCCTCTCAACAGGATAAGTCTTTTCCTGCTGAAAGGCCCTCTGGGTCCCGCATCGCGCACCAAGAGGTGCTTGTGCGGGATGACGGCACGGGTGGTGCTTCATTTTCAAAATATATCAGTATCGAAATAACCACCCACTTGCCCTGTCCGGCAAATCGGTTTAAGCCATGCCGATACTCAATTCACATCTAAGGAGATTCCCCATGGCTCGCAAGAAAATCGCTTTGGTCGGCGCCGGACAAATCGGCGGCACGCTCGCTTTACTGGCGGGCACCAAGGAACTGGGCGATATCGTCCTGATCGACGTGGCGGAAGGCATTCCCGACGGCAAGGCGCTGGACATTTTCCAGGCCAGCCCGGTTGAAGGCTTCGATTCCAAACTTTCCGGCGGCACCGATTACAGCCTGATCGAAGGCGCCGATGTCGTGATCGTAACCGCAGGCATTCCCCGCAAACCGGGCATGAGCCGCGACGATCTGATCGGCATCAATACCGGCATCATCAAGGCCGCTGGCGAAAACATCAAGAAATACGCGCCCAACGCCTTCGTCATCGTCATCACCAACCCGCTCGACGTGATGGTGTGGGTGATGCAACAGGTCACCGGGTTCCCACATAACAAGGTCGTCGGCATGGCGGGCGTTCTCGACAGCGCGCGGTTCCGCACTTTCCTCGCGATGGAATTCAACGTCTCGGTCGAAGATGTCTATGCCTGCGTCCTTGGCGGCCACGGCGATACGATGGTGCCGATGGTGCGTTATTCCAGCGTCGGCGGCGTGCCTTTGCCCGACCTTATCAAGATGGGCTGGACCACGCAGGAACGTCTCGACCAGATCGTGCAGCGCACCCGCGACGGCGGTGCCGAGATCGTCAAACTGCTCAAGACCGGCTCGGCTTTCTATGCCCCTGCCGCTTCGGCGATTTTGATGGCCGAAAGCTACCTCAAGGATAAAAAGCGCATTCTGCCCTGCGCCGCTTATCTGACCGGCCAGTATGGCGTCAAAGACCTCTATGTCGGCGTGCCGACCGTTATCGGCGCGGGTGGTGTCGAGAAGATCGTCGAGATGCAGCTCAACGCCGAAGAAAAGAGCATGTTCGACGCCTCGATCGGCGCGGTCAAAGGCCTGATGGATGTCACCAAGCCGATTCTCGCCAAGGCTGCGTAAGGCGCAGGCGGCTTAATAGTTTCTTATCGATTGCCGGTCATAAAATTCCCTGTCGAATCAACTTATTTCGATAGGGGATTTTTATGGCTGCCTATCCTTGTATGATCAAATCCGCTTCCGGCGCATTATTGTGCGTGCTCACATTTTGCCCCGCTTATGCCGATGATGGATATCACCCTTACTACCTGACGACGCGCGACGCGATTTCGCAGACGAACATCCCTCCGGCGCTTGAGAATGGGCGGCCAGTTTACGAAGCGCCCGCCTCTGTTCCGGTGCAGCCCGCCGCATGGGAAGAACCGGTCGCGCCGCCCGCCGCCATCGCAGCCCCCGTCGCGGCAGCGCCTGCCGCCGATCCAGCCCCCGTTCCCGCCGAAGAAACATCCGGCGTCGATCTCGGCACGCGCGGCGGCTTTCAGCTCGGCGTCGAAGCCTCGAACTATCATTATCAGGAACATACCGACAGCGCCGACCACCAGTTCATGCGCCAGAACGGCATCAAAGCCGGGCTTGTCGCCAGCGCCACGGAAACTTTCAGCTATGGGATGTTCCTTTCGGGCGAATTCCGCTTCGCCTACAGCAAGAACAGTTATTTCAGCGACCCCACCGGGCGCATCGACCGCGATGCCGACGATTATCTCGGCGAAGGTCGCCTGCTGTTCGGCAAGGATTTCGTCGTCAGCGGCGAATATGTCCCGGCCTATGATTTTACGCCCTATACCGGCCTAGGGCTGCGCGACCTGTTCAACAATTCGAACGGCGTTGTCGTCAACAATTCGGCGGGCTATCGCCGCAACAGCGAATATCTCTATCTGCCCGTCGGCCTGACCCAGCGTTTCCCGGTTAGCAACGATGCGCGCCTGAGCGTCAACGCCGAATATGACCAGCTTCTGCAGGGCATGCAGTCCAGCTATAGCAACGACGCCACTTTCAACGAACCCAACGTCATCAACAACCAGCGCCACGGTTTCGGCCTGCGCGGCAGCATCATGTATGAGGGCAAGAACTGGTCGTTCGGGCCGTTCGGCGAATACTGGAACATCAATGCGTCCGATTATTCGATTTATAACGGCTCCGATTGCGCGCCCTATTATTGCGCCCTTTCCGAACCGCATAACCAGACCTGGGAATATGGGGCCGAGCTGCGCTACCGGTTCAAATAAATCTGTTCCCTCACCTCTTCCGGCGTGAAGCCTTGTGCGCGCAAGGCACGGAGTGTCACCGATTGGTCGCGCTTGGCAAAACGGCGGCCGTCGGCGCCTTTCAGAAGCGGATGGTGGTGATAGGCAGGCGTTTCATAGCCCAGCAGCGCCTGCAACAGCCGATGCACATGGGTTGAATCGAACAAATCCTCGCCGCGCGTCACCAGAGTTATTCCCTGCAAATGATCGTCAACCGTGACGCTGAGATGATAGCTCGCCGCCACATCCTTGCGGGCAAGCACCACATCGCCGAACATCTGCGGCCTCGCTTCGATTTTGCCGCGCACGGCGTCATGCCAGAAAAGCGGCCCGATGATTTTTTGCGCGGCCGCGATATCGAGCCGCCAGTTGGCCGCACCTTGCGCCAGTTTAGCGGCGCGTTCCTGCGCCGATAAAGAACGGCAGGTGCCGGGATAGATAAAAGCCGCATCATCGGCATGCGGCGCCTGTCCCGCGCCTTGCGCATTCTGCTCGATCTCGCGACGCGTGCAGAAACAGGGGTAGAGCAGCCCGCGCTTGCGCAATTTATCGAGCGCGGCGCCATAATCATTCATATGCTGCGACTGAATCCGCACAGGTTCAGGCCAGTCCAGCCCCAGCCAGCGCAGATCCTCGAAAATACTTTGCGTGAATTCTGGTTTGCAGCGGACGGGATCGATATCCTCGATGCGCAGCAGAAAAGTTCCATCCCCCGCCGCCTCGCGCGCGAACAAAGCCGACCAGGCATGCCCGAGATGCAGATAACCGGTAGGACTGGGCGCAAAACGGGTGACCGGCATCGTTTAACCGCTTGAGAGCAGGTAGACGCCGCCAGCGATGCAGGCGATCAGGAACAATTTGGCGGCCATCGCATGATCAACGGTCATCTTGGCGTAATGCGCCGAACAACATTTGCCCAGCACAACGGCAAGCAGGAAGGAAAAGACCGGCTGCGTTCCTGACAAAGCCGCGACATGCCCGATAGTCGGCGCGTAATGAAAAGCGAGCAGCAACGAACAGAGCCCAAGGAATTCCAGAATCGTCGTGCCGAGCGCAAGCCCCAGCGAAACGCCTTTACTGGCGGTAAAGGTCGCAACAATAACTTGGCTCACATCCCGATAAATGAGCAACAACGCGAACCCGACGCCAATCAGGCAGGTATAAAATCCCAACGTCGCGCCCCAGACGCCGGCAAGGGCTTCAGCTTGGCTCATGCAGTAAAGATAAAACGCCCACATCAGGCAGGACAGCGACAATTGAGCGAGGATGCGCAGGCGGAAATGGCCGCGCTCGAAATCCCATGAAAACAGAAATCCGCTGACGATGACAATCGCCGCACCGGCAAGCTGCGCGGCGTCCAGTACTTCACCCTTGAGCAGAAAGGAAAGGCCGATGAGAAAAACCGGCGTCAATTCGAAGTAGGGCGTGGTGTCATAGGCTTCGTGGCGTTGCAGAACCCTGAAATACGGCACGCAGGCGACCGCCGAACAAAAAGCGCCGCCCATGCAATAGAGGATATAGGGCAGCGTAACCGCAAAAGGCGGCGCGAAAACAAGAATGGCTCCGGCGAAAGGCAGATAGCACAGATATCCAAGGATAATCGCCGCCATCGTCGCGTGTTTCGGATGGATGCGCGACAGGATCTGATCGGTGGCGTTGGTCCCCGCCCAGAACAGGCGCGCCAGCAAAGCGAACAGAAGCCAGAGCGACATAGAAATCTAGGCGCGGCGGACAAGCGATAGGATGAGCAGCACAACCACGCCGCCAATCGCGGCGTCGATGATATGCGCGCCGATGCCTGACCCGAGATGCACGCCAAGGCGCGGCAACAACCAGCCCGCCACGAACGAGCCGAGGATGCCGACGATGATATTGCCAATCAGCCCAAGCCCGCCGCCGGTAACGACAAGCCCCGCCAGCCAGCCGGCAATCGCGCCGACGGCAATCCAGATAAGAAACATTTCGAGGGTCATGGGAAACTCCGCACAAGGGAAAAATATCCTAGCCCTTTCATGCGGGCAAAGGAAGCCGCCACACAAGGGCGTTATTTGGCGGGCGGAGTTCCGTCGAGCGCATCGGCGTTGGAGAAATCTTCCTCCGCGTTCTTGGTATTGTCGAGCTTGAGCCAGACGCGGGCGCGCTGGCGCAGGGCATAGGCATCGCGGGGGTTGGCCGCGACCGCTTTGTTGAGATCGTCGAGCGCATCCCAGTATTTTTGCTGTTCCGTGCGGCTTTCGGCGCGGCCGATCAGGCTGCTCACATCGCCGGGTGCGATTTTAAGCGCGTTGCCATACTGAAATTCGGCGGCGCGATATTCCTTGGCGCGCATGAATTCGTGACCCGACATGGCATGCATGAGGACGGCGCGTTTGGTGTCGTTCTTGTCGTAATAAGCGGCGACATACCAGAATTCGCGGGCCGCGTCGGAATGCATGCCGCGATTAGCCTGGGCGAAGGCAAAGCAGAGATGCGCGTCGTTGCCGCCGTTTTTCTTGATCCACATCTGAGCCTCGGCGGCGGCCATATCGGGCAGATCGTCGGCGCGTTTGAGGCATTTCTGCAGTTGCGGGGATTCGACCGGAGTAGCTGGCGCGTTGGCGGCATAAACGTCGCCCGCCAATAACAGAACCAGAAGCGCTGTCGTCATCCCGGCGTAAGGCGGGCTCCAGTTCAGCAAGTGCCGTAAGGTCCGCCGTATGGGGGCTTCGGGCCTTGATACCGGCTTAAGCC
>JARLJC010000330.1 GCA_031291435.1 Alphaproteobacteria bacterium | reverse complement strand
TCGATAAAGTCGTGGGTGCGGATATCGTGCAGGGTTGGGGCGGCACCGTCATCCTCGCCAAGCTGGTGGATGGCCAAAGCACGACCAGCACTATCGCCAAGATGGCGAAGTAGCCTATCCGCCTGCGAGTCACCCGCGCCGTCATCCCGCACAAGCGCGAAGCGCGCGATGCGGGACCCAGGCGGCCTCGCCGCGTGAACAAACCAATGGCAGATGTCGGATAAGTGAACTGGGTCCCGCATCGCGCGCCCAAGAAGGCGCTTGTGCGGGATGACGGCACCGGTAACTCTTTAACCATCACATATGAATAACGCGGCCGAACGCGTCGAGCACCGATTCATGCATCGCTTCCGAAAGCGTCGGATGCGGGAACACGGTATGCATCAACTCGGCCTCGGTGGTTTCCAGCGTGCGGGCGACGACATAGCCCTGAATCATTTCGGTGACTTCGGGGCCGATCATATGCGCGCCGAGCAGCTCGCCGGTCTTGGCATCGAATACGGTTTTGATGAAGCCTTCCGGCTCGCCGAGGGCAATCGCCTTGCCGTTGCCGATAAAGCTGAATTTGCCGACCTTGACCTGATGCCCTGCCGCCTTGGCCTTGGCTTCGGTCATACCGACGCTGGCGACCTGCGGCGAGCAATAAGTGCAGCCCGGGATATTCCCGGCATCGAGCGGATGCACACCCTTAACGCCCGCGATCTTCTCGACCGCGACCACGCCTTCGTGGCTGGCTTTGTGGGCGAGCCACGGCGGCCCGGCGACATCGCCGATAGCCCATAGGCCAGGCTCGTCGGTTTCGCCCCACTTGTTGATAAGGATATGGCCCCTGTCCACTTTGGCCTTGGTATTTTCGAGCCCGATATTTTCGACATTGCCGGTGATGCCGACAGCCATAATCACGCGATCGACGGTAACGGTGGAAATATTCCCGGCCTGCTCGATGGTCGCGGTGACATTGTTACTGCCCTTGACCAGTTTCTTGACCGTGGCCTTGGTGAGGATTTTCATGCCCTGTTTTTCGAACGCCTTTTTGGCAAAGGCCGAAACATCTTCGTCTTCGACCGGCAGAATGCGATCCATGACTTCGACCACGGTGACATCTGCACCCAGAGCGCGGAAGAAACTTGCGAATTCGATGCCGATAGCGCCGGAACCGACGACCAGCAAAGATTTCGGCATGACATCGGGCTGCAACGCGCCTTTGTAATCCCAGATCAGTTTGTTATCGGCTTCAAGCCCCGGCAGGTTACGCGCCCGCGCGCCGGTGGCGAGGATAATGTTCTTGGCAGTTATTTCGCTCACTTTGCCGTCGGCGGCGGTGACCTGCATCTTGCCCTTGCCGAGCAATGAGGCGCGCCCATCAATCACTTCGATCTTATTCTTCTTCATCAAACCTTTGACACCGCCGGTCAACTGCCCCGCGACTTTACGCGACCGCGCGACGATTTTTTCGAGATCGAAGCTGAATCCCTGAACCGAAATCCCGAAATTCTCGGAATGCTTGATGAGGTTCAGAATTTCCGACGAGCGCAGCAAAGCCTTGGTCGGGATGCAGCCCCAATTGAGGCAGATGCCGCCCAGATGCTCGCGCTCCACCACAGTAACTTTCATCCCCAGCTGCGCCGCGCGAATGGCCGCGACATAGCCGCCGGGGCCGCCGCCGATAATGATGAGGTCGGTTTGAGACATTTTCTATTCCTGTTCCACGTATCTATAGGAAGTTGTCATTCCGGAAAATTCGCTTTTTCCCGCCCTCTTCCTTGGCGGGAAAATGCAAATTTATCCGGAATCCAGTTCGCCTTTCGGCAAGGATAGCGTTTGCCGATAGGGAAACTGGATTCCGCATAAACTTTCTTTCGTCTCGCAAGCGAGCCGAAGAGAAAGTTTTGCGGAATGACGCCCCTCATTTCTGAATCTTGCCTTGGTTTTGCAACCACAGCCGTTTGACTTCCGGCAATGAAAGAGTGGAGAGCAGATACCCCATCACCGGAACGGTCGCGTGTTTCCATGCGCCGTCATGACCGAGAATATTCAGCAGGATAATGGCGCATACATAAGTGATGCCCATAATCAACCCGCGCCGCACCCAGCTTGTTTCCCAGCCTTTATCGCCCTCGACGCGGGCATTGCGCTGCTCGATGACAGCCAGACGTTCTTCGATTGTCGGCATCACACCACCAGCGAATGAGGCTTCTCGATGAGCGGCTTGAACGCGGCGAGGAATTCGGCGCCGACGGAACCGTCAACCGCGCGATGATCGACTGACAAAGTCACCGTCATCACGGTCGCAACGGCCAGAGCACCATTCTTCACAACCGCGCGCTGTTCCCCTGCGCCAACCGCCAGAATGCAGGATTGCGGCGGGTTGATGATGGCGGCGAATTCCTTGACGCCATACATACCGAGATTCGAGATCGAAAAACCGCCGCCCTGAAATTCTTCCGGACGCAGTTTGCCTTCGCGCGCGCGCAGGCCGAGGTCTTTCATCTCGGTCGAAATCTGCGCCAACGTCTTGGTATCGGCCTTCTTC
>JARLJC010000329.1 GCA_031291435.1 Alphaproteobacteria bacterium | reverse complement strand
CATCGTGCATCCCAAGGATTGGGATGACGCGGCCTGGCGCGAGCATCCCGGCAAGGCGGGTGATGACGAGGACAAGGATAAGAATAAGCAAAGCGACACGGATAAGAAAAACGACCAGGACCTGGGCGACCGCAATCCCACTTCGGCGGAAGCCTCTATGTTCTATGTCGCCTATTTCAAGAAAGGCGCGCCGGCGAATGACCGGCCCATCACCTTCCTGTTCAATGGCGGACCCGGTTCGTCCACCGTGTGGCTGCACATGGGCGCCTTTGGACCGCGCCGGGTCCAAACGCCGGGCGATATGCACATGCCCGCCGCGCCTTACAAGCTGGTCGACAATGCCTTTAGCCTTCTGGATGTTTCGGATCTTGTCTTTATCGACGCGCCGGGAACAGGCTTCTCGCGGATCGCCGGCAAGGACAAGGAAAAGGCCTTTTACGGCGTCGACCCCGATGCCTATGCCTTCAGCCAGTTCGTGCTGGGCTTTCTGTCGAAATATGGTCGCTGGAATTCACCCAAATTCCTCTTTGGCGAAAGCTACGGCACGCCGCGGAATGCAAATCTGGTCAATATCCTGGAAACCGGCAATAGCGTCGATTTCAACGGCGTAATCCAGCTATCGCAGATCCTGAACTTTGACCTCAGCGCGGATTCGCCGCAATACAATCCCGGCACCGATCAGTCCTACATTGTCGCGCTGCCCACTTATGCGGCCACCGCCTGGTATCATAACCGCCTCGGTGCCACGCGCCCCGCTGCGCTTGAGCCCTTCCTGAAAGAAGCCGAGCATTTCGCCGCCACGGACTATGCCCTGGCGTTGCAAGAAGGCGCGGCGATCGATCCGGCGCGCAAGCAGGCCATCGCCGACCAACTCGCCCATTATACCGGTCTGCCGTCGGCCTATATCCTGAAGTCGAATCTGCGCGTGAATGGCGGGCAATTCGAGAAGATGTTGCAAGATGGCGATGGCGAGACCACTGGACGTTTGGACTCGCGCTTTTCAGGCCCAGATCTCGATCCTTTGAGCCGTGAGGCCGAGTATGATCCGCAATCGGCATCCATCGCTTCGGCCTATGTTTCCTCTTTCAACGATTATGTGCGCAAAGATCTGCATTATGGCGATGGCCGCTCCTACCGGCCGGAGATCGATGTCGGCAAATACTGGACTTCGAATCACAAGCCGCCCGGCGCCACCGATCCCCAGCCTGGCATCCTGAATTTGATGCCCGACCTCGCGTCGGCGATGAAAACCAATCCGAATTTGAAGGTGTTTCTGGCAGGGGGCTATTTCGATCTCGCCACGCCGTATTTCGAGGGCCGTTATGAGATGCAGCACCTTCCCATTCCCGATAAGCTGCAAAGCAATATCGAGTATCACTATTATTCCTCGGGCCACATGGTCTATGCCAACGAGGAGTCCCTGAAGTTGCTGCACGACGACGTCGCGCGCTTCATCCGCCAGAACCAATCAGCCGCGAAGGAAAAGTCCGCAAAGGAAAAATGAGTCTGCTGCTTTGTACGGCCCAAGCTCGGGCTATTGCGTTCAAACTGGCTGCACAAAATTTCTGCTATGGCGTCTGCGGAGGGGCTTCAGGTCTAGCCGTCAGCGGGGGATCTCCAGTTCACGGCTTTCCTGGGGGGACGGGGCAGCAGCGCCGACGGCCCGCAGCCTGCCAACCTCCGAAGGCTTCGTCCCGACGCAACCCTGAATCGCATTCGCGGCGCT
>JARLJC010000328.1 GCA_031291435.1 Alphaproteobacteria bacterium | reverse complement strand
CGCCGGTCGTCTTTCCGACGCCACCTTTCGATGAAACCAAACTGATGACAGGCATACCCGCTCCAATCCGCTTACAAAATGCTAGCTGTTTACAAGCTGCTATCATTTTACAAGCTAATTATAAACATTTTAATAGCTGCTAGCTTTGAATTCGGCGAAGCCACGCCGTAAAAAAAATCGGGATAGGGAACCTCGCGGATCCTCTCCTTCCCCACCACCGTGCATACGGGTCCGTACACGGCGGTTCGGTTGGTAAACGGCGTCGATTGCGACGGAAGCGACGCCAATCGTGGCGAAGAAGGCGTTCGGGAGAGCTTTGGCAAGCGCCCGACGCCCCGGCGTCGCCGCAGTTCCTCAAAGCGGGTTCGTCCGTGTTTCCATTGTTTCCACACCATGGATCGACGCCTTCGCCTGATCCACTGGTCAAGGCCGCGCAACACCGAGGGGGTTCGCAAAGGCCGAAATAGTCGCGCCATCCGATGAGACGCCGCGGCGTCGTCCCGTTCGTGGAGCGGAAGCCGAAAAACTTGCGCCGATGCAGTGGGGCGACCCCGCTCTTCTCCCTGTCAGCGGCGCATTTCCATCCCGTGTATCTCGAAGTGATACGTTTTGGTTGCGGAATGTATCTCTGCGTGATACGCATCATCAAACACGTTGGGCGACATGGCGATCAAGAGTTTCAAGGACGACACACTTACCGCCATTCTCTCGCGCCGCGCGCCTAAACAATTCCCTGCCGACCTGCTGGCAACGACGCGGCGCAAGCTCGTCATGCTCGACGCCGCATCAAAACTTGAAGATCTGCGCGCACCGCCGGCGAACCGGCTAGAGGCCCTGAAAGGCGACCGCGCCGGACAATATTCGATCCGCGTCAATGATCAATTTCGGCTCTGTTTCGTCTGGACGGACGAAGGCCCCGCCGAGGTTGAGTTCGTCGATTATCACTGAGAGGACGCTATGACCGCTGTAAAGCTCGCGCCGGTCCATCCTGGCGAAATCCTGCGAGAGGAATTCCTTTCGCCGCTCAACCTATCCGCCAGCGCCGTCGCTCGCGCGATCGGCGTCCCTCGCACCCGCATCGAGCGCTTGGCCAGCGAACAGGTTGAATTATCGCCGGACACAGCCTTGCGCCTGGCGCGCCTGTTTGAAACAGGCGCCGAATTCTGGATGAATATACAGAGCCGTTACGCTCTCGAAACAGCCTCCGATACCCTCAGCGGCACCCTCGACAAAATCGAGCCCATCAAGCGCGCCAGCTAATTCCACCGACAACGGAGGCGTTGTCGCGGCGCATGCCAAGGGGTTTTCAAAAAACCGGCGGTCTCAAACCCCGGCGCGCCAACCATATCGAGCGCGCGCCCGCAATGGCCGGCGTCAATCGAGATGTTAGAAAACAGCGGAGGAGACTCAGACCGCCCCGCCCGGGCTTTCGCCGGTTTGTATGCCGCCGAGGATGCTGTTTATCTGGTCCAGCACCCGGTGCGGCGGCGCGCGCCCGTGCTCGCTAGCGGACTCCATGACGGCTTCCTGACAGAATGCCGAAACATTGTTGATGAACTCTTGAGGGCTGAGGCCGCCCGCCTCTGCTTCGCGATAAGCGGACTGAGCGACCAGCATCATGACGATGACCCGGAGGGCTTCCAACTCGGCTGTGTCGGCCGGAGATTTGAACGGCGGAAATGGAAAGTATTTGGGCAACTCAGACATTCGCACGCTCTCGCGTTTTGTCGTCGCTCCGGCGCGGTTACTAGCGAGTTTCCACCGACGACATGCGAAAAATAAGCCCATTCCGGCGACAAAGCGAACGCCGCGCTACTCTGTCCCCGCTATCCACAGAATTCTCGCAACTAACCAATCCTATTCATGGCCTCACCGATGAGGCGACGTCATTGCCAAAAATCGCCGCCTCAGGAGCCGCGGTGACCGCCCCCAAATTTCCACCATCTTGATTGATATTCAATATCAGAAATTCGATTTTTCATCGCCTGACCAACAGTCGCCGGCCAATATTTCGCTTTTACGAACGCCTGACCGCTTAGCGCGCGCTGTTTTCCAAGTTCTGGTTTCTCGACGACCAAACGCATGGCAGCCGCGGCGGCGCCGACGTCAGGGTCCGCCCACACTTGGTTATCCGACCAGTTATATTCATGCTGTTCGACAGGACGCAGCGTATAGGACACCGGAAAACCGTTGTCCTGGGTCAGGAATTCTGTATTTCCAGAAAAATTTGTGCCGATCACCGGTTTTCCCAAACTCATCGCTTCCGCCATTCCTGCTCCAAAGCCTTCGGAGCGATGGAGCGAGACATAGCAATCACACGAATAAATAAGGTTGAGCATTTCGGCTCGTTTGAGAGTCCTCTCGATGAGAATGATGCGCCGATCACGTTTTGCGGCTTCTTGGAAAACGGCTTTGATTTCAGAAAAATGTTCGGTCGCGCCAATGGCCTTGATGATCAATCCGACCCGATCCGCTCCATTTGCGAATGCATCTTGAAAGGCCTGCAGGACCGCCAGAGGGTTTTTTCGATAAGGCGAGGAGAAATAGTCGAAACTGAACAGGAAATAAAACCGGTCTGGGTCCAATCCGAAGGCTGAGCGGCCTTCAAAAGGGCCGTCGTCAGTATCGACTGTTGGCGATATGATTGTGATTTTTCCAGGGAACACCCCTCGGAGGGCGTCGGCGACAAACCGATTTGGAGCCCAAATCTCATTGATCCCCGCCAGCATAGGGCGCCAAGCTTCCGGGGCTTGAGGAAGTTCCCAAAACGTCCTGAGAATATTGTAACTGTTTCTGGTTATTCGCGGATCAATGTTCTGGAAAACAATAGGCGTTTGGTCTGGCGCGACCTCGATTATGTTAATCTTATACGTATGGGATGTGTCATAATAGGCTGGCATGAACGGATCGATCATCCGTGTTTCGATGCCGACATTGAAAGGATAGATTGCAAGTCGGACACCGGCTTGCAGCGCCGCCACGACATTGGATCGAAAGGATTGCCCAAGGCCAAGGTCACCCTCAGCATAGCCGATAAAAAGAGTGCCAGGACGCCTTTTAAGGGGGGGAAATCGGTGACGAGCGAACATCGCAGCTGTTTTGATAGCCGATCGAAGCCTCTTGATTATCCGCATCGCTTTGAAGTCCATGACCTACTGCCAATTCCTACGAAAGCGCCCGGGTGGATGATGCAGCCCGGGTCGCGCGCCTCACTGGCCGATGGGCTTTTGTCACCGGTGACAGGGATGGGTCAAGCGTTGGGACCTGTTTTGTTCGGGCGCGTCGCATGCTTTCGCCTTTCAGCTCGTCCAGCAAACCATTCGGGTCAAAGGCTGAATGACGCATTATTGTCTTTGAGCGAACCCCGTGTGCGCTGTCGCGCGTTGATCAAAGCAACTCGCGACTTCTTCCGCCTCGGCGGCGGCGACGTCGTTTTTCTGCCGCTTGATGAATGGTCTGACATAAGGCGGTGGGATCGGCCGCACCTCGTGTCCGAGTTTCCGCGTCGCCTTCCAATCGGGCTGACGTCATCAGCGCGTGGCCTCATGGTTGTAAATTGGCCGCGGGCAGGCTACGGATGCTTCCGCGCTCGGGCTACCTTGCAGGGTCGCTTTCTTGGCGCTTTGGCGTAAATCGACGTGGAAAAGCTCTCATCTGCATATATTTGTGATCGGTTGCATTGTCGATGGATGCAAGGCTGTTAGACGCAAGCTTACGCCAGACGGAGCGCGACCTCGATCGTATTGTGCAAACAATACGAAGCGAGCTGGAAAAGTTTCATGACGAGGCAGATCTGGCGGATCCGGGAGCCGTTCCAGCGCTTCGGGAAACGATTTCGCCGCGCCGACAGAAAAAGACGCTGGCGGAGCGCCTCGATATTCGGGTGTTCTTCCAACGGCTCTTTGGTGTGCGCCAAGCCGTCAAGGCCGCCAAAGAACTTGAAGCCCTCCGATATGGTCCGATTTCGCTGCAGGAACTGCCCGGGCATATCGTGATTCTTGGAGAGCGGGTGACGACCCTCGCCGGATCAACGGAGGAAAGCGCCTGGCGGCTGGCGAATGCGAGCGCGCGGATCGCGCAACTGGACGAACGTGTCCCGGCCCTTTCAACGCGGATAGACGCCATCGCCAAAGACTATGCGAGCGAGCTGGCGGCTTTGCGCGGACTCATCGAGACGATCGCGCGTCGCGTCGATGAATTGTCGAAGGGTTCAGCATCGAATATCGGCGAATCCGGGACGCGCGCCTTCATCGTCGACGCAGAGGAACGCGCCCTTCTTTCGCGTGGAGACGCGAACGTTCGCCAGGGGGGGTATCTTTCCCTGCTCAAGGCCGCCGTGGCGCGAACCGGCCAAGCCAAGGTTCTTGGCGCGGGGAGCGGGGAATTCCTCCAAATATTGCGCGCGATTGGCGTGAATGGCGCCCCGATCGACATCCTTTCGGCCGGGCGCGAAGACGGCGGTCTGGCTGTCGTGGAAACAGAGGCGGGCGATGGTCGTCTTGGACGCTTGGACGCCAACAGCGTCGCGGGCCTTTGCGCTTTCCAGGCGATCAGGCAAGCGCCGTTTGAGGATTTGGTCGCCTTTCTGACGGAAGCGTACCGGGTGCTAGCGCCGGGCGGCGTCCTGCTGATCGAGCCTTTTGGCGGAGCTCAGTCCGCCGATCCGGCGTTCGGTTCTCCGCAGACCAGTGAAATCTTGTCCCTGGTCGTCAGAAAATGCGGTTTTGTCGACGCCGAATGCATACCCCTCCATCCCGGCGGCGCAGAGAATTATAGCCTCATTGCCTGGAAACCCCTGTGATGCACGCGTCTCCTGTCTTTCAGCGCAAACCCAGGATCGCGGTTCTTGCGACCGGAGCGCCGGCGGGGGAAGTCGGCGGCGCGGAGCGCTTCTATATCGGCCTGCGCGACGCCCTGGTTCGGGCCGGCGCGGACGCAGAGATCGTTTACGAGGTCAGCCACGAGGCAAATTTCGCCGCGATCCTGGAAAGCTATTTGCGCTTTTACGACCTCGATCTCAGCGCCTACGACGGCGTCATCTCGACCAAAGCGCCGGGATATATGATCCGGCATCGCAACCATGTCTGCTATCTGCAGCACACGATGCGGGTTTTTTATGACATGTTCCAGGTCGAATTCCCTCAAGTGACGGACGAGTTGCTCGCCCAGAGGCGGATCGTCCATCTGCTTGACACGGAGGCGCTCCGGGCGCCGCGAACCAGGAAAATCTTCGTCGTGGGCGAGGAGGTCCAGCAAAGGCTGGAGTATTTCAATGGGACGAGCAGCGAGGTGCTCCATCAGGCATCGACCCTCGAGGGCTTCCACACCGGCGGCCAGCGCTATTTTTTCCTGCCTGGGCGACTGCATCGCTGGAAAAGGGTTGATTTGGCGATTGAGGCGATGCGGTTGACCAAGGCGCCGGTCGATCTGCTGATTTCAGGCACGGGGGAGGACGAGGCGAAGTTTCGAACCCTGACCGAAACGGATCCTCGCATTCGCTTTCTGGGCCGGGTGAGCGACGAGAAGCTGTTGAATTATTACGCCGACGCGCTCGCCGTCCTTTTCGTCCCTCTGCGGGAAGATTTCGGCCTGATCACGCAGGAGGCCTTCCTGAGCGCCAAGCCCGTGATCACCTGTTTGGATTCCGGCGAACCGACGCGCCTTGTGCGCGACGGCGTCACCGGTTTCGTCGTGGAGCCGACAGCGGCGGCGCTGTCTGAAGCTATGATGGCGCTGGCGGGCGATCCGGACCGCGCCCGGGTCATGGGCGCGCAGGGACGGCAAGACATCCGGGCCCTGAGCTGGGAGAAGGTCGCCGACAGACTTCTGGCCGCCTTGGGCTTTGCAACAAAGGTGCAGGCATGAAGGTCGCTATCCTGGATATGCAGCCGATCGAGCCCGCCGTTGGGGGAGGGCGGTTGCGGCTGCTTGGCCTCTATCACGGTCTCGGCCCGGATATCCAGGCGACCTATGTCGGCACCTATGATTGGCCGGGGCCTGGCTATCGCCGCCATATGCTGTCCGACAATCTGGAGGAAATCGACATCCCCCTGACGGACGCCCATTTCCAGGCGGCGGAAGAGGCGAAGCAGCGGGCGGGCGGCAGGAACGTCATCGATTGCGTATTTCACCTTCAGGCGCATCTTTCGCCGGATTATGTCGCCAAGGCGCGCGAGGTCGCCCGCGATGCGGACGTAGTCGTTTTTTCGCATCCGTGGATTTTTCCGCTGACCCGCGACGCGCTCGATTTCTCCCGCCAGCTGATCGTTTATGACAGCCACAATGTGGAGGGGGCGCTCCGCCATGATCTCCTGAAGGATCATCCCGGCGGGGTCGAGGTTGCGAAAGAAGTCGCTTCGGTCGAAAGGTCCTTGTGCGACGCCGCTGACCTCATTCTCGCCTGTTCTCCCGAAGACGGTCGCAAATTCACAGAACTTTACGGCGCGCCGCCGGACAAGATCCGGCTCATTCCCAATGGCGTGTTCGTGCGCGGGATCGCGCCGGCGGACCTCACGGCGAAAGCGGCCGCCCGGAAAGCCTGCAATCTTGGCGGAAAGCCTGCGGCCATTTTCATCGGCAGCGCCTATGCCCCCAATCTGGAGGCCGCCCGCTTCATCGCGCGCGAACTGGCGCCCGCGCTGCCGGAGGTCGTTTTCGTGATCGCCGGCGGCGTCGGCGAACAAATCCGCGCGGAATTGAGCGGAAGAACGCCGAAAAACCTCGTCATCACCGGTTCTGTCGACGAGAACAGGAAGAAAGAGCTGCTTCTCGCCTCCGATCTTGCGCTGAATCCCATGTTCAGCGGCTCCGGCACGAATATCAAAATGTTCGATTTCATGGCTGCGGGCCTTCCGACGGTCACGACGCCGGTTGG
>JARLJC010000327.1 GCA_031291435.1 Alphaproteobacteria bacterium | reverse complement strand
CGCTGCCCGGAATTCTCGGATGAATCCTCCAGGCCATTGCGGGTCTCGTTGGTGAATTTGCAGAAATTGACCTTGTGGGCGTGGGTCGCCCCCGCCAGCATGCGGATGTTGGCGCCGGCGCAGAACACGCGGTTCTTGGCCGATCGCACCACCACCACCTTCACGCCGGGATGCTCGAAGCGCAGCCGCTGCACCGCGTCCGCAAGCTCGATGTCGACGCCGAGATCGTAGGAGTTCAGCTTGAGCTGATAGCCCTCGAACAGCCCGCCATTCTCATCGACGTCCATCGTCAGCGTCGCGACGTCGCCCTCGACATCCAGCTTCCAATGCCGGTAGCGCGACGGATCGGTCTGAAAATCGATGAAGCTGGCGCCGCCAGCGAGAATGCGATCTTCACCGGCCATGGACCATCCCTGTGCGAGGTTTTGGGTTTACCTGTCTGACATGCACAATAGTGCATGTTTTGACCGAGGTCCAGAGGCTTTTGGATCACAAAATCTGCATTTTGCTTCATGCTCGGCCAATGGAGCCGATCGCCACCCAGTCGGCCTTCGACAACGTCGTCTGCGCCAGTTTGGCCTGCAAAAGTGCCGCGAGCGCGGCCGTCGGAAAGCTATCGGCAAACCCATCGCTGGCGGCGGTCGCCTTGCGCGCGCCCAGCGCATTGACCTCTGCCAGCGCCTCGCCCAGCAGCCGCGTGGCGGCGCGGGGCTTTTGCATCCGGAGCTTCAAATTGGCGTTGGCGATCTGGATGCAGGCCCGCAGCAGGATCCGCTCGCGTCCGCCTTGCGGCGCCGCCGCCCATACCGCCTGCAGCACCTCCTGCGATTCCCAGAAATATCCGGCGTCGTTGAGCGCAATCCCGTAACGCAGCGCCGGATGCCGCGCGGGAACAAAGTCGCGAAAGCGCGACGGCACCAGGGCCTTGGCCTGCCACAGCGTATCGTGATCGGCTTGAGCGTCGGCGGTTTCGCCAGGCACATAGGCCCAACCGGGCAGCGGCAGCTTGACCGCGGTGGAAGAAATGTTCATTGGCGCAATGCCACGACCAATATTTTAGGCGGCCCGGCCTGCCGAGCCCTCATGGAAATACAAAATGCGTTCAGCAAATTCCGCAATCAAATT
>JARLJC010000006.1 GCA_031291435.1 Alphaproteobacteria bacterium | reverse complement strand
GTAGCGGCACCGGCACCGCCGCAAACCCCCGCATAATCCGCGACGCGCATAACGACGGCAGCGACGCCAGCAAGTCCGTGCCTTGCAAAAACACCGGCACCCCGGAGAAATTCGTCACCGACACCGCAAAATTCCGCCGATGCCCGCGCCCTTCCATCCATTTATCAAACTGCAATTTCTCATGCTCGGAATGCATCACCGTCACATGCCGCGCCGCCATGTAATCCACAAAATCGCGGGGCGCTGTGCGCACACCGGCATCGTAAAAACATTTGTAGGAATCCTCGAACAATCGCCTTTGCACAATATCCGCCCCCTCCGGCGGCAGCGGCGCGATGATAAAATCGCAATGCCGCTCGCGCAGCATTTCGGGCGTTGGCGTGCCGGAGGGGATAATCCGCAAGTTAAACGACGCCACCTGGGCGCTGATCACCTCAAACACTTTCGGCAACAGCAAATCGCGCTGCAAATCATTGCCCGCCACCGTGATACTCAGTTTGGCCTCCGCCGGATGCAACCGCTTTTTGCGGCCAAAATTCTGCATCCCATCCAGCATCTCCTGCGCCGGCCCCGCCAGCGCCAAAGCCTGTGGCGTCGGCATAATCGCCCGGCCGGATTTCACGAACAGCGCGTCATCGGCGATCAACCGCAACCTAGCCAGCCCATGGCTCACCGCCGACTGCGTGATCCCCAGCCGTTCCGCCGCCAGCGTGACCGACCCCGCTTCCAGCACCGTGAGGAACAGCCGCAAATCCGCGCCCGAAAGCGACAACCATTCATTTTTATTCATGAATACTATGAATAGCTGATTATTTATTCATTGATAAGCCCGCCCTAATATTCTCCCGCGTCCAACAAACAAACCGGGAGTTACCCTTATGGACTTCGAACGTGATTTCATCGGGCACAACCGCGCGCCCGGCCTCACCCCCACCTACCGCTTCGACATCCACCTGCAAGGCGAACACGAAACGGTATTTTTCGACGCTTGATCATCGTGTGATGGCCTGCAGCACCCTGCGGCATTTGCAAAATCTATTTCTTCGGTCAGCATAAACGCAGTTGCCAACAAGGTAGCTGCGTTTATGCCGCGCACCCCCTATTTAGCGAAGCTGTCGGCAGGACCAACCTCTCCTTCTCCGGCGCACATCTTGAATCACAGTTAGCCATTTTG
>JARLJC010000326.1 GCA_031291435.1 Alphaproteobacteria bacterium | reverse complement strand
GCAGCGATCAGCCCCGTCGCCGCCCAGACCCGTAGCCGACAGCCTCATATCATCTACATCGTTTCTGATGATCAAGGCTGGAAAGACGTCGGGTTCAATGGCGCGGATATAGCAACGCCAAACATCGACGCGCTGGCCGCGTCGGGCGCACGCCTCGAGCAGTTCTACGTTTTGCCGATGTGCACACCGACCCGCGCGGCTCTGCTGACCGGGCGCTATCCTTTTCGCTACGGATTGCAAACGGGCGTCATTCCGTCCGGCGGCAGCTACGGTCTCGCGCTGGACGAATGGCTGTTGCCGCAAACGTTGAAGGAAGCCGGCTACCGGACCGCCATCGTCGGCAAATGGCATGTCGGCCATGCGAAGACCGAATACTGGCCGATACAAAGAGGCTTCGATTCGTTCTATGGCGCGCTGGTGGGTGAAATCGATCACTTCAAACATGAATCCCACGGCGTCACCGACTGGTATCGCGACAACAAGCTTTTGAAGGAAGACGGATACGATACCGAATTGTTCGGTGACGAAGCCGTCCGCATCATCGCCAATCACGACACGAAAGTACCGCTGTTTCTTTATCTCGCATTCACGGCGCCGCACACGCCCTATCAGGCGCCGCAAGAATATCTCGACAAATATGCACATGTTCCCGATGAAAATCGGCGTGCGTATTGCGCGCAGATAACTGCAATGGACGATCAAATCGGCAGGGTCATCGCAGAAATCGACAAGCGCGGCATGCGCGACGATACGTTGATCGTATTCCACACCGACAACGGCGGTACACGATCCTCTCTATTCGCGGGCGAATCCGCCGTGAAAGGCGGCCTGCCGCCTGACAACGGGCCTTTCAGAAGTGGCAAGGGCACGCTTTACGAGGGCGGAACACGCGCATCGGCGGTGGTGAATTGGCCGGGCACAGTTCCTGTTGGAACCGTCAGCGGCATGGTTCATGTCGTCGACATGTATCCGACGCTCACGCGTCTTGGGGGCGGATCGTCTGAAAAAGCCAAGCCACTCGACGGCATCGACGTATGGAATTATGTCACGGGCCGGACGCCGTCGCCACGGCATGAAGTCGTCTACAACGTTGAGCCTTTCCAGGCCGCCGTGCGCGAAAATGACTGGAAGCTGATATGGGTGCCGATGTTACCCGGTTCGCTTGAGCTTTTCGACCTGTCGAAAGACCCCTCGGAGCTCACGAACCTCGCCTCAGCGAATCCCGACAAGGTCAGTTCCTTGAAAACGCGTATAGAAGGCTTGGCGCGTCAGGCGCAGCAGCCGCTCCTTGTCGCCGAAATGATACGAATGACATTTGGTGCGCCGCCCTCGACCCCGCGGGCGCAGTAATGCACCTTTTACGCTTCATTTATGCCCGCGCCGCGTCTGCTGAGCAAACCGAGCCCCTTTGGGGTGAGCTTGTACCCGGGAGACTCTTCGTTGGGCGCGATGTAACCCGCCGAGCGAAGCCGATCCAAGGCGGGTTCTCCGGCAGGCTTTGATGAATCGCGCGCTTCTATATCGCACAGGAGCGCAATTTCATCGCTCGTTAGCCCCTGCGTGACTTCGCGGCTTTGTTTCATCGGCGT
>JARLJC010000325.1 GCA_031291435.1 Alphaproteobacteria bacterium | reverse complement strand
GAACATCGGCGTGCGGCCGGGCACGTCCTCATGAAACAATCTCAAAGTCGCGTCGGGCAGACGCATATCGCTGAAAATACCGGAAGGACGGACGTACATCGCCCAACCCCGCTGGGCCATCAAGACGCCTGCCGGATCGTTGCAGCAGGTGACCGCGCCCGTCAGCGACACGGTGCCCAGGCCGCCCGTGTCGTAGCGCAGGATCGCTTCGCTGCCGATGGTACGCAGTTCCTCGCCGATCCAGCTGTTGATCACCGACGGCGTCAAAGTATAGGGACTGGCCCAACCCAGATCGTCATTCTCCAGGCTGATGGCGGGAAAGAAAGCGCCCGTCTTCACCGACCAGCTGACCGGACCCGACGCGGCCGGATGCCAGGAGACATAGCCTTCCAGCATGTCGATGCCGGTGCGCTGTTCGGGTTCGCCGCGCAAGACTGCGACGGCCGAAAATTCGTCGTCGATCTTGAAGGCGCCCTGCACCACGCCTTCGGCAAAACGGAATTGGCCTTCGTCATTGCCATAACGGAATTTTGAAAGGCCGCCATTCAGCCATGCGACTTCGCGCGGCGGCGCGATAAGACGAAAATCGGCATAGCCGCTGACGCTGAAGGCGCCGAAATTTTCTTCGGCATGCGCGGACACGCCCACGGCCGCGAGCAGAGTCGCAGCCAGCAGGGCCAAACCGAAAAGGTATGTAACCCCCTTTAACATGCGGTACTTCTAGCGGACCAAGCTTAATATCCGCTTTACGCTATCTCGCCGCATTCGCGAGATAACATAATAAAATCAATGGCTTGAACTGCCATGGCGCGCCTCGGCAGATATCCCGGAGCGCTAAAAATAGGCGAGGAAAACCGCGACCAGCGCCGCGCAAAGATTGTTCACGCCATGGGTGATGACCGAAGCCCAGAGCGAACCCGTGCGTACCGCGACCAGCGCCAGCAGAACGCCCATCGCTACCAGCTCCGCGGTGGCGACCATGCCGCCGATGCCCCCTGGCGTCAGCCATTTGAGATGCATGATGCCGAAAATGAGCGATGAGAGAACGACCG
>JARLJC010000044.1 GCA_031291435.1 Alphaproteobacteria bacterium | reverse complement strand
GCGTTCTGGCCCGACGCCAAGGCCAAAGGGCTGGCGATGCGCGCCGTCAATCTCCTGCATTGGGCCGAGGGGCCGTGCAGCGGGCCGGTGACGATTCCGATCGAGACGTTGAAGCGCCTCGGCTTCGACGCGCTGCTTATCGAGGATATCGGGACCGGCGGCTTTCACGTCGCGGAGCCATGACGCGCGGCGCGCGTTCTCGGGCTTGGCGGCTGTTCGCTCGCGTCGGCGGCTATCTGGCGCCGAAACGGAGATCTAATCCGGCGCGGGCCATGCCGCCGGCGTAGCGGCGCGCATCAACTGTTGTGGAGGAGCGCGGCCATTCCCTCGCGTGGGCGAATGCGCCCGATCCGGGCTGTGAATATCACCCGCCTGGACCACGTCAGTATTTTGCGCTCACAGGAGCGCCGCCCGTGTCAAACCGATAGTTTACGCCGATCAGCATCTTGTCAACGTCCTGCGCAATGCGCTCAACATATGTAGAACCCCCGGCGTCGGCTATAATAAATGTTGTGTTCTTGCTGCCAAGAAATACATGGTCATATTCGGCGAACACGGACCAATTCTGGGCGAATTTATATTCTAATCCACCACCAATATCAAGCCCGACCCTTGAATCGTTAGCGGATTCTGCGAAGCTTGCGCAATAACCATAGTTACACGACGTGCTATAATTGCTTCGTACGAAACCAACGCCAACTTTAGCATAAATAAGAATCGTAGGATCAACAATATATCCTATCCGACCTGTGGCCGTTGCAAACGAATCGATGCCAAATTTGAAGAAGTCGCCGCCGAAGGTGTTAGGAATTGTGGCGCTGCCGTGTAAGCGGGCCCAATCTCCCATTGCCTGCGCGCCGATCAGCCAGTTCGGCGCGAATTGGTAATCGCACCCCGCTTGCCCGCCCGTAACGACGCCGGTCGCGGTATTACTGCCGACATTGGTTCCGATAGCGCCAAATTCACCAGATTCATCAGTAAATCGTTTCCCTGCCCAGGCTGCGCCAAGATTGCCGCCGAGGTAACAGCCGGTCCAGGTGAAGACCGGCGGCGGCAGGGGCGTCTTATGTGTCGGGACAACAAGATCGGACGCGAAAGCCGGTCCCGAGGCGACGATCGCCGAAACGCAGACCGTCCACAACCAATGTTTCACATTCGTCTCCGTTCCGTGAAGCCGCCTGTCGGCAGCGCCCTGCAATGATCCATACAAACGCTCGGGTTTCCGGTTACGGGCCGCCGAACTTGTAGTTCAGCCCAATGCGGACGATGTCGCCGCGCAGCGGCTCGGTCGCGTCGAACACTGTGCCGGGATAATGGGTGTCGGCCAT
>JARLJC010000324.1 GCA_031291435.1 Alphaproteobacteria bacterium | reverse complement strand
TCCTGCACCCAGTTGATGAAATGTTTCGCCGGCAAAATTTTCAGCGAATAAGACAAGATGCGCGTCCGTGAATGCGGCGCGGGCCGCAGCCGCACTACCTGCGGGCCGAGATTGACCAGCCGGTCGTATTTATAATGCGTCTTGTGGTGAAGGGCTACGTGTATAGACATCGGTATTTTAAATTGGCGATTTACGGATTGCGATTGGTCGTTGGCTTTTCAAAACAAACACCAATTCGTTGAGGGCTGGTAGGGCGCGTCGCTCCGCGCGCGCCGCGAATGTAATAGAGCGTCGGTTTGTTCCGCGACGGATTCATGCCACGCCTTCCAGGTAGCGGATGCGTTTATGAACATCCGTGTTGATGGAGTGATAAGGCTGGGTCAGGTTGCCGGCATCGAAAAGCGTCTGGCGCATGTGCTCCGCGTCATCGTTGCCGATGGCGTTGCTGAAAATCGGCAGCAGATACTCGATGCCCAGTTTCGACGGCTTCATCAGTTTGGCGTCGTACAATTCCGGATGCATATAACGGGCATGAATCAGGCCCCAGCGGTCGCGAAAACGGTTGGCATCGTAGCCCTCGACAAAAAAACCCTTGCTGGTGGTGTATTGTAGGATGGAAACGGCGTTGTTCCGGCCCTCGATCAGCAGGTCGACCGCTTTGGATCCCAGCAAAGCCGCATAAAAGCGGTCGAAAAGAATCGGCCGTCCGCCGCGCTGGGTATGACCGACTTTGCGGGTGAAGATCGCCTCCTTTGCCGAATCGCCGCGGCGATAAAGCTGGAAGTAACGGTCGCCAATCATCTGGATCAATTTTGCGCGCAGCGCGTCCGCCGCGCCGCTCAAGACCACATTGCCGCTCGGATCAGTGGATTTTGTCTCCGCGCCGAGTTCGCGCCCTTGCTCGTCCACGATGCCTTCGCCGCAGACAATCACCACATTCTTCTGCAAATCGTAGATGTGTTTCACGCGTTCCACGAGATGCTCCAGGTCGAGCGCCTGCTCGGGAACGAGAATGATATCCGGCTGGCCATAGGCGGTGCCCAGCGCGATGTAGCCGGAGTGGCGGCCCATCACCTCGATGATGGCAATGCGGCGATGGCTCTCCGCCGTGGTGCGAATGCGCCCGACGCCCTGCGCGGAAACGAACACCGCCGTCGCATAGCCGGGCGTGACGTAGTTGATGATCTGGTTCAGGTCGAAAACCGTATGCGACTCGGCGCGCTTGTAGCGGAAACCGTGTTTCACGGCAGGATCGTTGACGCGCACCCACTCATCCGGTTCGCTCGAATAATTCAGGCCCAGGTCGTTGTCGATCGTCTTGGGCGAGAGGACTACGGGAAGGCGCTCAGCCAGCGGTTGCAGCCCGTTGAGTGTGCCGTCGCCGCCGATGTCCATCAGCTATACTATCACGAGCTAAATAAAAACCTAAACCAACAACTCCACTACATCCGAAGAGATACGATCAACGAACTAGAGATAATAACCGATGAGCCAGCAT
>JARLJC010000323.1 GCA_031291435.1 Alphaproteobacteria bacterium | reverse complement strand
GCGCCCTGTCCGCTCACCGCCCCGTAGATCGGCGTCGAACCGATAATGGCGTCACCCCGACCGTAAAGCGAAATCGGGCCGGTGCGCTCGACATAGCCTTCTATGTCGCAATTGGCCCTGACGCGGAAGAAAAGAACACGCCGGTGAACGCACTGGATGCGCTCATCAAAGGTCGCCAAGCGATGCGGCACATCGCGCTCGACCGCGCGCGCGAGCGCAGGAATGCCGAACTCGATCGTTGCTGAAACGCGAGACGGCGTGACGAAGGGCGCCGGCTTGTCGGGAGCGACTGGGGGCGCCTCGCCGGCGCAGATCGGAGGACATAAAAGTGTTGCAGAAAAAAGCGCGGCCCCGATGCGAAGACACGCCGCCGCTTTGCTCATCGCCGATCTCCGCCGCTTGGCTGCTCGGCAGATTAATCCGGTTTAATGACGCCTCCGTCAAGATTGGGATTGTCTTGGCTGGCTTTACAGCCGTGGTCTGCGATGGGCGCCAGATGCTTTTGGTTGCCGGCAGAATACAAAGCCGACATCGGCGTCAGGCGAATCCGCGGTATAGCCACACTCCCAACCGTCTATTTCGAAAACCACGCCAAATCCGGCGCCGTGTTGTGAGGGCACAATACGCTGGTTGGCGCCAAAAGTTTCATCTTTAACCCTGCTATAGGGAAGCGACGAATGCGCAATCACCAAACAGATTTCGCGGTGCGGAGGTCTGCCCCAGGCCGCGTCGATTTCGATATTTCCGTCCAGGATCGCATCGTGAATACCCAACACCGATCTGGCATTCGTAATGCGTGACTGCGAAATATCAAGATCAAGCGCCTTCGCAAGATGCGCAGCGTCTGGAACTTCTTCGCGGATCGCGAATGTCAGTCCAGAGAGAAGGCGACGAATATCGAGCATATGCTCTTCCTCAATAGGGTAATAAAGGCGAAAGCGGCAGCCCACCGAGACACTCACGATTTCTTCAGAACATCTGCTCTACGCATAGCCCATGATAATCTGGGTCATCTAAGTTGAGGAGGGCCTTGCACGTCTCCCAATCGGAATCCAGTAGATCTTGGCATGAAACGACCGCGTCTTGAATTGGATTATCGGGTGGCGCTGGACGTGTTGTAAAATTAATCGGAGTGTAATTGTGCGGCGGCGTGGCGATGCGTTCATTCCCAGAACGACTCGAAGCGCCACCCACCCCATCCGCCGTCGCAAAACGTCCGCGTTCGTCGTAATGAGGATTGAACTTTGCGACCGCAGCGCTTTGCCCCGCCTGCTCCAACGCCACATAGCCCCCGCCCGTCAGCGTCATCGGCGTGTTGGCGGCGGCATCCGGGAAGGGATCGCGGCCCAGCGCGGCGCGCGCCTCGTTGATCGTGATGATGCCTTTCGACGTATAGCTCGAAAG
>JARLJC010000322.1 GCA_031291435.1 Alphaproteobacteria bacterium | reverse complement strand
GAAGTGCCCGGCAATCCCTGGAACAGCCTGCTTAAAAGCGGGGCAAAACTGGTGTTCAGCAGCGATTGGCCGTGCTCGTGGCCGCCAAGCCCGCTCGCGGGCATCCAGCAGGCGGTCGAGCGTCGCCAGTACAATATCGATTACGCCAGCGGTTCGCGCGACGGACTGCCCCATGACGGCCATCCCGAAGAAGCCGTGACCGCCGAACAGGCGCTGCTCGCCTATACCCGGACTGCGGCCTGGGCGAACGGCACGGAAGGCAAGCTCGGCACGCTGGAGGCGGGCAAGCTCGCCGATCTGGTCGTGCTGTCGCGCGATATTCTGGCGATTCCGGCCGATCAGATCGGCAAGACGAACGTCGAGGCAACCGTGGTCGGGGGCAAGCTGGTTTACGGCGCGCTGTGATGCCGGGCGGTGCCGCAGGAAACAGGGTGGAGGTGGTCGAAAGGCCGCCTCGCCCGGGCGGATCGGTCAGGGCGGTCCGCCCCTCCCGACAATCATGGTGACGCGGATTTTCTGCGTGCCGCTCCAAGGAAGGAAACACACCATAATGAAGTGCATTGCGAAAGCGGCCTTGAAGGCCGGGCTGGGGAGCGTACTGGCGTTGCCGGGGGCAGGGATCGCGCATGCCAGTGACCTCATTCTGGTGAACGGCACGATCTATACGGCCACGGACCACAAATGGGCCAAGGCCATCGCTATCACCGATGGCAAGATCGAGGCCGTCGGCAGCGATGCCGAAGTGCTCAAGACCAAAACGGCCAGGACCAAAGTGGTCGATCTCCAGGGCAAGATGGTGATCCCCGGCGTCACCGACGACCATACGCATATCTGGTTCGGTTCGCTGGCGCTCAACGGATTCAACCTGTCGACGGCCACCGAGAACATCACGCCCGAAAGCAATCGCGCGCTGTTCGTCGCCAGAATCCGGGCCTATGCCCAGGCGCATCCGGACATGCCGATCCTTTTCGGTCGCGCCGATTTCGACCGCAGCGGAAGCGCGGCCTCGCTGGCGACGAACAAGGCGATCCTCGACGAAGCGGTGCCCGATCGGCCGCTGGTGGTTCACAGCTGGACCGAGCATTCGCTCTATGTCAATTCGCGCGCGCTCGCTTTGGCCGGGATAACCGATAAACCGCTACCCGATCCGGTGGAGGAACAATATATCGTGCGCGATGCGGCCGGCCACCCGACCGGCGTGCTGCGCGAAGGCGCGCAGGAGGTCATGGAACGCGCGCTGCCGCCGATGCCGATGGATGAGAAAGTCCGCATCCTTGGCAACGGTCTCCATTTCATGAACAGCTTTGGCATTACAAGTGCCGCGCAGTTGACCGGCGGACTGGACGATCTCAAGGCCTTTGACGAACTGCGCAAGCGCGGCTTGCTTACGCTGCGGGTGCGTCAGGGCTTTGGCGCGGTTGCGGTCGATCATCATCTGACGCCGAAATTCCTCGCCGATCTCGAAACCGCGCGCACGACGTGGCACGACGACTGGATTTCGGCGAACATCGTCAAATTCTTCATGGATGGCGCGCCGACGCCGCCGCTCTATACCGCCGAGGAATATACCCGGATCGTCACCGAACTGGACAAGCGGGGCTATTACCTCACGTCGCACGCGCTCACCACCGACGGCATCAAGATGGCGCTGGATGGCTATGAATCGGCGGAAAAGGCCAATGGGCCAAAGGACCGTCGCTTTCGCATGGAACATGGCGAGGACATCAGGGCTGCGGACTTGCCGCGCTTTGCCGGGCTCGGCATCGTCGTCAGCACCCAGCCCGCGTTTTGCTGCGGCACCACGATGTCTCCCGACGCCATAACCAGCAACCCCTGGAACAGCCTGCTCAAGAGCGGGGTGAAACTGGTGTTCAGCAGCGATTGGCCCTGTTCGTGGCCGCCCAATCCGCTCGCCGGCATCGAGCAGGCGGTGATGCGCTACACCTGGGAAAACCCCGGCAAGCCTGATGGATCGCGCGCGGGCATGCCGTCTGACGGTCATGCCGAAGAAGCGGTGACGGCAGAGCAGGCGTTGCTGGCCTATACGCGGACTGCCGCATGGGCGAATCACATGGATGACAAGCTCGGGACGCTGGAGACGGGCAAGCTCGCCGATCTGGTCGTGCTGTCGCAAAACATCCTGGCCATTCCGGCGAACCAGATCGGCAAGACGACGGTCGATGCAACCGTGGTCGGCGGGCGCGTGGTCTACGGGCAACTGCCCTGAGGCAAAAATCGCCAAAGGACCGCCTAATCGGGAGGCGCGCATGGTCGCGCCTCCTTCTGCGCGCCGTAATGGCGATGGTGCTCCGCACCGGGGAATGCGCCGCGCCGCGCTGACAGCGGCATTCCCCTGCGGATGCCGGAGCCCACGGCCCCGTTTGCGCATCACAGTTCCATTGCCCCGAACGGGCGCGCAATTTTATGGGAAAAAGTGGTCCGGGGAGAGAGGATTCGAACCTCCGGCCCCTGCCTCCCGAAGATAGCGACTGGCCCTGCAAGCCGCAGAAATTCTAGGTTTTTTCGTAACTGTCTATTGAAACAAGTGGGGAGCATAACCCGGTTTTTACGAGATTTCACCGGAGTTACACCGGACCGACACCGGGGCCTGATTTCCGCCATTTATCGAGTGCAGGGCAGGTTTAAGTGTGGATCGGCATGCAATAGGGAATCCTGTCGTTTTCAAGGTAATGCATTGATATAACGCCGGAAGATCAGTTCGTGCGCTCACGATATCGGCGCGCCTCGCGGCCCGTATAAAGGGAGGAAACAGCGCAACTTCATAACCTTGGCTGCAAAGGTTGCTGGGTTCCAACTCGCACGCCGATCCACACGGTCGATCTTCTCTGAGTGGTCCGGTCGCGTTCCGATTGCGGCCGTTCGCCTCGTCTTCGCCACGCATCGGAACCTGCCCAACATTCATATCACAAGGATAAAGCCTGAACGGCAGAAATTGATACAAGCGATTGGAGTTCTTGGCCGCTTTGCAGTTATGGCGTGACGATATCATCAAGCCGCGCCCGGATGGCTGGGGGAAGGATCAATTCCGCCGCAGCCAGATTTTCGTTCAGATGCGCCGTGCTTGACGTG
>JARLJC010000321.1 GCA_031291435.1 Alphaproteobacteria bacterium | reverse complement strand
CGGGCAATCGCGCACCGTTCTTCCAGCGTAAACTGTTTGTATGTTTTTCCCATGACCGCAACACCTTATCAGGGTGTTGCACTTCGTTTGTGAACTTAGGGGATCCAGTCCCGAAGCACCCGCAAGACAGTACTTATGGCACTTGTCGTACTGGATCCCGGCTTACGCCGGGATGACGGCCCTTTGTTTCTTCGGCCATGCATTGACGGTCGCCACCGCCAGCGCCGCCCAGTAGGGCAGCGTCTGCACCAGCATCATACCCGCCCATAAATCGGCATTGCGGTTCTGAATCTCGAACTGCCACAGCACCAAACCGGCGCAAACCAGCATCGCCACCAGCAAGGTGATTTCCTCGCGCGCCATCAGGAAAGCCTGCAAGGCAGGGGCCTTGTCGCCGCATTTGGGGGTGCGGAAAAACGGCTTGCCCGAGGTGAACATGCCCTGCCACATCGCCCGCGCCACGGCATGTGAAAGTCCCATCCCTGCCACCGCCGCCCCGATGCGGTCGCGCCAGCCGCAATCGACGCGCGCGTGATAGAGCCAGAATCCCGCCACGATTTTAAAGACGAAAACGCTGAGCGTCGGCACCAGAAAAACCGCCGGTGGAAACTCCACCAGCTTGAACAGCAGCAGCACCGACCAGATAATCGCTGCCACCGCGAAAACAAGCTGCGCCGCGTCGGCGAACCAGGGCAGCCAGCCGGAAATGAAATGATATTTCTGCCCGCGCGTCAGGCGGTTGCCTTCGGCGAGATCGCGCCAATGGCGTTTCAGAATCTGCGCCGCGCCATAGGCCCAGCGGAAACGCTGCGTCTTATAGGCGCTGAAATTATCCGGCATCAGCCCGCGCCCCAGCGAGTTATTCATATAAACGGCCTCGTATCCGTTTTCGAACAGGCGCAGGCCGAGTTCGGCGTCTTCGCAAATGCACCATTCCGCCCAGCCGCCGGTCGAAGCCAGCGCGGTTTTGCGGATCAAGGTCATGGTGCCGTGCTGAATAATCGCGTTGCGTTCGTTGCGCTGAACCATGCCGATATGGAAAAACCCGGCATATTCCCAGTAACACATGCGCTTGAACGCGCTTTCATCGCCGTCGCGGTAATCCTGCGGCGCCTGCACGAAGGCGACTTCGCGCCTGTCGAAATAGGGCACGGTGGCGCGCAGCCAGTCGGGGCTGACGATATAATCGCTGTCGATCACGCCGACGATCGTCGCGTCCTCCGCCGTTTCCGTCAGCGCGAAATTTAAAGCGCCCGCTTTATATCCCGGCCATTGCGGCAGATGGAAAAAGCGGAAACGCGCGGATTCTTGATTTGGGCCCGGCGATTCACGTTCAGAACCGTCGCGCAAGCGCGCCATTTCCGAACGATCGCGGTTCAATTTCGCGCAATAAGCCTCGATGGGTTTCCACACAGCTTCATCCTTGGTGTTGTTATCGACCACCAGAACTTCAAAATTCGGGTAATCGAGTTTCGCCAGCGCATCCAGCGTTTCCATCACCATATGCGGCGGCTCGTTATAGCAGGGCACATGGATGGAAATTTTCGGCGCGTCGGGCGGCGGCGTCCAGTCGGTAATCGGCTCGAAGGGACGGCGGCGCTGACGCGTCCACAGAACTTCCGCCAGCTCAAACCCGTCGACCAGCAGCAGCGCCAGCAGCACGATCTGCGCGCCCAGAAGGGCTATCCACGCCACCACATCGCCGTCGAGAATACGTTCGGCGATGGCGGCCATGATCGCCCACACGAACACCGAAGCGACCGCCTGTATCAGCCCGGCATAGAAGAGCTGCCCCCGGAAACGCAGATATTGCTTGCGCCGCACGAACCATTGGATCGGCAAAAACGCCAGCACCGAAGCCAGCAGATAGCCTTCGAGCCAGCGCGAGGATTCGGCGATCGATCCGCTCATCGAGAATTTCGGCTTGCCGCCCGCGTCCCATAATCCCCAATGCGCGCCAACCGAACCTTCGATATCGCGCTTCCACGGCTCGTCGAAGCTTTCGACAATCGAATAATCGAGCCGTTCGGCGCTGGCCGTGGTCAGGAAATCGCGGGTGAATTTCGCTTCGTTGATGAGCGAGGGTTCCGAGCCCTTGACCCATTGACCTTCGCTTGGCCAGCCGACTTCGCCGATGAAAATGTGCTTGTGCGGGAACGCGGTGGCGAGCTGCCGATACCGGTACATGATGTAACCCATCGCGCCGTTTTCCGGAATGCCTTCCCAGTAAGGCAGGATATGCACGGTGATGAAATCGACGCTGTCGGCCAGTTGCGGATATTTGATCCAGACATGCCACGGCTCGGCGGTGGTGACGGGAATACCGATCTGGCGCTTGGCGCTTTCGATATAGCCAATCAACTGATCGACGGTGACGTCGCCGCGCAGCAGGGATTCGTTGCCGACGATCAGGCGCTTGACGTTCGGATTGGCCCGCGCCACGTCGATGGCATGCGCGAGTTCTTTCTGGTTGGCGGCATCGTCGGGCGAAATCCACGCGCCCAGATTGACGTCGATGCCATGCTTGGCCGCTATCGGCACGATGCGGTCGAGCCCGTCATCGACGCCATAGGTGCGGATATTATTGGTGTGGCCTTCGAGAATGCCCATCTCGCGGTCGATATCGCCGTCGCTCAGATGGTTGTTTTTGTCGCCTGCCTGCCAGCCGCTGTAGGACATGCCGTTGATCACGCCGCCCCAGGCACGTTCCGACACGCTTTGGTTGACGAGCGCCCAGATCGCAAAATTGGCGAACAGGACGATAAGAGTGATGGAGGCGACGCGGCGGAGCATACCGAACCTTAAATGCAGAACATGAAGTTTTTAAGACGAAAGTCGGACGATGGACAGGGTTTTATGGAAACGATGGAGAGATTGCTCTTAATAACAACCGCCCCCCTCCCTAACCCTCCCCGCAAGGGGGGGGGGAATCAGGCCGGTCTTTGTTCGACTTGAGTTCTCTTCCTGCCAATATCGAAGGAAGAGAACGAACGTTGCCGTATTCCGAACCGTATTCCCTCCCCCTTGCGGGGAGGGTTAGGGAGGGGGGGCGGTGAGGGGTATTCAAAACTCGCCGGAGGGAAATCAATAAGCCGCGTAGCTCTTTTCCTCGACGATGCCGGAATGGAGCGCGTTATTGATGTCCTTTTTCAGCGCGGCGCGGCGGTCGTTGGTGCGATAGACGGCGCGGGCCAGTTCGATGAATTCGGCGTCGAAGCTTTTGGCCCGTTCCTTGTCGCGGAGCTTGTCCTCGACATCCCACAGGGCCTCATTAACTGCCTTGAGATCGGCACGGAGTTTGACGACTTCGGCATTAGCCGCCACGGCTGTCGCCGTCGCGCTCAGCAGGGCCAGTTCATGTTTCACATTGGCCAGCGCTGCTTCGGCTCTGATATGCACAGCCTTGATTTCAAGAATGGTGATCTTGTCGATGACCTCCCCCCAGGAGACCGGAGCCATCGGCGTTTGTGCGTTATCGCTCATGACTTACGACGGGCCCATCTGCTTCGACTTGGCGTCGAGCGAATTGACCAGCGCCGAAATGCCGTCACGCCGCGCGATCGACGAAAATTCCGCGCGCCGGGTGGCCATCTGGCTGATCGCGCCGTTGAGATAGACGTCGACGATGCGATACTGACCTTTGTCGTCGGCGCGCATCAGGTAATTAAGCGCAACCGGGGCGCCTTTCCCGGGGGTCAGCGTGGTTTCGACCATCACGCCGCCGTCGCCGGTTTTCTTCTGTCCGGTAATCGTGAACTGCTCGCCGTCATAAGCCGCGAACTGGCTGGCATAGGAGGCGACGCTGAATTCCGAGAATGCCGCGACCAGATCAGCCTGTTCCTGCGGTGTGGCCTCAGCCCAGCTCGATCCGACGGCGAGTTTGGTCATCAAAGGCAGGTCGAAGGCGGCGCGAATGGCGGGATCGAGCTGCTTATAACGTCCGGCAAAGCCCAGTTTGTCCCCTTGCTTCATCGTGCTGGCCAGTTGCGTATAGAAAGCCTGCACCGTCGCTTGCGCTGGAGTCGATGCCCGCGCAGGCAGCGGAGCGAACAGCCCCAGCACCATCAGCAGGCAGATAAGTCGCTTGATCACAACCATAACCCTATCCGTTCGTTATCAGGCGCGCGCCACCAGCACGTCCGCCGCTTCTTTCTCGGCGCCGAGGGCTTCGAGAGCCTTGGCGACGATATGCTTGGCGTTCAGCCCGGCCTGGTCATACTGCTTCACGGGGCTATCCTGATCCTGGAAAATGTCGGGCAAAGTCATGGCGCGGACTTTCAGGCCGCGATCCATCATCCCGGCATTGGCGAGGTGATGCAGCACATGGCTGCCGAACCCGCCGATGGAGCCTTCTTCGATGGTGATGATCGCTTCATGCTCGCTGGCGAGGCGCATAATCATGTCCATGTCGAGCGGCTTGGCGAAACGCATATCGGCAATCGTCGTGCTGATGCCGCGCTGATCCAGTTCTTCGGCCGCCTTGCGGCATTCGATCAGACGCGTGCCGAGATTGAGCAACGCAACCTTGCTGCCTTCCTTGACGATGCGACCCTTGCCGATGGCCAGAACCTGCCCGCGCGCGGGGCGTTGCAGGCCCGAACCTTCGCCGCGCGGATAGCGCAGCGCGGAGGGCGCGTCGTCAATCGCGGCAGCCGTCGCCACCATATGCGTCAACTCGACTTCATCCGACGCCGCCATAACGACGATGCCTGGCAGGCAGCACAGATAGGCAAGATCGAACGCCCCGGCATGCGTCGCGCCGTCGGCGCCGACCAGACCTGCGCGATCCATCATGAAACGCACCGGCAGTTTCTGCAGAACAACGTCATGCACCAGCTGGTCATAACCGCGTTGCAGGAAGGTCGAATAAATCGCGACGAAAGGCTTGAATCCTTCGCAGGCCAGACCGGCGGCAAAAGTCACCGCATGTTGTTCGGCAATGCCGACATCGAAAGTGCGGTCGGGGAAACGCTTGCCGAAAATATCGAGCCCGGTGCCCGAAGGCATCGCGGCGGAAATCGCCAGTACGCGGTTATCGGCTTCAGCTTCGGCGATCAGCGCTTCGGCGAATACCTTCGTGTAGGTCGGCTGCACAACCTTGGGCTTTTCCGCGGCTTTCTCGGCTTCGGTCTTCACCACGTTGAATTTCGGCTGCACGGCATGCAGTTTGTCGGCGGCGGCTTCGGCCGGTTGATAGCCGTGGCCCTTCTGCGTGACGACGTGAATGAGAACCGGGCCGCCTTCGGGATCATCGCGGACATTTTCCAGGACCGGAACCAGATGTTCCAGATTGTGGCCGTCGATGGGGCCGACATAATAGAAGCCCATTTCTTCGAACAAAGTGCCGCCGGTGACCATGCCGCGCGCGTAATGCTCGGCCTTGCGGGCTGCCTCTTTCAAACGGCGCGGGAACAGGCTGGCGAATTCTTTGGCGATGTGGCGCAGGCCACGATATTCCTTCGACGAGACGATGCGCGACAGATAGGCGCTCATGGCGCCGGTCGGAGGGGCAATCGACATGTCGTTGTCGTTCAGAATGACGATCAGACGCGAATTCGATGCGCCCGCATTGTTCAACGCTTCATAGGCCATGCCGGCGCTGATCGAGCCGTCGCCGATCACGGCGATGACATTGTTCTTTTTCTTCTTGAGATCGCGGCCGACGGCATAACCGAACGCCGCCGAGATCGAGGTCGAGCTATGCGCCGCGCCGAACGGATCATATTCGCTCTCGCTGCGCATGGTGAAGCCCGAAAGCCCGCCGCCCTGACGCAAAGTGCGGATGCGGCTGCGGCGGCCGGTCAGAATCTTGTGCGGATAGGCCTGATGCCCGACATCCCAGATCACGATATCTTCGGGCGTGTTGAAAACGTAATGCAAAGCGACGGTCAGTTCGACCACGCCGAGGCCGGCACCGAGATGGCCGCCGGTGACGGAAACCGCGTCGATGGTTTCGTTGCGCAGTTCGTTGGCGAGCTGCGGCAACTGCTCGGGCTGCAGCTTGCGCAAATCTTCGGGAATATTGACCTTGTCGAGGAGGGGCGTAACCGGCTTGCCGGCGGCGGCATGCACATCGGCGGCTTCAACCTCGCAAGATTGAATGATGTTCTCGCGGTACGGTTCGTGGTTGGACAAATCTGGCTTGGGCGTGGTCACACAAATCTCCCTAAAATCCTGTGCTTAAAAGGCGTTCGGCGCGAATCCCTTAACCTGTCGCGCATGGCCATAAGGGCTGAAACTACACGTTTGTTAACACATAACGCAAGGATTCCTTGGCTTTTTGGTTTCTTAAAGGCCGAGGTGTGGGTTTTGTGCCATCCTATTGGAATCACAGGTTATATTTGGCAGCTAAGGCGAAATGATCCTGCCATTCATCCTGCAATTTCCAGTTGCCGCGCAGGATAAAACTGGGGTGGAAAGTCGGCAGAACCTGTAAAGACGGCGCCAGCCGGCAGGGCAACAGCTTGCCGACCTTGCCGAGCAAGCCGCCTTCGCCGGTCAGCGCCCACAAAGGCGTGCGCCCCAGCGCCACCACCAATCGGGGGTTGTGCTTGGCCAACATCTTGCCGAGATAGGCGATGTCGGGCGCATATTCCGCGCGGCAGTAAGCGCTGCCGAACTTGCCGTATTCCTCGGCCATGGCGATGTTGCCTGTCGTGGACGCGCGTTTCGAGATAAAAAAATGATCGACTTTATTGCCCGGCGGCTGATGCCGGAAGCAGTTGGCGACGATGCAGGCGGCGCGCTCGATCCTGGCTTTTTCGAGGATTTTATCGAGCAATTGCCCGCTGCGCCCGACAAAAGGCTTGCCCTGCCGCGCTTCCTCCGCGCCAGGCGCCTCGCCGACCAGAACAAGGCCGTTCCAGTCGCTGGCCGGATAGGTGTAATCGGCAAAGGGCAGGGCCGCCAGCGGCGGCTCGGCAAGTTGAAGGGCATGCTGCATGAAATAAGGCCTTTGATTTGCCGGATTTTTTTAACTTGCCCAAAGCGTAGCAAAACCCTAAAACCCTGCAACGTGAAAGTGGGCGCATAGCTCAGCGGGAGAGCACTTCCTTGACATGGAAGGGGTCACAGGTTCAATCCCTGTTGTGCCCACCACTTTTATCAATGGGTTAGCACCCGCACAGGTTCCGAAAATTATTACAGCTGTAATAAATTCGTTTTAGGCCTGATTAAATTGAGCGAATTCACCGCACGGCGCAGATAATCCGGCGCATGTTTCCCGTAGACTTTCTCCACAGTCCTTTCGCTGTCGCCCAGCAATCTTGCGACCTCAGCCAAGGGAACGCCGTCCATGACTAACCATGTTGCCGCTGTATGTCGCAAAACATGCGGGCTGGCTTCTATGCCGCAATCTTTGCACAGCCGCCGGAAGCCGGATTTTACGGATGCTATCTGCATGCTTTTATATTCGATGACGTAATCCGTCTGGGCCAAGTCCCTAGCGATTTTCAGGCTTTCCAAAAGATCGTCATTCATTGGCACAACGGCGCGGCGCTTGTTGCCCCAGCCCCGGCCAAAGTCGATCAGCTTACGGTCAAAATCTATTTGCGACCATGTCAGGTCGAGAATGGCTCCGCTGCGGGCGGCAGTGGCAATCGCAATCTGAATGAATAATTTCATGTGATGCGATTTGGCTGCGCCGATGAGCTTGGCTAACCCGTTAAAACCCCTCCGGCACGCGCTGGAACGCCGCGTGGCCTTTGAACTCGCGCACATTGGGTGCAAAATTAGAACAGATTCATTCTCTTTTGTGGACTGAAAATCGGGGAGCAGGTCAGGACGATCGTCAGCGATAGTGGGACAACATTATCATTAGATGGATTGTCAGACGTACAATAAAGGTTCTGTTGCACGTTCATGGTGTGTAATATAATGGCACACCCTCGTAGGTTAGTGATTATTTATATGTCCCTTGCCGCCGCACAATCCAAAGACGATTTCCTGCCCGCGCCCCTGCGTGCCGTAGCGCCTTATTTCGTTTTGGCGCTGGTCGTTTTTGCCGCCTATGGAAATATCTTCGATAATGTCTTTCTATTCGATGACGATTTGCTGATCCTATCAAATTCATACCTGCATGGGTGGGGGCACCTGGGCGATCTTTTGAAGGGATCAACCACCAGCGGCGTCCATATTGAGGGCGGATTTTATCGACCCGTGCAGATGCTGCTTTATCTGCTGGTGTTTCATCTGGGGGATGGATCAACTTTCTGGTTTCATCTTTTGAATCTGTCGTTGCATGTTGCGAATACCTGTTTTGTGTATCGGCTGGGCATAAAACTGGGATTCAGGCCGTGGGGCGTTTTTCTGGCGGCACTCGTGTGGGGATTGCATCCCCTGCATACCGAAGCCGTTACCTATATGAGTGGAACAGCAGATCCGCTATTCGCCTTTTTCTGTTTATGGGCGGTTATCTCTGTGCTGCCCGATGTAACCCTATGCAAAATTCTAAAAATTATCCCACTATTTTTATTAGGCCTTGGAAGCAAGGAAACAGCAATCGTACTGCCGCTTTTACTTATGACATGTATGTTTCTTACCAACCAGCGACGCCTCGACTTTCATACTTATTGGCCGACTTGGCCATTATGGTGCATCTCGATCCTTTATACGGTCTGGCGGTTGCATGCCGAGGGCTTTGTTGGCCCCCAACACACGGCAGAGTTTAACGCCCTACATAATTACGACAATCTCGCACTGTATGCCGACAGCCCGATCTATCGGGTATATACGTTTCTCGCAACGCTGCCTGCATATCTCAAATTGCTTGCGTTGCCTGGAGGGCTGCATATGGAACGTGCCTTCCTTCTCTATACGACCGCGTGGAGTGTGTCGGTCATGGCCGGATTGGGACTCGTTGTTCTTGCGGTCATGCAAATTATTCACAGCAGTAAAAAACCAAATCTCGGTATTGAAATGAGTTGGGGGGTGTTATGGTTTGCCTCGGCGCATGTGCCTGATAGTGGAATTTTGATTCCTGTAAATGCAATTTACCTAGAGCATTGGATGTATCTCCCTTCAGTTGGGTTGTTTTTGGGGGTAGGGGAAACAGCGGCGAAGTTGCTGCAAAGCCGTTCACGCTCTTCTGTTTTTGCCTGTTCCGCCATCGTTTTGAGTTTTGCCGGAGTCCTGTCCGTCAAAACCTATAACCAGAACGTTATATGGCATGATCCGGTCAGTTTTTATGGCAATATTTTTAAATATGGCGAACGTTCGGAACGCGCGCATAACAATCTGGCGCTGTATTACATGCATGAGGGTGATTACGATGATGCACTTGAGCAGTTCAATCAAGCGCTCGCGATATCTGATACTTATGCGAGAACACGGTACAATATAGCCGTGACTTATTTGCACATGCCGGATCAGAGTGCACATATTCCGGAAGCGATCCAGAGCCTCAACCGCGCTATTGAGCTCGATCCGAAATTTTATCGCTCATATCAGTTGCTCGGCGATATCTACGATTCTCTTGGCGACAAAGATAAGACTAAGTATTATAACGACTATGCAGAGACGCTTTTGAAGCAATCACAATAAGGTTTTCTTGCCCTTTAAGCGCATGCATAGGTTGCGAACCGCACGCGTTTCAAAAACTCAACCAACAGGGAGAAAGGGCATGGCAGTTGTTAATGGTCCAGGATCTTCAGTAGTCGGCAATGTCGTGTTGTGGGACGACACGACGGGGACAACCGTTAGTGACAGCGGCGAGACGTTATCCCTACAGGGATTGTCAAACGTAACGTACCAGACTGGCGGTTCACCCAGCAATATGATCATTGGCCAGCACGTCATACTGCATAGTGGGGCGACGGGAAACGTGTTTATCGGGGAGACCGCTGGCGCAAGCGCGGGTAACAGTACGGCACTTACTTGCAATAATACGGCTGTTGGTTACTTGACCATGTCGAGCTTGACCAGCGGAGAGGGAAATACAGCGTTAGGGTGTGGCGCACTTGACACTCTTAGCGTAGGGACTGACAACGTAGCCATTGGCCAAGATACCCTACATAGTTTGACCACTGGCGCTTCTAATGTAGGTGTTGGAAAAGAAGCCTTGGCTGGAGTCGTAAACGGAGATGTAAACGTGGGAGTGGGGGTGCAAGCCCTAGACCAAGTAACGTCAGGGGGCGGAAATGTCGGCATTGGCCACGCCACAGGTCAGACAGTGACGACCGGATCAGGAAATATTTTAATCGGGTATGAAGCTGATGTGCCGAACGACGGTAGCCTCACCAATACCGTCAGCAATTTCTTGAACCTCGGTGGCGTGATATTCGCCACCGGTATGAACATGGCGGCATACCCCCACGTTCCTGCCGGGTCTGTCGGGATCGGGATAGTCACACCGGCCAACAATCTCTCTGTATCCCCATTGCAATATCACACAGGAACGGCATCGCAATCAGGTACGACAGTCACAGGGGTGGGCACGACCTGGACATCGGCTATGGTCGGGTCGCAGTTTATCTTTTCTAATAATGGCTTAACCGCAGGCACGATTACTGCGTTTGGTAGCACAACCTCGCTCACCGTAACAACGTCGCAGAGTGTTGCCTCGCAGAACTATATGATTAATTACGCAGGCCTTCAGGTTACGTCTGTTGGCAATGTCGGCATCGGCAACACGGCTCCGGGTGCGATGCTCGACATCGGTAATGCAGGGACGGCGTTGGGCACCCTCCGGCTGGAGGGCAGCACGTCCGGGTACGTTCAGCTTCAGCCCGCTGTGGCTGCCGGTTCATGGACGATGACCCTTCCGTCCAGCGCGGGAACCAATGGCTACGTTCTGCAAACCAACGGTTCGGGTGTAACATCATGGGTGGCGCAGTCGGGCGCTACCACTCCCGCCGGGTCCAGCGGACAGATTCAGTTCAACAATTCCGGCTCCTTTGGTGCGGACAGCAATTTCTTCTGGGATTCGACCAATCACAGGCTGGGGGTTGGGACGACTACGCCATCGGAAAAGCTTGATGTTGCAGGAAACATTTCAATCACTGCAGATCAATCTCAACTATATGGTTTTTATGCTAACAGCTCCAGTCAGGGCGGCGGTCTGCGCTACAATTCATATTACAATGGCACTGCCGATACTTTCACTCGTAATGGCTATGCAGGACTTTTGGCATTCAATAACGGCGTATGGACCTTAAACATTTCAAATGCGTCTGGAACGGCTGGTGGAGCGATAACCTATATTGCCTCTCCTCTAACTGCGCTTGCGAGCGGTAATGTCGGCATCGGCACGACGAGCCCGCAGCAAAATTTGTCTGTATACGGGGCACTGAATGTCGATCAGGCACAGACCAACAGCGGTGGACTGGATATATCGTTGGGGAGCGGCAGCGGTGAAGGTTTTGGTTCCAAGCGAACAAGTGGCGGCAATCAGTATGGACTGGATTTCTTCACGGGAAATGCTTCGCGGGTGTCCATAACCTCGTCTGGCGCTGTGGGCATTGGAACGTCAACAGTTACATCGGGTTCATTGGTTACAATAAGCGGCAATTTGTCCTTTACCCCTACCACAAATGGCATTCTTGGCACCGGAACAAACGACAGCGCATCCGCAGGTGTCGTCGGAGAATACATAACGGCAAATGCACCGGGGGTTTCCCTGACCAGCGGTACGGCTACCAATATAACATCGATTTCTCTCACTGCTGGCGATTGGGATGTTGATGGCAATGTCCTCTTTCACCCGTCATCAACTATGACTGCGATTTTTGCTGCATCGAACTCGACATCGGCGAGTTTTCCATCTGCTCTTAATTACGCGCAGCTTCATCAGTCGTTTACGTCGGCGGCAGATTCGTCCCTTGTCGTACCGACCCAGAGATATAGTTTGTCCTCCACAACAACCATTTACCTTATTGGACAATCTGCATTCAGCGGTACCTGCACAGGGTCGGGGCTGATAAGGGCGCGTCGTGTGCGGTAGAGCCCATATGATTTAAAAACCCCATTTCCTTTGCAAGAACTGTTGGCGCTGTGGAATCAAAGGAGCCGATAGGGGGGGGGCTTGATCCCCGTGATTATTACACTATAATAATATCTGTCATAAAATATACGAAATGTGCAAATTTTAGCGTAAAAGATGTAGGCTATGCTATTGATTGTGCTATTGTTTAGCCCCTTGACATGGAAGGGGTCACAGGTTCAATCCCTGTTGTGCCCACCACTTTACAGACGGAAAGTTCGGTCGCCACAGGGATTGAACAGATTGGCGCGCAAGCGCGCTGGCCCTGTTGTGCCCACCACTTTCATAGGCCTTGCCAAAGGCAAGGCCTATGAAAGTGCCACGCCGAAGCGAGCGTCAGCGAAGCGAAGGCGGGCCGGTCGCCATATTTTTTATTTTTAAATATCTATCGTGACTATTGCCGTTCTTACGACCGGCGGGACAATCGGCGCCGAACCCTATCCCGATCCGGTGCATCCGCCCCGCGACATCACCCTTCCGCCCGAGGGCGTGGATTATGTCCGCGATGTTGTCGCTTCCCATTTCTTCCACCTTAACGCGCATTGCCTCACGCTTCCCCCGCGCGATTCAAAGGACATCGACGCCTGTTACCGCTGGATACTGTTCGAAGCGATCGCGGCGCGGCCGGAAAAAGCCATCGCCGTCACGCATGGCAGCGACGCCGCCATGGCGACGCTCGACGCGCTTTTCTGCCAGTTCTGTTTTTATCCCGAATTCTTCGAGGGCAAAAAGATCGTCGTCATCGGCTCGATGACTCCGCTCGCCAACGGGCCGGGCTATGACGCATTGCCCAATCTTGCTTTCGGGCTCGATCTCCTCGCCCATCATTTCGATAAATTGCCGCCGGTCGGCAGCGTTTTCAGCCGCGATCTCGGCAACGGGGTATGGGGGCCCGACTATCAGCCTCATTACCCGGATACTTACGACAAGATACGCGGCTTCGACGGCACCCGCTTCCATTTCGCGGCGCGGCCCGGCGTCCGCCAACCTCCGGCGCTCGTTCTGTAAAGCGGCGCTATCCCTGCGCCAATATCTCGCGCGCGGTATTGCGCACGACAAAATGCATGCCGCCCGCTTTGACCTCGGGCCTCTGCGCCATATAGTCGCTGATCGCGTCCACGGTCGCATCCTGCCCCGCTTTGCCGCCCGAACAATTGCCGGTGCCGCATTTGGGGCCGAGATCGATTTCGACAGTCGCGGGCCTGCCGCCGCGCAGCCGCAGATGATTGGCGTCCGCGCCGGTCACATTATGGTTGGCCAGCGACGGAATGCGGCGCGTCAGATCGTTGGCAATCGTCTTCAACAACATCGTCGCTCCGGATGAGCGCGCGGGGTCTGCGTCGATGATGAAAGGTTCGCGCGGCGCGTGAAGCGTGGATTTTCTTTTAAAAATATCGACCAATGTTCCCATTTCAATTCTCCCTGGTTGTATGCGGGTTAAAAAATCAGGCGGAGGGCGAGGGCGTCGCGCCTGCGCGCCCCATGAATCGTTCGAAGGGGCGCGTGATCGCGGCGGCAACCGACTTGATCGTTTGCGTGAGAGCAGGGCCGCAAATGCCGCAGGGGCAGCTTTTGCCGGCGCAGGCGTCGAAGGCCTGCTTGATCGGCATTTTTTCACTTTCCTTGGCCAGCGCTTCGGCCAGGGCGGCATAGGCCGGATTGTTGAGATAATTTTCCGGATCGCTTTTAATCAAATTCTGGATCTGGGCTTCGAGCCTATCGACGCGTTCTCTGGGGCCGTCTTTGGCCTCGGCGGTTTTGGTCGCGGCGGCATCCTTATCCGGAGCGACTGCTGCATCGGGCTTTTGTTTCTCCGCCGGAGGGACTTGAGCCTGCGGGGCAGCCTGACCCGCCGCCGGATTTTCTGCTCCCCTTGGTGCAGCGGTGAATGCTGTTTTGAGAGGGGTATCGAAACCGCCGCCCAAACTGCCGGCTCCGGTGTCCGGTGTTTTATCGGGCGGTGCGGAAAATAACGCCGGTTTCCGCACTTCTTCCACAACCGGTTTTGCTTCTTGTGGTGCGGCGAAGGCAAGAGGTGCGGCGGCTGCGGGGGCTTGTGATGGGTGCGATGCGCTTTCGACGATGCCAGCGGGCGAAACCTGTGCCGGAGCGGCGTTTTGCGGCGGCATGGTCTGTGGTGAAGCTGGAGCCACGGCCCGCGCTTCTACCTGCGGAGCGCTTTGCAAAGTTGTTGCCCTGAGAATAGTCGCTGCGGGCCCTGCATTTTGCGTTGTCGCCTGAGGGGGCGACATCCGTGCGCTCGTAAAGCTTGCGACGGTTCGCGTTTCCGCCGCGAGCCGCTCATTTCGTATCGGCATAGCCGCCGCGCGGCGCGAAAAAATCGGCGACTGATCGAAATGTTTCGCCTGTGTTTGCACCATCGTCAGAGCGGCGCGATTAAGGGGCGCGGCCTGCCGCACCGCCGTCAGGCGCGGCGCGTGCCTTTCCGCCGCGATGCCGGTCGCGCGCAGTTCTTTCTGAAAACCGCGCAACATTGCCCCCAGCTGCTGCATGCCAGGCGGCAATGCCGCCGCCTGCGCCATACCCTTGCCCAGCGTTTCGATAAGGGCGCGGGTTTCGCCGCGCAAATTCCGGCTGATCTCCTGCATTTTTTCTTCGGAATTACCCCTCTGCCGGAATTGCGCGATCTGTCCGCGCAAAGATTTAAGCTGCCCGATCAGCATGGTCTGCGCTTCGAGGCTTTGCATCGAGGCCGCCATCGCCTCGAACAGCATGCGGCCCTGAATCCTGTCGAGCTGCGCGACTTCCTGCGCCGTCAGTTTGGTATTTTCGCGTTCGCGGTCAACGCGGTCGCTTTCGGTGATGAAGCTGGGCGCGGCGGTGAAGAACAAAGCCTCGTACCCCGCCGCCGCCCAGTCGGCGCAGAAATCAGCGGCGTCGCGCGGCGGCAAAGTGCCGCGTGGGCTGGTATCGTCGGCAACCGGCAGCACGATCAGGCGTGTCAGGCCGCTGGCGCTACCTTCGGTTTGGCCCTGCGTGTCGGCGCGGCGCAACTCGACCGAGAATAACTGCTCGGCGCGGGCTGCCGCAGGTAACGAAGCGACTTCGCGTTCCAGTTGCAGCGCGAGGCCAAGCAACAGGGCTTCATGCCCCGGCATCCGCTCCAGCGCGGAAAGAAAGTGTGCGGCCATTTCATGCGGCTTGCAGATATCGCTGTAGTGAAATTCGGCGAACGCGTTATGCAGCAGGAGCGTGGCGGCGATTTCGGTTGCCGTCATCACCGTCGGCTGCATCGGCGCGAAGGCGGCCGGGAAAGGGGCGGGAGGAGCGGCAAATTCGGCGGGTGCGGCGCTGTTCATGGGTATTCTCCATTCCCCGCGACAGGAATGACGCGGCGATGGGCACCCTAAAATCCCCGCCCCTCAATTGCAACTGATTCTTAGAATCATTATTATTATAGTAATAAACTTATAAAATCAGTATGTTAGAAAAAATAGAAAGATTATTCCTCGCCAAGCCCGAAACGCTTGCGGGTCAGGCCTAAAAACATGCCCATCCCGATGGCCAGCGCCCACAGCGACGACCCGCCATAGGAAATGAAGGGCAGCGTCATGCCCTTGGCGGGGATCAGCCGCATGGTCGAAGCGAGGTTGATAACCGCCTGCAACCCAAATTCGATCAGCAACCCGCCGACCGCGAAGGTGATGAACAGATTATTCTCGGTGCGCAGCCGCATCAGCCCGCGCATGACGATGAAGGCGAACAGCCCGACGATCAGCAGGCACCACAGCAGGCCGAGTTCCTCGCCCGCCACCGCGAACACGAAATCGGCATGCGCGTCGGGGATCGACATCTTGACGGTGCCCGCCCCCGGTCCGGTACCGAACAATCCGCCGTTCGAAAAGGCGTCGAGCGCGCGGTCAACCTGATAGGTATCGCCGCTATGGCTGAGGAATTTATCCATGCGCACGGTGAAATGCGGCAGCAGGCAATAAGCGGCGAAAAGGAGGCCGACGCCGAGGACGGCCGAGCCCGCCATCATCACGACAGGCAATCCGGCGAGGAAAAACTGGCTGAACCAGATCACGGAAACGAGAAACGTCATGCCGACATCGGGCTGCATGATGAGGAAGACGCAGATGAGGAGATAGAGGCCGACATTGACGCTCAGCGCCGGGAACCCGCGCCTTTCGCATTGCCGCGCGAACAGCCACGCGGAAGTCACCGCGAACAAAGGCTTGACGAATTCCGAAGGCTGGAACGACAGGCCCATGAAGGGAATCCAGCGCACCGCGCCCTTGATCTCGACGCCGACGAAAGGCGTGATCATCAAGAGAGGCAGGAAAATGGCGAGGCCGATGGCCGCGGCGATGCGTATTTTCTGCGGCGGGAGCAGCGAGAAAACAAAAATGATGCCGATGGCGGGCAGCAGCATCGCCATATGGCGCTCGACGAAATAAAAATTGCTCCAGCCATGTTTGACGGCGACGGCGGGCGTGGCGGCCTGAATAAGAAGAATGCCGAACCCCATGATGACGATCAGCGCGAACAGGGCCCAGCGATCAATCGTCCACCGCCAGCGGCCTAATATCGAACGATCTGAACGGGCAAGCGACGCCATGCGGAATCCTAACTGGGGTTGAAGCCGGCGAAATCGCGGAAAGCACGCCCGCGTTCCTCAAAATTTTTGAACGCGCCGTAACTGGGGGCTGCGGGCGACAGCAGGATAACCCCGCCCACGGGCGTCAGGCGGCGCGCATCGACGACGGCGACCTGCAGATTTTCGGCGTCGCGGACATTTTGCGCATGCGCGTCCCGCAGGGCGGCGTGAATGCGCGCGCCGCTCGGCCCCATACAGATGACCTGATGGATTTTGTGGGCGAGAATGTAGTCGACCAGAGGCTGGTAATCGATGCCGCGGTCGAACCCGCCCGCCAGCAGCGTGACCGCGCGCCCGGCATAGGCCTCCATCGCGGCAATTGCCGATTGTGGGGTAGTCGAAATACTGTCATCGACAAAAAGGATGCCGTCTCGGGTGCCGATCTCTTCCTGCCGGTGGGGCAGTCCGCGAAAATCCTCCATCTTGCGCAAAGCGGCATGGGGATCGAGCCCGAGCTGCTTGATGACCGCCAGAACCGCGCAGACATTGGCGAGATTATGCGCGCGGGCGAGATAGGCATTATCGGGCGCGCCTAAATCTTCCACGCCGTCGAAAATATGCGTACCTTCCGCATGCAGGCCCGTTGTTTCCCCGAACAGATGTGTGCCCGCCACGGCGATATCGTTCTCGCGGGCGATGGCGAAGGCCTGCTCGCCGATAATCTTGGTCTGGCTGTGCGCCAGCAATTGCAGCTTGTCGCGATAATAGGCGGCCAGATAGCGGTGCCAGTCGAGATGCTCGGGATAAAGCGCGGTGACAATACCGATATCGAAATCTTCCGCCAGAGTCGCGGCCTGATAGCTGGAAATTTCGACAACAGCAAAATCAGGGGGGGCGAAATCGGCGTCGATATTCTGGTTCTGCGTCACCGGCACGCCGATATTTCCGAGCAGCACCGCTTTTTTGCCGAGGCCATTGAGGGTGTGCGCCAGCAGCGAGGCCGTGGTGCTCTTGCCTTTGGTGCCGGTCACGCCGACGGTTTTGAACGCGTGCGGTTCCGCCAGCCACAGATTAAGCAGCGAAGTGAGTTTACCACGCGCGTTCTGCAAAGCGGGATGATAGAGGCTTACGCCCGGCGATTTGACGATAATATCGGCTTCATCGACGGATGCCGCGATATCGGCGGCGAAAACATCGCCCGCCGCGAGAATGGATTTATCGGGCGAGGTGCTTTCATCGATAAAAGTAAGTCTCAGCTCCGGAAAACGCGCGCGCAAAAACTCCGCCGCCGCTTTGCCTTCGCGGCCCAGCCCCCAGATGGCGATTTTCTTGCCTTCCAGATCACCGGCTTTCATCGAGCACCCTTAAAAATTCCGGTGGCACGCAATGGTCACCGCGCAGCTTGAACATTTCTTCATAACGCGCGTCGAAATCCGCGAGCATCAGTTTTTCGCCGAGATCCTTGACCACGGCGTCATTCTTCCACGCCTCGCTGCGCGCCAGTTTGCCCATCAGCAGGGCGCTTTCCTCGATCTCGCCCACGCATTCGAACGGCTTGGTGGCGTCGAGCCCGACCAGCTCGGCAAAGCCCTGTTCCTGCGCGATATCGTTCAGCATATTCTTGCCGAAAATCGCGACCAGATTTTCTTTGTCCATAAAGGGCGCCAGCGCCAGAAACACGAACCGGCATTTCGGACAATCGCAGCACCATTTGGTGCCGCGCGCTTCCTTGTCCTGCCGGAAGGCGGTGTTGCAGCTGCGGAAAACCTGATGATATGGGGTGAGTTTCGCGAAACGCCGCGCGATCGCCGCCTCGGTCAATGGCCGCAGCAGCGAAAAATAATGCAGATCCGGCGCGATATGCGAGGCGACGAAACCGGCGAAGGCTTTCTCAAAATCCAGAGATTTGCTGTACTGGTGATTAATCTCGACGCCGTTCTCGACCAGATTGGGCGCGCTGGCGGAATGCTCGTTCGACAGCACAACAGTATCGAAGCCGTACAAAATCGCGCTCGCCACCGCCATCGAGCTCAGAATGGCGGTGATCGGCACGTGGCCGTTGTAAGCGCCGTTTTTATTAAGCGTGATAATTTCCGGTGAAATCGCGCGCCCCACTTTGACCGAAGGCAGGCGCGAAGCGTCGATGGTGGCCAGAATGGGCGCGGCGATATCGTTGATCGCCTTGCCCTGCGCATAAAGCATCATCAGCAAACCGGTTTTGCGCAACGCCTCGATGCTGACGATGGAATCCTTGCCGCCGCCGACGGGAACCAGCAGCCGGTGCGGCAGGCTTAGCGCGGTGGGGATCGTCCCCGGCCCGTCGCGCGTTTCGAAATGCACGCGGTCGCTCAGGTCGAGTTTGTTGCGATAGGCGAATTCGCCCAACCCCTTGCGGTAAACTTCTTCGACGAAAGGGGCCCAGTCGCGGGTCAGCGCGAAGGCTTCGCATTTCAACTCGCGCGGCACAAAGGCTTTGTAATAACTCACGCCTGCCAGCAGGAAAATCAACCGGCAGGCGGCGTCGAACGCCGCCTTGCGCGCCACCGGCAGAGTGTGCGGCGCGTGTGGGAAGGTGATGCGTTCCTCGAACCGCGCGCCGCCTTCATAACGGTAATGCAAACTCAGAATCCCGGTCTGCGCGTCGAAGAAATAATTTTCAAAGATAAAAGGCGCGTCGGTCATGGCTTCATCCCCACAAAGCCGGTTCGGGCGGCGACAGCCTGCCCGCATCATAGTGCATGCCGTGTTCGCGATCCGTGGCCAGCAGCAACGCGCCGTCGAGATCGACGAACTGCGCGCCTTTGGCGATCAGGAACGCCGGTGCTATGGCCAGCGACGTACACACCATGCATCCTACCATATAGGTCAAGTCCCACTCCGCGGCTTCGCGGGCCAAGGCCAGCCCTTCGGTCAACCCGCCGCATTTGTCGAGTTTAATGTTAATCATGTCATATTTGCGGGCAAGGCCGGGCAGGGAGGCGAGGTCGAACACGCTTTCATCGGCGCACAGGGGAATCGGGTGATCGAACGAGGCCAGAAACGCGTCATCGGCGGTGGGCAGCGGCTGTTCGATCATCTCGACCCCGGCTTTGACGCAAGCGGCGATATTTTCGGCGATGTTGTTCGCCGTCCATCCTTCGTTGGCGTCGGCGATCAGACGAATTTCCGGCGCGGCCCGGCGCACGGCGGCGATCCGTGCGGCGTCGCCTTCCTGTCCGAGTTTGATCTTGAGGATGGGGCGCGCAGCTTGCGCCCGCGCCGCCTCGGCCATTTTCTCGGGCGTGTCGAGCGAGATTGTATAAGTGACGGTCAAGGGTTCCGGCGCGTCAATCCCCGCCAATTCATAAACCCGCTTGCCGGATAATTTGGCCTCGTAATCCCACAGGGCGCAATCGATGGCGTTGCGCGCCGCGCCTGCAGGCAGCAGTTTCAGCAAAGCCTGCCGCGTGCTGATATTCCCGGCGACATTCTCGATGGTGGCCTTTACGCCCTCGGCGCTTTCGCCGTAGCGCGTGTAGGGCACGCATTCGCCGCGCCCCGTCACAAGGCCGTCGGTGACTTCGGCCACCACCACAACGGCCTCGGTTTTCGAGCCGCGGCTGATCGTGAAAACCCGCGCGATGGGCCAATGTTCCAGCCGCGCGGTAAGGCGCAGCCCGCTCATCGCAGTTTCAAAGTCGAAAGGCCGATCAGGCCGAGGATGCAGGCGATAATCCAGAACCGGATCACGACCGTCGGTTCCGACCAGCCGAGTTTTTCGAAATGATGATGGATGGGGGCCATGCGGAACACGCGCTTGCCGGTCAGCTTGAACGAGGCGACCTGAATGATGACCGAGAGCGTTTCCATAACGAACAAACCGCCGATGATCGCCAGCACCAGTTCATGTTTGACGATGACGGCGACCGTGCCCAGCGCGCTGCCCAGCGACAGAGACCCGGTATCGCCCATAAACACCTGCGCGGGCGGCGCATTGAACCACAGGAAGCCGAGGCATGCCCCCACCAGCGCGCCACAGAATACGGCGAGTTCACCCGCACCAGGAACGTGATGGATTTGCAGGTAATTGGCGAACACCAGATTCCCGACCAGATAGGTGATGATGATGAAGCACAAAGCCGTGATGATGACCGGTACGGTGGCGAGGCCGTCAAGCCCGTCAGTCAGGTTGACGGCGTTGCTGGCCCCGACAATCACGAACACCGCGAACGGAATGAACATCCAGCCCAGCGGCAGCATGTAATCCTTGATGAAGGGAATGGCGAGCGCCGAAGAAACGCCCGAACCCGGCGCTTCCGTCACCGCGTAAATGGCGGAAGTGGCGATAACGATCTGGCACAGCAACCGCACGCGCCCGGAAACGCCGCGATGCGAACGCTGCGTCAATTTGCGGAAATCGTCGAGGAACCCGACGAGGCCAAATCCGATGGTGACATAAAGAACCGCCCACACATAAATGTTGGACAGATCGGTCCATAACAAAGTGCTGACCACCACCGAAATTAAAATCATCAGCCCGCCCATGGTCGGCGTGCCTTTTTTCTTGAGGTGCGTTTCCGGCCCGTCGTTGCGGATGGGCTGGCCTTCGCCCTGCTTGGCTTTCAACCAGCGGATGATCGCGGGCCCGAACATAAAACAGATGATGAGCGAGGTCGCGAGCGCGCAGCCGGTGCGGAAGGTGATGTACCGGAACAGGTTGAACAGAATGAAATCGTGCGCGTAGGGGGCCAGAAGGTGAAACAGCATCGACTATCCTTTAACTTGCGATCTTGCGGTGTTGGGCGGCGTCGCGCGCCCGCAGCGCCTCGACCACCAGTTCCAGTTTCATGCTATGCGAACCCTTGGCGGTGATAACGTCGCCCGCATGCGCTTCCTGCGCCACGAGGGGGGCGAGTTCGGCGCTGCTGGCCGCATGCGCGCCGAGCAGCGACGCGGGCAGGGCGTCATGCAGATATTTCATCATCTCGCCGCAGGAAAAAACGCGGTCGATTTTCGCCTCGATAATCGCGGGCGCGAGGTCGCTGTGCAGCGCTGGCGCGGTCGGCCCCAGCTCGCGCATGTCGCCCAGCACCAGAATGCGGCGTCCGCCATGCCCGGGCACCATATGCGCCAGCACGCGAATGGAGGCCTTCACCGAAGCCGGGCTGGCATTGTAGCTTTCATCGATGACGGTCAGGCTGCCGCCTTCTTCGAGCGTAATGATGTGTTTGACGCCGCGCCCTTTGGGCGGAATGTAATGCGTCAGCGCCGAGGCGCAGGCCGGTATATCCGCCCCCAGCGAAGCCGCGGCCAGCAGCGCGCCGAGCGAATTCTGGGCGAGGTGAATGCCGGGCGCGCCGACCCTGTAATGGATTTCCTGGCCCAGAATGACGGCATGAACGGCGCTGCCCTCATGCGTTTCGGCGCAATCGGCCATGCGCGCGTCGGATTTGCCGTCGGCCCCGAAGGAAAGAATTTTCTTGATGCCGCACGCTTTGGCGGATGCGGCTAGGCGCGCATAATGCGGGCTGTCGCGGTTGAGGATGGCGATACCGCCTTCCACCAGCCCTTCGAAAATCTCGGCCTTGGCGTCGGCAATCGCCTCGGTCGAGGCGAAGAATTCCAGATGCACGGCTTCGATGGCGGTGACGAGGGCGACATGCGGCTGCGCCAGTTTCGCCAGCGCGGATAATTCGCCGACATGGTTCATGCCGAGTTCGAACACGCCATAGGCGGCGTCGGGCGGCAGGTTGGCGAGCGACAAAGGTGCCCCCCAATGATTGTTGAGGCTGCCCGGATTGGCGTAAGTTTCACCGACGGCGCCCAAGGCAAGCCGCAGCATTTCCTTGGTGCTGGTCTTGCCGACCGAACCGGTGACGGCGATAATTTTGCCTTTGGCGCGCGCGCGTCCGGCTTTGCCGAGCAGATGCAGCGCCGCGAAGGTATCATCGACCATAATCAGCGGCGCATCGGGCGGCACCTGCGAAGGCTGGCGCGAAACCAGCGCGGCGGCCGCGCCATTCGCGAAAGCCGATGCGACATGATCATGGCCATCCTGTTCGGGGCCGACAATGGCGATGAACAGATCGCCGGGTTTGATCGTGCGGCTGTCGATCGAAACGCCGGAAGCCGACCAGCTTTGCTCGTGCAGACAGCGTCCGTGAACGCTGCGCAAAACATCTTCCGCCCGCCAGAGAATTTTACCCGCCATGTGAGTCGATTTCCTTCGTGATTCCGTAGCTTAGGATTAATCGCCGGGGGCCTTCAATGCAAGGCCGCAGGGCGATTTATGCAACAAAAAACAGAGATTAAGTCCTTATCTACAGCCCCAGAACCTTGCGCGCTTCCTCGGCGTCGTCGAAGGGCAGAACCCTGTCGCCGACGGTTTGGCCGGGTTCATGCCCCTTGCCCGCGATAATCAGAACGTCGCCCGCGCCCAGCTTTTCGATACCGGCGGCAATCGCCCTGGCGCGGTCGCCGATTTCGGTGACATTGGCCTTGTCCCTGCACCCGGCCAGAACCGCGGCGCGGATCGTGGCGGCGTCTTCGTTGCGCGGATTATCGTCGGTCACGATGGTGAAATCGGCAAGGCGCGCGGCGATCTCGCCCATGATCGGGCGCTTGCCCGCGTCGCGGTTGCCGCCGCAGCCGAAAATGACGCCGAGTTTGGCCTTTTGCGCCGCGACATGGGGCCGCATCGCCTGCAACACGTTATCGAGTGCATCGGGCTTATGCGCGTAATCGACGAACACAGCGCCGCCTTTGGCCGAGGTGCCGATGAACTGCATCCGCCCCGGCACGCCGGAAACTTTGCCCAGAGCGCCGATCACGGCGTCGCTGTCCGCGCCGCTGCCAATCGCAAGGCCTGCGGCGCACAGCGCATTCCACGCCTGAAAACCGCCGATCACCGGCAGCAGAACTTCATGCTTTCTGCCGAAAACTTCCAGTTTGAGGATTTGCCCGCGCGCATCCGGTTGCGCCTCGATCAGGCGCAAATCAGCGCCTTCTTTGCCATAGGCGATGATTTCGAGCCCGCGTTTCTGCGCCGTATCGCGCAAGACAGGGAACATATCGCTATCGGCGTTCAGAACCGCCGCCGCGCGGACAGGCAGCAATTCTTCGAACAGCCGCAGCTTGGCTTTGAAATAGGCTTCCATCGTCTGATGGTAATCGAGATGATCGCGCGACAGATTGGTGAAGCCGCCCGCCTTCAGCCGCACTTTGTCGAGCCGGTGCAGTTCGATGCCGTGGCTCGAAGCTTCCAGCGCCGCGTGCGTAATGCCCTGTTCGGCGCAATCATCGAGCAGATGATGCAAAGTAATGGCGTCGGGCGTGGTGAGAGAGCCATAAGAAGTCCCCTCCGCCGTCACCAGACCCAGAGTGCCGATGCTGGCCGATTGATGTCCCAGCGCCTGCCAGATTTCGCGGGCGAACTGCGCGGTGGAGGTCTTGCCGCTGGTGCCGGTCACGGCGACGATGGTTTCCGGCTGGCGCGGATAAAACGCCGCCGCGAACGCCGCCGTGGCGCGCCGCATATCATGGGTCAGAAGGGTAGGGGCGGCGCAGCTGAATCCCTCCGGCGCCAAAATCGCCGACGCGCCGTTCTTGATCGCATCATCGACGAACGCGCGCCCGTCAAGCTTGGTGCCTGGCGTGGCGATGAACAGGGATCCGGGTTTGGCCTTGCGCGAATCCTGCGTCAGGCCGGTGATGTCGAGATCGGGGCCGTCATAACGAATGCCCTCATTGGATGCTATCAGACTCGACAGACGCATAATTCGATCCTTCTTCGACGGGAATGCCGTCAACAACTTCGCTGCCCAGCGGTTTCAAAATCTGGCGCTCGGCGGCTTCCTGCATGTCTTTCGACAAAGGCGCGATATCGAGCAACGGCCCGATCTGGGCGATCACATTCCTCACTACCGGAGCGGCAGTCCAGCCCGCCGTCGCGAAGCCTTTGGTTTTAGCACTCCCCTTGGGATCATCCAACAGCGCAAAAATCAGATAACGCGGCGCATTGATGGGAAAGGCGGCGATGAAGGACGAAAGCCGCGCATTATCCAGATATTTATGATTGGCGCCGATTTTATCGGCGGTGCCGGTCTTGCCGCCGACCATATAGCCTTCGACATCGGCCTGTTTCGCCGTGCCGCGCGTGACGACAAGCCTCATCAGCCCGCGCACCAGCGCCGAGGTATGTGCCGACACCACGCGTTCCTCGCCATCATCGCCGTAATCGGGCGCGGGGCCGTTTTGTTTCACCAAAGTCGGATGCACCGGATAACCGTCATTGATAATCGTCGCCACCGCGCCGATCAACTGCACCGCATTGACTGCGATGCCGTGGCCGAAAGCGGCGGTGAGGGTGGTGGAGTCGCTCCAGTCGCGCGCGGTGGGGAGCAGGGGCGCCCCCACTTCCGGCACTTCTATTTTGGCGCGCTCGGTCAGGCCGAGCCTGGCGAAGAAATCGCGCTGCCGCAATCCGCCGAAGCGCGTCGCCATTTTCGCCGAACCGATATTCGAGGAGTGGGTAAAAATTTCGGCGACGTTGAGAGCGCGATCCTCGCGTTCGAAATCGCGGATTTTGTGGTGCCCGATTTCCAGCGGCTGGCTAACATCGAACGTATCCGCGACATGCACCAATCCTGAATCGAGCGCCAGCGCCGTGTTGAAAATCTTGAAGGTCGATCCCATTTCGTAAACGCCCAGCGTATCGCGATTGAATTTGGCGTCGTCGCTGGCGTTGCCGGGGTGATCGGGATCGAAGTCGGGCAGCGAAACCATGCTGAGAATCTCGCCGGTCTTGATGTCGAGCACCATGCCCGCCGCGCCGATGGCGTGATAGGTGTTCATGGCCGCGCCCAGTTCCTGCCGCATGATGGTCTGCACGCGCAGATCGACCGACAGCGCCACCGGCTCCGGATTCTCGTTCAGCCTTTCATCCATCGATTTTTCGATGCCGGCGATGCCGTTATCGTCGATGTCTGTATAGCCCACCACCTGCGCCGCCAGATTCCCGGCGGGATACAAACGGCGTTCGTCGGGCCGGAATTCCAATCCTGCGATGCCAAGCTTGTTGACCTCGTAATATTGTTTGGGCGACAGATGCCGTTTGATCATCGCACATTGCTTGCCGCCGGTGAGCGCGTCGTCGAGGCGCTTTTCATCGAGATCGGGCAGCACGCTTATCAACTGATGTTCGGCCTCGGCCGGATTGAGAATGCTTTTGGAATCCGCGCACAGCGAAACCGTGGGCAGCGAGGTGGCGAGAACCGTGCCGTTGCGGTCGGTGATGTCGGCGCGCTCGGCCACGCCTTCGCCGGGTTCGGCGCGGGTAATCTGCGGTTCGGGCGCGTCGCCGCGCAATGTCAGATACGACAGCCGCCCCGCAATCACGATCCATGCCACCGCGAAAACCAGAGTGACGAACACCAGCCGCGCCCGCGCGATTTCGAGGGCATGTTCGCGCGGCGTCGACAGGCGGCGGCTGCGCGGGGTGGAAGTCAGTCCGGGCAATATAGGCTGCGAAGCATGCGGCAGACCGCCCGTTCCCCGCCCTTTTTTCATGGATGCAGGCCGAGCGTACCGATCAGGCCGCCGATGGAATCCGTCGAAGCTTCGACGAGGATGGGATGCTGCATGATCATGCGGTCATTGACATGGCCGTCGCGGTTCGAGGCGACGATGCGCGTCGTATGGCGGCGGGCAGGGCGCTGGGCGATGTCGTTATGCGCGTCGGGGCGCGCGGGCGCCGCCGTATTTTCGGCCACCGCGACCGGCGCCACGCCGTCGCGCAGGGGCAACAGATCGCCGATATCGTTCATCGTCAGCACGCGATTGGTCGGCGTCGGCGCGAGCGCGAGATGCCGCCTGGCCGCCGCTTCGACCCGCGCCGGGTTGGCGAGATAAACCCATTCGGCTTTCAGCACATGCAGGCTTTGCTGCTCAGCCTCGATCTGGCTGTTGAGGTCGCGCAGCTGGCGGTCGAGCGCGTTGACGCGGTCGCTGGTGTGGTAAAGCATGAGGCTGGCGATGATCGTCAGGCCGAACCATGTCAGGAGCGATGAGTAGGATTTCGTCGTCATGCGGCAAAATCCTTCTGCGCGGGCGCTGCGGTGCGTTCGGCGATGCGCAGCTTGGCCGAGCGGGCGCGCGGATTGGTGGCGGATTCTTCCTTGCCCGGCACCTGCGGCTTTTTGGTCAGGATGGTGAAACTGGCAGCAGGGGCGTTGTGATCGTTGGCGGGCAGATGGCGCGAGACCGAGGCGGCCATGCCGCTGCGGCGGCGCAGGAATTCTTTCACCACGCGGTCTTCCAGCGAATGGAACGACACCACGGCAAGGCGGCCCTGCGGCTTCAGCAGAATTTCGGCGGCGGCCAGCGCGCGGCTGAGTTCGCCCATCTCGTCATTGACGTGAATCCGCAGCGCCTGAAAAGTCCGCGTCGCGGGATCGATGCCGTCGGAGGAACGCGGCACCGCGCGGCGCACGATGGCGGCCAGTTGCGATGTCCGGGTGATCGGTTCCTTGGCCCGCGCTTCGAGGATGTAATGCGCGACGCGGCGCGAGAAACGTTCTTCGCCGAGGGTGTAGATAATATCCGCGAGTTCTTCTTCGGGCGTGTCGTTGACGATATCGGCGGCGCTGGGGCCGTTCTTGCTCATACGCATATCGAGCGGCCCGTCGGCGGAGAAGGAAAAGCCGCGCGCGGCGTCGTCGAATTGCGGCGACGACACGCCGAGATCGAGGGCGATGCCGTCCACCTGCGGCTTGCCCGCCAGCAGCACATCCATTGCCCCGAACGGCCCTTGCAGCAAAGTCAGGCGCGGTGAAAATTCGGCGGCCATTTTTTGTCCGGCGGCAATGGCGTCGGGGTCGCGGTCGATGGCGAACACTTGCGTGCCCGGCACGGCGAGCAAAGCGCGCGTATAGCCGCCGCGCCCGAAAGTGCCATCGATATAAACACCGTCTTTATGCGGCGCGAGGGCGGCGATCACTTCATGCAGCATGACGGGGACATGGCTCATCAGATATCCCCGTTTTCGAAGGCGCTGGCCGCCGCGATAATCTTGCTCAGCGAAATATCCTTGGCCTTGGCGAGGCTGCGCGCTTCGGTTTCATGCGCCGCGAGTTTCTTCGGATTCCAGAGCTGGAAAGTTTTGCGGCGTCCCACGAACGCCACTTCGTCTTCGATGCCGACGCCGCCGACAAGGTGATGCGGCAGGCTGATGCGCCCTTCGCTATCGAACGGCAATTGCACCGAGCCGCCGAAAATCGTGGTTTCGATCAGCTCGAACACGTCCGGCGGCAAATCCTGTTTTTCAAGGCTGCGGCTCAGCAGTTCAAGATGGGCTATGGAGCAGCCGTCGAGGGCGTCATGCTGCAGCGACTTGAACACGACAATGCCCGAAACATCGTCCCCCAGCGCCGAACGGAAAGACGCCGGAACCGAGACACGCCCCTTCTTGTCAATCTTGTTGACAAAACTGGAGAGGAAAACAGGCATGCAAGCCTCGGAAAACAAGAAGTTATCGCGCCTTGCGGCTGCGGGTTGACGGGGTCGTTATTTGGGCCGGAATGGTTCTGTATTGGGTTCTTATGGGATATCATGGGAACACATGGGCAGTCAAGGGAATAATCGACATTTTTCCTTTAATATCAAATAGCTGTGGATAAATGATTCGTTAGTAAATAGTTGCTATTTTGTTCTTTTTTGGGGCGGAAAAAGAACGATTTTTTTGGGGTGCGCGAAATGTTACAAATGCACATAATTGACAAAATGTAACATATTATGTATTCTATTTTCTGTAGAAGCGGGGAGAGGCAAATGGGACGGCTTTCGATCGAATTACCCGAGCATCAGCACAAGCAAATCAAAGCCCTGGCCGCATGGCGGGGGTTAAGCCTCAAGGATTATATCATCGAAAGAACCATTCCGGCGGCAGGGGAAGGCGATGCTGCCCTTGCCGAGCTGCTGGGCTTCCTTGCGCCCCGCATCGAAGCCGCCGCCAAAGGCGATCTGTCCCGGCAGTCGATGACCGACATCATCGCCAAAGCTAAATTACGCCGCCCCTCGTGACTTGGTATGGCCGCTCTTCGAAAAACGCGGCAAGTCGAGCAAGACCTCATCGATATCTGGCTCTACACCGCCGAAAAATGGGGCGAGGCACAGGCCGACAAATATCTGCGCGCCCTCGAGACTCGCTTTGAGGAAATCAGCCGGGGCGCGGTTCCGTTAAAAATACTGGCGGAAGCTATTCGCTATGTTCGCTGCGAGCATCATTTTATCTTTGTGCTGGCGGGAAAGAAGCCGGTCGTGGTCACCGTCCTTCACGAGAAAATGGATTTGCTGACGCGACTGAAAAAACGGCTCGATTAGCGCGAAGCGACGGTCAGCGGGGTCGCGGCTGCCTGACGTACGGCGGCGGTGCCGAGGGCGTAACGCGGCCATTGGCCATGGGCGAGCTGGGCGACCGAGGTTTCCGGCTCATTGAGGCGCGAGCGGTACATCCAGTATTGCAACAGCACTTGTTGTACATAATTGCGGGTTTCGCTGACCGGCAGGCTTTCGATGAAGAGCAGCGGGTCGCTGGCGTCTGAGCCTTCCATCCCCCCGCCTTCCATCCAATGCGCGAGGTTGCCCGGCCCGCCATTATAGGCGGCGAGTAGCAGCAAAAGGTTGTCGCCGATCATGGGCTGGCCCGCCAGCAGACGCACATAACGCTGGCCCAGTTCCATATTCACGGCGGGGTCGGCGAGATGATCCGAGCAGGTACGGTAATCGTTGGTTTCGTCGATGCGGCTGGCGGTGGCCGGCATCAACTGCATCAGGCCGCAGGCGCCGCGCGGGCTGACGGCGGTGGGGTCGAACTGCGATTCATGTTTGATAAGGGCGAACATCAGGGCGCGATCGACGGTAAAACCGCTCGTCGGCTGCCATACGGGAACCGGATAGGCGGCTGCTTCGTAAACATGGCCTTGCGCATCGGTGGCGCTGCCGCCCAGCTGCATGACCAGCGAAGCCATATGGCCTTTTTCGGCCAGAGCCAGCGCGGCGGCCTGCAGGGCGCGGCCATTTTGCGACCCTTGCGAGGAGGCCAGACGGCGCAATTCGCGTTCGGCGCTATCGGTCTGGCCGATTTGCGTCAGGGCCAAAGCCTGCCAGCCGGCGGGATATTGTTCCAGCAAAGCGACGTCATGGGTGGTCAGGTCGGGCATCGCCCAGGAACGGCGCGGCATCTGGCCGCTCTGCACGGAGGCCAGATAGCCGTAAAAACTGCGCGGATATTTGGCCGCTTCAGCCAGCCAATGCTGGGCCTGAATCTTGTCGTTGGAACGGGCGGCCGCGCGATAGGCCCAGTAGGATGCTGCGGCATGATCCCAGCTCGACAATCCCGGAGCCTGCGCCAGACTGGCGAAAGAGCGGGTAGCAAAAGCGTAATCGCGTTCTTTCCAGGCCGAAAGCCCGTCGATCCACAGGCCAAGCGGCACCCCGGCTTCGGCGGCTTCATGGGCCATCGGGCGGGCGCGGTCATTTTCGCCTTCATAGTAATAAGCAGCGGCAATATGCGCGACCATGGCGTTGCGTTCGGCGGCGGGCACATGGCCGCGCTTTGTTTCCGAGATCAGGATGGCATGGGCGGCGGTGGGCGCGCCGCGATGAAGGGCGGCGGCAATCGTATTGCGGGTGCGGGTCTGGTTTTCGGCGTCGGCATGGAAACCACGCGACATGCCTTCGCCGCTGCCGCCGTTCCAGCCCGAACCGGCATTCACAGGGCGGGCGATCTTGGCTTTGGCAAAACCGGGCAGGCGGCTCGCTCTATTATAAATGCCGGGCGCTTCGGGCAGGCTGGCGTAAAGCGCCATCCACATCCGGGCTTCGTCCAAAGTCGGTTTGCGGCGCAGATAGCGGTCGGCCAGCACATGACCGAACAGCTTTTTATCCTTAATCTGGCCGAGGAAATCATCGGCGGCGGCGTCATCGCCCTTTTTCTGGGCGGCGAAAGCCATGCGGTAAAGGGCGGCGTCGCGGGCGGAAAGGACTTCGATACCGTCGGAATCGGTCAAAACCGCAGGCAGCGAGGAATGGGTCAGGGCCGCCAGCTCGGCGACATTGCGCAAAGGCAGCGTCGCGGGCGCGGCGTCGAGCGAAGCCCCGGTGTTGAACGCCGTAAAGAGGAGGATCAGAGCCGCGAGAAGCGGCAGATCGAGCCCGGTACGGTTGTTGCGGATGCGTAACTTCATCCCCAAGCGTCTAGGGATGAAAGGAAAAGAACACAAGAGGAATCGATTGCTAATAAAGGGTAAAGAAATTTAAATTTTATTTATCAATAGGTTGTGGTCTCTCAGGTGCTTGGTTAACAAGATCATGTCGTTCCAGGCTTGACGTTTCGTGGCCGGCTGACGCAGCAGATAGGCCGGGTGGTAAATCGGCAGGCAGGGGATCGGCGCCTCCAGCCCGGCTTCAGGTGCGGCGTTATATGTCGTCCAGCGCCCATGCATTCGGGTGATGCCTTCCTTGGTGCGCAGCAGGCTTTTCGCGGCCACGCCCCCCAAAAGGACAAGAACTTTGGGTTTGATAAGGGCGATATGCCGTTCGACGAACGGAATGCAGGCGGCGATTTCGGCATCGGTCGGGGTGCGGTTCCCGGGCGGCCGCCAGAACAGGACGTTACTTATATAGACGCGCTCGCGCGGCATTCCGGCAGCAGCCAGCATCTGATCGAGCAGCTTGCCGCTGGTGCCGACAAAGGGTTTGCCCTGCCGGTCTTCTTCCTCGCCGGGGGCTTCGCCGATGAACATCACCGGGCTGGATGGATCGCCATCGGCAAAAACCAGATTCATGGCGGTGGCGCGCAGGGCGCACCCCTCGAATTTAGCCAGTTCTTCGCGCAGTTCGGGAATGGTCGTGGCCGCCACGTGCGGGGCGGTAAACCCGGCCGCGGCGGGAAAAGGCGTGACGGAGGCGGTCGGTCGCGGGGCGGCTGTGGGCAGGGGGGCTTCGGCAGTCGCCGCAGCCTCGCGCTTGGGTTCGGCGCTTTTAACCGTCCAGCCCGCAAGACCCGGCGCCTCGCCGATCACTTCATCGGCCCCGGCCTCGATCTGCCACTCTAAATCGGCGAGCATTTGTTGCGGATTCGACATCATTTGTTTTTAGCAGGTTTTGAAAGGCGGCAACAAGACTTGCTTAATCGTTTATACCATAAGATAAGAGGGGGAAAGGCGGTTCCTCCAAGAGCCGTCATCCCGGCGTAGGCCGGGATCCAGACTCGGTTCTTTTTCTTTGCCGTAAGTAAAGAGATTTATAGTCTGGACCCCGGCCTACGCCGGGGTGACGCTAACGGTGAAGTCGTCCTGTAATAAGGATACGCCGGTTTAGCTCAGCGGTAGAGCAGCGGTTTTGTAAACCGAAGGTCGGGGGTTCAATCCCCTCAACCGGCACCAGGCTTCGCTCGCTGTGCGAGCTACGCCCGGCACGCCATTCCCCCACAAAATTGCCGCATAGTCCGTGCATCGTCCGGCCTCCTCTTCCTGCACCTGCACACCCGTTGATTTTTCCATTGTTAATCAGCGGCCAAGCTGGCATTTGTAGGGCCTCTTCAAACAATGCAAAGCATCCCCGGATCCATGACCGCCTTGCAGACAGCGCCAAACAAGAAAATGCCGCCGAGGTTGCCCGTTATCGACCGCGCGCAGGAAAAAATAGTCCCCAATATCCTGTGGGGGCTGGCGGCGATGACCGGTCTCGGCACGCTGGCGATCATTATTCCGCATCTGGGGCTGGGCGGGATCGGGATGGGGGCCAGCGGCCTGGTCGCCCTCATGCTGTTCGCGGCGGCGGGCATGACCTGGCATCTGGTCAAGCGCACGCGCAGCGAAAGCCGCCAGGAAGTCCTGCTCTACGAAGCCTTTCACAGCGTCCTCACGCCCCAGCTCATCACCGACGAAACCGGGAACCTTATTCTCGCCAACCGCGCTTTTCGCGGCTGGATCGATATCGGCGGGCAGAACGCCGAAGCCGCCCTTGAATCGCGTTTTTCCGCGACGCCCGCCGTGGCCGGGGAATTCGGCAAGGTCAAATTATCGCTGCATAAGGGCCAGCCCGGCATCGCCGAATTGCCGGTGGTGCGCGGCGGCAAGGTGATCGAATGGCGGCGCATCGTGTCGCGCCCCATCGAGGCTTTCCCGAATTATTTCCATTGGCGTTTCGAGGATATCAGCGAACGCCGCCGCATGGAAAAAGCCATGCATGACGAGCAGTCCAAGCTCGTCGATTTCATGGCCCACGCGCCGGTCGGCATTTACTCGGTCGATCAGCACGGGCTGTTCCGTTTCGTGAACAAGACTTTGGCCGAATGGCTGCAGGTCACGCCCGAAGAACTGATCAAAGGCGATGTGCGTTTGCACGACGTTTTGCGCGAAGCGCCCAAGGGCGTGGCGGCGCATGCGGTGGGCACCGGCCCGCAGGGGGAATTGCGCGGCGAAGTGGTGATGCGGCGGCGCGACGGCTCGATGTTCCCGGTCGCGATTACCCAGACCGTCGTCGCGACCGAAGACGGCAAGGGGCTGCGCACGCGCTCTATTGTGCGCGACCAGTCGCCCGAACGCGAATGGCAGCAGGCGCTGTCGGTTTCCGAACACCGGTTCCAGCGTTTATTCGCCGAAGCCCCCATCGGCATTTTGCTGGTCGATGGCAAATATACGGTGATGGAATGCAATCACGCGTTCCATTCCATCATTCACCGCCCGCGCGGCGGCATCATCGGCACCGGCCTGTCCGACCTTATCGCGCCCGCCGACCGCAAGAGCATGATGGCCAAGCTCAATGAAGTGCTGGACGGCGCCGATCAGGCCAAGCCGATGGAAATCCATATGGTCGGCGACCGCGAGATTATCACGCAGGTTTTTGTGAAAAGATTTGGTTTGGCGGCGAAAGAAGCTTCGGGCGCGGAGCAAAGCGGACTGATGCTTTATTTCATCGACGCCACCGAGCAGAAACATTTGCAGGCGCAGTTCGCGCAGTCGCAGAAAATGCAGGCGATTGGCCAGCTCGCGGGCGGCATCGCGCATGATTTCAACAATCTGCTCACGGCCATGATCGGCTTCTGCGATCTGCTGCTGCAACGCCACAAGCCGGGCGACCAGAGCTTCAACGACATCATGCAGATCAAGCAGAATGGCAACCGCGCCGCCAATCTGGTGCGCCAATTGCTGGCTTTCTCGCGCCAGCAGACTTTGCAGCCGAAGGTACTGAGCCTCGCCGACGTGCTTTCGGAATTGACCAATCTTTTGCGCCGCCTCATCGGTGCGCAGATCAAGCTCGAAGTCGTGCATGGGCGCAGCGTCGGTCTGGTCAAGGTCGATCAGGGGCAGCTGGAACAGGTCATCATCAATCTGGTCGTCAATGCGCGCGACGCCATGCCGAGCGGCGGCACGGTGACGATCCGCACCCGCAATCACAAACAGGAAACCCATATTCTGCGCGGGCAGGACGATATGCCGCCCGGCGATTACGTGGTGATCGAAGTGGCCGATACCGGCACCGGCATTCCGCCCGAGAATTTACAGCGTATTTTCGAGCCGTTTTTCTCGACCAAGGAAATCGGTTCGGGCACCGGCCTCGGCCTCTCGACCGTATACGGGATCGTGCGCCAGACCGGCGGATTCGTCGGCGTCGAAAGCACGATGGGCGTCGGGTCGACCTTTATCATCTATCTGCCGGTTCACGAAGGCGCCGAGGGCGTCGAAGTCAAACCCGAAGAAACCCGCGAGGATAAACCCGGCCCCGATCTGACCGGCGCCGGCACCATTCTTCTGGTCGAAGACGAAGATGCCGTGCGCGTGTTCTCATCGCGCGCCCTGCGCAACAAGGGCTATAATGTTCTCGAAGCGCGCAGCGGCGAGGAAGCGGTCGAGATATTGAACAAGGATGGCGATACCGTCGATCTCATCGTCTCGGATGTCGTCATGCCACAGATGGACGGGCCGACGCTTTACAAGCATGTCCGCGACAAATGGCCCAAGATCAAGGTCGTGTTCGTGTCGGGCTATACCGAAGACCGGTTGCGCGAGCAGTTCAAGTCCGGCGAAACCATCTATTTCCTCGCCAAGCCCTTTACGCTCAAGCAGCTGGCGGGCAAGGTCAAGGAAGTGATGGAAGAGGCGTAAGTTTTTTGAGGATCGATTTTTAGAGGAATTGTGAATGTTTGGATGGAATCCGCCGCTGGCTGCGGCGCGGCATTTATGGGGCGTGGCCGCCGCCGGAATCGTCGGGGTTTCGCATTTTATCGGCAGGCATCCGCGCCTCATTCTGGTGCCGCTTTCGGTGGCGGCGCTTCTCGAAATGCCGGGCGACGCGCGGCGTATTTCCGTGCGGCAGGCGGCGCGCCCGCATGTCACACGATCTTCCGTGACGTTGGCCTATCCGCCCGGTTTTCATCTGCCGCCTTTGCGGGTGAAGGGCAAGCCGCCGCAATCGGCGCTGGTCATCAAAGTCGGCGACGCCAAACCGCTTTACGATCTCAACGGCGACGAACCGCGCTACCCGGCCTCAACCACGAAACTGATGACGCTTTATCTGTTGTTTCAGGAAATGAAGGCCGGGCATATTTCCCCCGACAAGATGCTGACGATATCGCCGCATGCCGACAGCATGCCGCCTTCGATCCTCGTGGTGCCGGGCCACAAAATCTCGGCCTACAACGCCGCCATGACGATCATCACGCGCTCGGCCAATAATATCGCCGTCGCGGTGGGTGAGGCGATTGCGGGCTCGGAACCTGCTTTTGCCGTGCGCATGAACGCGACCGCGAAAAAACTCGGCCTGCGGCAGACTTTTTATTTCAACGCCTCGGGCCTGCCCGATGCGCGGCGCGATAACGTTACTTCGGCGCGCGATCTCGCTACGCTTGCTGCCGCTATCGAGCGCGATTTCCCCGCTTACGCCAAATGGTTCGATACGCCGGTCTATACTTATTTCGGCACGCCGATCCGCAACCACAATCATCTGGTCGGCAAGGATCATATTACCGGCATGAAAACCGGGTTCATCAATAAATCCGGCTATAATGTTGTCACCAGCTATGAGCCGCCCAGCGGCAACAAATATATCGTCGTCGTGATCGGCAGCCGTTCATGGGTCGCGCGCGACCACACCGCTATCGATCTCGCCTGCAAATATATTCCCGAATTCGCGCATAACGAGGCCAAAGCCTGCGCGACGCCGGAAACCGCCGTCAAACCTGCGCCGTCCGCGGCGCCCGTACCCCTGACCCGTCTCGTGCGTTAGCTTGAAAAAGCGGTGCGGTGCGCCTAAGTTAAGGGTCTGATTATAAAGGACGCGCGCATGTCATCGCTTTCCCACACCGACGATCTGTTTTTCACCCGCACCGGCATGAACCGGAGCGCGGTCGAGCGCACGGTGGATGACGCCCTGAAGGGCGCTGATGACGGCGAGCTGTTCCTCGAATACCGCCAGTCGGAAAGTTTTTCGTGGGACGACGGCAAACTCAAAAATGCCAGCTTCGATACTACGCAGGGTTTCGGGTTGCGCGCGGTGTCCGGCGAAACCGTCGGTTTTGCCCATGCCGTCGATCTCGACGAAAAAGCGATTGCCCGCGCCGCAAAGACAGTCAGCGCGATATCGTCCGGCCGCAGCGGCGCTATGTCGGAATCGCCCATCGGTACCAACCGCCATTTGTACGAAGACGCCAACCCGCTGCTCGGTAAAACGTTTGAAGACAAAATTCTGTTGCTGCAACAGATAGATTCCTATGTGCGCAATCGCGATGCGCGCGTGTCGCAGGTCAGCGTTTCGCTGGCCGCCACCTGGCAGGCGGTGCAGATCATGCGGGCCGGGGGCTGGCGCGCCGCCGACATCCGCCCGCTGGTGCGGTT
>JARLJC010000320.1 GCA_031291435.1 Alphaproteobacteria bacterium | reverse complement strand
CTCGAGGATGATCTTGTCGGCCTGATCGAGCCAGGTCTTGTTGTTGCCGACCGAGGAGGAGGGAATCAGCGCGCCATCCTCGCGGATGCCGGAGACTTCCACCACCGCCACGTCGAGCTTGCCCAGAAAGCCGGCCCAGACGAATTGGGCGACATGGGACAGATGGATGTCGATATATTCCATTTCGCCGGCGTTGATGCGTTTGCGGCAGGTCGGATCGGACTGGTAGGGCAGACGCAGTTCCATGCCGTTGACCTTGGCCAGCGCGCCGTCGAGTTCTGGCGCGGTCGAGGCGCCAGTCCAGACGCCGATCTTAAAAGTCTCACCGGCCGCATGCGCCGCATTCATCCGCTCGGCCAGCGCCAAAGGCACCACCTTCGGGTAGCCCGCGCCGGTGAAGCCGGACATGCCGACATTGCCTTCCCTGGGAATCAGCGCCGCCGCCTGCTCCGCCGTCATGATTTTCGCGCGAAGCGCCTTATTGAGAATGCGGGTCGGCTGGCTCATCGGATGGCGCCTCGTCGGCTGGAGGAAAGGATGCAGGGCGCTGATCTTGCAGCAAGCCCAGTTTTGTTTGCTCTAGGTCGCGCGGGCGCGAAAAAGCTATGCGACAATGGGATAAGTTGACCTGCCTTAACGGCAGGAATTTCAACGATGCACGCCTTACGCGACCAAAGGCTATACTGATAATCATTTGTTTTCTTTTGTTTTTATTAAATCCACCGCAAAGCTCGTCAGCTTGGCGGCGAAAATGACGCAGATCAGCCATGCGTTTTCGGCATATCTGCGCGGCCTGGAAACGCATCGACTGGCGAAATGCATCGCTTGCCGCTACATCTGCAGCGAGATCCCAAACAGGTTTGGATTCTGGAAGGAATTGCACATGGGAAAAACCGTCAGCGTCGATGTGCCGCATAAACTCGGGGTCGCCGAGGCCAAGCGCCGCCTCCAGATCGGCATCCAGGCCTTGCAGGAGAAATACGGCCATCATCTCGCCGCGCTGGACATCGTGTGGACCGGCGACAACGCTGTCTGCACCATCGGCGTCATGGGACATAACATCCAGGGCGGGCTGGAGGTTTTGGCCGATTGCGTGCGGGTTTCGGTCGAATTGCCCTGGGCTCTGGCGCTGATCGCCGAAAAGGCCAAGGGGATGATCGCCCACAAGACGACCGAGGCGCTGCAATTGCCGCCGCCCAAGGGCTGATGGACCGCTCCGCTGTCATGCGCGCCGTCAAGGCGCGCGACACGGCCCCGGAACTTCTGGTGCGCAAGCTGCTGCGCGGCTTCGCGCCCTATTACCGCCTGCATCGCCGCGACCTGCCCGGCGTTCCCGACGTCGCCTATATCGGCGCGAAAAAGGCGATTTTCGTGCATGGCTGCTTCTGGCACGGCCATGATTGCAAGCGCGGCGCGCGCGAGCCAAAAACCAACGCCGATTACTGGCG
>JARLJC010000319.1 GCA_031291435.1 Alphaproteobacteria bacterium | reverse complement strand
GACGTTGGTGGGGATGTAGGCGGACACGTCGCCGGCCTGGGTCTCGATCACCGGCAGGGCGGTCATGCTGCCGCCGCCGCGGGCCGCGGACAGCTTGGACGCGCGTTCCAGCAGGCGGCTGTGCAGGTAGAACACGTCGCCCGGGTAGGCCTCGCGCCCTGGCGGGCGGCGCACCAGCAGGGAAATCTCGCGGTAGGCCACCGCCTGCTTGGACAGATCGTCATAGACGCAAAGCACGTGCTGGCCCGGGTTGTCGGGGCCGGCGGGCTCGCCGTTCACCCCGGTCCACATGAAGTACTCGCCCAGGGCGGCGCCGGTCATGGGCGCCAGGAACAGCAACGGAGCGGGTTCCGAGGCGGTGGCGGCCACCACGATGGTGTGCTTCATGGCGTCGTACTGCTCCAGGGTCTTCACCACCTGGGCCACGGTGGAGCGCTTCTGGCCGATGGCCACGTAGATGCAGATGACCCCGGTGTCCCGCTGGTTGATGATGGCGTCCTGGGCCACGGCGGTCTTGCCCGTCTGGCGGTCGCCGATGATCAGCTCGCGCTGGCCGCGGCCGATGGGAATCAGCGAATCGATGGCCTTCAGCCCGGTCTGCATGGGCTGCTTGACGCCCTCGCGGTCGACGATGCCCGGGGCGATGCGCTCGATGGGGTTGCCGAGCGCGTCAACCACGCGGCCCAGCAGGCCCTTGCCGACGGGAACTTCGACGATCGCGCCGGTGCGCTTGACGGTGTCGCCTTCGCTGATGCCGCGATCTTCGCCGAAAATAACCACGCCGACATTGTCGGTTTCGAGGTTGAGCGCCATACCTTTGACGCCGTTCGAGAATTCGACCATTTCACCGGCGCGGACATTGTCGAGCCCATAAACGCGGGCGACGCCGTCGCCGACCGACAGAACCTGGCCGACTTCCGCCACTTCGGTCGCGGCGCCGAAACCGGCGATCTGCTTTTTGAGAACCGAAGAAATTTCCGATACGCGAATATCCATCAAGCAGCTCCTTTAAGTGTACGTTCTAATTTATCGAGCTTCGATTTAACCGAAGCGTCGATGAAAACCGATCCCAGTTTGACGGTCATGCCGCCCAGAAGCCCTGCATCCTCGCTGACGGTCAGATGCACCTTGCCGCCCGCGATCTTGTTGAGCGAGGCGATCAGCGCTTCGCGCTGGGCCGCCGACAAAGCCCGCGCCGAGCGGACATCGGCGGTGAATTCGCCGCGGCGCGCGGCCAACTCTTCAAGAAAACCGTCGATCATGCCGGGCAGAACCGACAGGCGGCGATTTTGCGCCACCAGCGCCAGGAAATTGCCGGTCAGCTGGCCGAAGCCGCAGCTTTTGACAACCTGCGTGGCGGCCAATCCTGCTTCTTCGCTCGACAGACGCGGGTCGGCGGCGATCAGACGCCATTCGGCGCTTTCGGCCCATAATTGGCGCAGGGCGCGCAATTCGTCGGCCACCTTGTCGATGCTGCCGGCTTCGTCAGCCAGCGCATAAAGCACGCCGGCGTAACGGCGCGCGAGGATGGCTTCGTCTCCAGCTTTGGGAGTTAAGGAAGTCGTTTCAGACAATTTCAGGCTTCCAATGGTTAATAAACGTTGATTCCGGCCTTGAGATAGCAAAGCCAGCCGCCCGATGCAACATGAGTCCGCAACAAACGCATTAAGGATTTCATAAAGTTCATCCCCTAGACTGCTTCGCTTGTGCAACAAGGCTTGCGGGCCTGTCAGCAAAGGCTTATAGCCGACAAATAACCCTGCAAGATAAAGGTTTTTCGATGCTCGATCTTACATTTCAGCCGCTCGACGCCGCCGCCACCCAAAAATTACTGGCCGCCATCGCCGTCGATATCTCGCCGGTCACTCTGCCCGCCGACAAGACCAAGGTCGAAGTCGCGGCCCTGTCTTTCTTCGACGAATTCAAACTCTATACCCTTTCGGACACCAGCCTGCCCTCGCCCAACACCCGTTATATGCTGTACAAGCCGGGCGATGTCAGCCTGATGAACTGGACCAACGAGCCAAGTTACGCCGTCAATGAACGCGCTCCGATCAAGGTCGATCGCAAGACTTGCATTTCCTACGCCAAATTTTTCTTCCATTTCGTGCGCGGGCAGCTGGGCCGTTTCATCATCGTGGAGAAGCCCGAGGAAGTGACGTGGCTGGCCAACGCCAACGCCGAGGAAAAGGCCAAGGTCAACGCCCTGCTGATGCCCGTGACCTATAAAGGCATCGGCCGCGACAATCTGATTACGCTGACCGCCACCGTGGTGTTCAAGAACGCTTTGTTCAAGACCGACATCAAAATCGCGCCGTTCGAAATGGATGTGTTCGACGCCGATCTGGGTGCTCCCGAGCATTTCACCATCGGCCAGATGAAATTGACCGGCGAGGATTTGCTGCTCGAAGATTTGAACGTGCCGGTCGACCCGCCGCCGGGCGAATTCGGCTAACCCTCTTCAAGCAAAGTCGTCATCCCGGCGCAAGCCGGGATCCAGACCCGAAGCATCCGCGGGCCAGCACTTACGATACTTACAGGACTGGATCCCGGCTTGCGCCGGGATGACGAACCCGCTGGAAATGCCAAATATAAAAAACGAACATGACCCCCGCCGCCCGCACTCAAGCCACGCTCGAACTTCTGGAAAGCATCCATCTCGCGATGCGGCCCGCTGATGCGCTGACATCGGCCTATTTCCGCGCGCGGCGTTTCATCGGCAGCAAGGATCGCGCCGCGATTTCCACACGGCTATATGCGGTGATGCGGCATCAGGCGCGGCTCGACTGGTGGATCGAGAAACATACGCTCGATAAAAATCCCCGCGCGCGGTTGCTGGCCTGGCTGGCGCTCGGCGAAAAACTGCCGTTGCGCGCTATCGATGAACTATGCAGCGGCGGCAAATATGGCGCGGCGGCCCTCACCGATGCCGAACGCGCGTTTCTGCGCCGCATCGAAGGCGGCACCATCGAACATTCCGCCATGCCGGACGATGTGCGCGCCGAATGCCCGCCGGAAAGTATCGAGGCCTTCAAGAAAAAATTCGGCAAGAATTTCATGCGCGAAATGAGGGCGATGCAGGAACCGGCCCCGCTCGATCTACGCGTCAACGCTCTTAAAAGCAATCGCGAGGAAATACTCGGGGATCTTCAGAAACACGGATTCAACGCCAAGGCGTGCGAGCTGTCGCCCTGGGGCATTCGTATTTTCGAGCGCCCCAATCTCAACGATCTGCCGATGCTGAAACAGGGTCTTGTCGAGATTCAGGATGAAGGCTCGCAGATGGTGGCCCTGGTCCTCGACGCCAAGCCCGGCGAGCGCGTGGTCGATTTCTGCGCCGGTGCTGGCGGCAAAACGTTGGCGATCGGCGCCACCATGCAGAACAAGGGCCGCATCGTTGCCTGCGACATTCTTGAAGGCCGCCTCAAACGCAGCAGCGAACGTTTTCGCCGCGCCGGTTTGCACAATATCGAAATCAAACCCCTGAGCAGCGAGCGCGACCCGTGGGTGAAAAAGCACAAAGGCGGGTTCGACCGCGTGCTGACCGACGCGCCCTGCAGCGGCACCGGCACATGGCGACGCAATCCGGATGCGCGCTGGCACGATCTCGGCCCCGGCCTCGTCAAACTTCTGAAGATACAGGCCGAAATTCTCGACAGCGCCGCGCGTCTGGTCAAACCCGGCGGCGTGCTGGTTTATGCGACCTGTTCCCTGTTGCCCGACGAAAATGAAAACCAGATCGAGGCGTTTCTGGCCTCGCATCCCGAATTCACCCTCGACCCCTGCGGCCTGAACGGCGCGGATTATTTATCCTTAACGCCCGCCCAGAACGGCACCGACGGATTCTTTGCCGCACGGATGAAACGCGCGGCAACTCAGGGCGTGACACCCTAAAAAGAAAATCGTCATTCCGGAAAAATCGCTTTTTGCCCCTTCTTGCAAAATGCGATCCCCGCCTTCGCGAGGACAAGCTTTGTCCGGAATCCAGTTGGCCTGTCAGATAAAAAGATCGCTGGTCAGGTTAGACGGATAGGGGAACTGGATTCCGGACAAATTTTCTTTCGCTAGTCTCGCTCCGCTCGCCAAACGAAGAGAAAATTTTCCGGAATGACGGCTTCTCTTATTCCAGACTCTTTGAGTCCAATCATATTGAGGCTGAACCCCGCCTCACAAATTTTACGCGCACCCCAAAGGCAACCCCAGCGCCGTGGCCACCGCCGCATGCGTGATCTTGCCATTGGCAACATTCAAGCCAGCGGCGAGATGCGCATCGTCGGCCAGCGCCTTCTTCCAGCCTTTGTTCGCGAGCGCCAATACAAAAGGCAATGTCGCGTTGTTGAGCGCGAGAGTCGATGTCCGCGCCACCGCGCCCGGCATATTGGCGACGCAGTAATGCACCACCCCATCGACCATATAAACCGGTTCGGCATGCGTCGTGGCGTGGGCGGTTTCGACGCAGCCGCCCTGATCGATGGCGACATCGACGATGACAGCACCCTTTTTCATTTTTGAAACCATGGCGCGGGTCACGAGTTTGGGCGCGGCGGCGCCCGCCACCAGAACTGCGCCGATGACGAGATCGGCTTCCAGCACATGCTGTTCGATGGAGGTGCCGGTGGCGTGAATAGTCTGCACACGGCCGCCGAACTGACGGTCGATTTCGGCAAGACGCGGCAGGGCTTTATCAAGCAGCACGACCTGCGCCCCCATACCGAGCGCGACGGTGGCCGCGTTCAATCCGACCACGCCGCCGCCAAGTACGACGACCTTGCCCGGCGCAACGCCCGGCACGCCACCCAACAATACGCCGCGCCCGCCATGAATTTTTTCGAGATAATGCGCGCCCGCCTGCGCCGCCATGCGGCCCGCGACTTCCGACATCGGCGTCAGCAGCGGCAATTTGCCGTTGGCATCGGTTACCGTCTCATAAGCAATCGCGATGCAGCCCGATTCCCTCAGCGCCTGCGCCTGTTCCGGATCGGGCGCGAGATGCAGATAGGTGAAAAGAATCTGCCCCGCGCGCAGCATCGCGCACTCATGCAATTGCGGTTCCTTGACCTTGACGATCATATCCGCTGCGGCAAAAACCTGCGCCGCATCGGGAACTATCGCAGCACCCGCCGCCTGATACTGCGCATCATCCATACCCGCGCCCAGCCCTGCGCCCGCCTGCACCGTGACTTTATGCCCCGCCGCCACAAGTTCGCGCACCGAATCCGCCGTCAATCCGACGCGGTATTCGTGGATTTTGATCTCTTTGGGAACGCCGATATGCATGCTTGAACCCCTATAGGCAGTATTTAGGTCAAATTTTAGGTAATGCCGTTTTTAACAATTGGTTATCGAATTTATGGTGTGATGGTTTCGTAGGCAATACAAGCGATTCGCCGCAGCCGATTTCGGCCCGGATTTGCCCAATGGATTTGGAAGGAACGCATTTCATGCTGACAGAGAACAAGTCGCTTTTCGTTCGCAAATCCGATCAGCCCAACGATCTTGGTAATTACGGCATCGAAACGCTGGCTTACATCAAGCCGGTGACGGTCGACGGCCAGAAATTCTACTCGATCCATGCGGCGGACGGCACGCCGCTGACCGTGCTGGCGGAACGCGACACCGCCTTCGCCGCCGTGCGCCAGCATGATCTGGAACCTGCGTCGGTACATTAAGTCGCCCCAATAAGGCCTTAATTCTTTACTGATATTCAGCCTGCCTCCTGCTATATAGGGCGACGTTGTCGCGCGCCCACCCTTACAGGCGGTTCTGGCAGGTTATGAATATCTCCCGTCTTTTTATTATGCGCCCGGTCGCCACGTCTTTGTTCATGGCGGCGATTCTTCTGGTCGGGTTCGTGGGTTTCCATTTCCTGCCGCTGTCGGCCCTGCCGCAGGTCGATTACCCCACCATTCAGGTGCAGACTTTCTATCCGGGGGCCAGCCCGGATGTGATGACCTCCGCCGTGACGGCGCCGCTGGAACGCCAGTTCGGCCAGATGCCGGGATTGACGCAGATGTCGTCGGTCAGCGCCGCGGGCGCATCGGTGCTCACCCTTCAGTTCGACTTAAGCCTTAACCTCGACATCGCCGAGCAAGAGGTTCAGGCGGCGATCAATGCCGCCGGAAATCTGCTGCCCTCCGACCTGCCCGCGCCGCCGATTTACGCCAAGGTCAATCCCGCCGACGCGCCGGTTCTGACATTGGCGGTGACGTCGAAAACTTTGCCGCTCACGGAAGTAGAGGATTTGACCGACACCCGCCTCGCGCAAAAAATATCGCAGCTTCCGGGCGTCGGCCTCGTTTCCCTTTCGGGCGGACAGCGCCCCGCCGTGCGCGTGATCCCCAATTTGCAGGCGCTGGCCGCTTATGGCCTCAATATCGACGATCTGCGTTCGAGCGTCAGCAACGCCAACGCCAATGCGCCCAAGGGTAGTTTCGACGGGCCTTTGCGCGCCACCACCATCAACGCCAACGATCAGTTGAAAAGCGCCGCCGAATACAAGGATATCGTTATCGCCTATAAAAACGGCGCGCCGGTACGATTGAAAGACGTGGCCGAGGTGGTGGACAGCGCCGAGAACACCATGCTGGGCGCGTGGTCGGCGACGGCGCCCAAGGCGGGCGGCCAGCCGGTGCAAACGCCCGCGATCATCGTCAATATTCAGCGCCAGCCCGGCGCCAATGTCATTCAGGTGGTCGATAATATTCAGAAGCTGCTGCCCGGCCTTAAATCCAACATGCCCGCCGCGATCGATGTTGCGGTTCTGACCGACCGCACGGTGACCATCCGCGCCTCGGTCGCCGATGTCGAGTTCGAGCTGGCTTTGTCGGTGGCTCTCGTCGTGCTGGTGATGTTCATTTTCCTGCGCAACGTTCCGGCCACGATCATTCCCAGCCTTTCGGTGCCGCTGTCGCTGATCGGGACGTTCGCCATTATGTATCTGGCCGGGTTCAGCCTTAACAACCTGTCTTTGATGGCTTTGACGATTTCCACCGGTTTCGTGGTCGATGACGGGATTGTGATGATCGAAAATATCTCGCGCTATATCGAACAGGGCGAGAAACCGATGGATGCCGCGCTGAAGGGTGCTGGGGAAATCGGATTCACGATTCTGTCGCTGACGATTTCGCTGATCGCCGTTCTGATTCCCATGCTGTTTATGAGCGACGTGGTGGGCCGCCTCTTCCGCGACTTCGCCATCACTCTTTCCGTGACCATTCTGATTTCGGCGGTGGTGTCGCTGACCCTGGTGCCGATGATGTGCGCGCGCATGCTGAAACAGCGTGACGAAACCAAAGAACGTCCGTTCCTGCGCAAGACCCAGAAGGCCTTCGACGATACCATCGCCGCCTATGGGCGCGGACTGGACTGGGTTCTTGATCACCAGAGGCTAACTTTGCTGGTCGCGTTCGGGACGCTGATCCTCACCGCGTTTCTTTACATCATTATCCCCAAGGGATTCTTCCCGGTTCAGGATACCGGCCTTATTCAGGGCATCTCACAAGCTTCGCAATCGGTTTCCTATCAGGCCATGGCCGAGGCGCAGCAGAAACTGGCCGATGTCATTCTGAAAGACCGCGATGTCGAAAACCTGTCCTCCTATATCGGCGTCGATGGCAGCAACGTGACGCTCAACAGCGGACGCTTCCTGATCGGACTGAAGCCGCTGTCGGAACGTTCCTCCTCGGCCAGCGAGATCATCCGCCGCATCAACAGAAAAGCCGCCAAGATCGCGGGCGTGACTTTGTTCATGCAGCCGGTGCAGGACCTGACCATCGACACCACCGTCAGCAGCACGCAATATCAGTTCATGCTGCAGGACGCCGATCCGGACGAGCTGAACAAATGGACGCCGCAGCTGGTGGCGAAACTGCGCAGCATCCCGCAATTCGAGGATGTCGCCGATAATCTGCAGCAGGGCGGATTGTCGGATTACATCACCGTAGACCGCGATACCGCAGGGCGGCTCGGCATTTCGCTGGCCACCATCGATAACGCGCTGTATGACGCGTTCGGCCAACGCATTATTTCCACCATTTTCACGCAGTCGAGCCAGTACCGCGTCATTCTCAATACCGCCGCGACTTCGGAATCGCTGGCCTCGATCTACCTGCCTTCGGCGCAGGGCGGGCAGGTGCCGCTGTCGGCGCTGGCCACCGTGACAGAAAAGCCGACGCCGTTGCAGATCAATCATCTGGGCCAGTTCCCCGCCGCGCAGGTTTCGTTCAACCTCGCTTCGGGCGCGTCGCTGGGCAAGGCGGTCGATGCCGTGGTGCAGGCCGAGCAGGATATCGGCATGCCGGCCAGCGTGCAGACCAGTTTTCAGGGCGCGGCCCTGGCGTTCCGCGCGTCGCTGGGCAACGAATTGCTGCTGATCCTCGCCGCTATCATCACCGTCTATATCGTGCTGGGCGTTTTGTATGAAAGTTACATTCACCCGGTGACCATTCTTTCGACGCTGCCTTCGGCGGGCGTCGGCGCTTTGCTGGCGCTGATTATTTCGGGGCATGAACTCGACATCATCGCCATTATCGGCATCGTGCTTCTGATCGGCATCGTCAAAAAGAACGCGATTATGATGATCGATTTCGCCCTCGAAGCCGAACGGGTCGAGGGCAAATCGCCGCGCGAAGCCATTCATCAGGCCTCGCTGCTGCGCTTCCGCCCCATTCTGATGACGACGATGGCGGCGCTCTTGGGCGCTTTGCCCCTGATGCTGGGCACGGGGATGGGTTCGGAATTGCGGCATCCGCTGGGTATCGCGATTGTCGGCGGGTTGATCGTTTCGCAGGCGCTGACTCTTTTCACCACGCCGGTGATTTATCTGGGCTTCGACCACCTGGCGCGACGCGCGCGCGAGAAAACACAGACGGAACAGGCCGAATGAATCTCCCGGCCCTTTTCATCAACCGACCCGTCGCCACCACGCTTCTGACTCTCGGCGTGGCGCTGGCGGGCACGGTGGCTTTTTCGCTTTTGCCGGTGGCGCCTTTGCCGCAGGTCGATTTTCCGACCATAGCGGTAACAGCCGGGATGCCGGGTGCTTCGCCCGAGACGATGGCGTCGAGCGTGGCGACGCCGCTGGAACGGCATCTCGGGCAGATCGCCGATGTCGCGGAAATGACGTCGGAGAGCACCGTCGGCAATACGCGCGTCACTTTGCAGTTCGGCCTCGACCGCGATATCGACGGCGCCGCGCGCGACGTGCAGGCCGCCATCAACGCTGCCCGCGCCGACCTGCCCGCCAGCCTCAAATCCAACCCCACCTATCGCAAGATGAATCCGGCCGACGCGCCGATCATGATTATCGCGCTGACTT
>JARLJC010000318.1 GCA_031291435.1 Alphaproteobacteria bacterium | reverse complement strand
GCTTCGATGTCGGCATCGGTTGGTCTGCGCTTGAGCGACATGAACAGTCTTTCAAAAATAGCGGCGGGGAGTTTCACTATTTTTGACGCTGCGTGCAATCTTCCGAATCGGAAGTAGGAGACGGTGGATTGCTCAATCGCTGGTGCGATCAACAGCTCATTGGCTAGCTCAATCGCTATCGCAATAGCTATCTTATTGGCCTGCTCAATGGCTGGCGCAAAGGCTATCTCTAATCTCGTAGGCCGGATGTGGTATCATGTTCTGTTTCTACGACAGACCAAGGAATGCTAGCGCATGCGGAAGCGGTGGTATCAGGAGCGTCACGCGATGATGCTGACCACTAATGAGGGCGTGATGATGACCGCCAGCGTCAATGCAATGCCCGTGTAAAAGAGTGGCCATTACTTACCTTCAAACATTACCTATATTTCAATTTACGCAATCGTTCGGAACGCGGTAGTGCAATTTGGCGTTGTCTCCATATAACCGGGAGGCTTGTGATGATTGCCGGATCGGATGATGGCTACGAAGAGATTGTCACCCAGATTGGCGAGGCCTCCAGCCTTGCGGCCATGCAGAAGATCGCAGGCAATATTTGCAAATTCTATCATCTGGCGAACATGGCTTATCACGCGGTTTATATTCCCGGCGCGAAGATGTTCAATCCGATCTTGGTTTTGACTTACGATCCAGGCTGGGTTGCGCGGTATAAGGACAATGACTACTTCAAAATCGATCCTGTGGTTGTATCTGGCACGAAGAGTTTTTTGCCGTTGGATTGGGCGAAGCTCGATCGCGAAAGTGACGTTGCGCGCGAGTTTTTCGCGGAAGCTGACCGATTTGATGTTGGCCGGCAAGGCATAACTCTGCCGGTACGAGGGGCCGGGGGCGAACGCGCATTGTTCACAATCACCGCCAACATGTCGATGCGAGAATGGGAACAGCGCCGGGCGGGCTATATGAAAGAGTTCCAGATGATCGGGCATTACATGCATGATCGGATTGTCGAGCTCTCGGGTTATCGGGATACCGCACCCAAGCCAACGTTATCGCCGCGCGAGATGACATGCCTGGAGTTTGCGGCACGTGGCGCGACCGTGAAGCAGATCGCGGCAAGTTTGCACATTACCGACCGGGCCGTTCGTTTATATCTGTCATCCGGCTGCACCAAGCTCAATTGTGCCACGATCCCGCAGGCGATTGCCCGGACGGTGTCACGCGAAATGCTGCGCCCGTAAGCGTGTGGCCAGCGCATCTCGAAAGTTCAAGCCAATATAGCGTAAATTATATATTTAACCGACTGAAGCAACGCCCTGTCATCTTATGTGCCAGGGCGTTTGCGTTGTCCGGCGCGTGGGGCTCGACATATATCCAGACAAAACTTCTAATTGATGCGCGATTGAAGAGACCTGTCAAGATTCCGATTCGGAAGATTGCGGCCTGAATCATCCGGCTTGTAAACATGAATCCGCCGCGCCGGAGACGCTCAAATCTCTCATGCAGTCGGCGCTGATATTTTGTTGGCCATGATGTTTCAAGAACTGAAGCGGAGCACAAATGATCATAACTTTGAGCCAGGATGACAGGATTGAGCATCCCGCATTATTCGACCAGATGTTTCAGTCCCGCGCGGCGGTATTTCATGACCGCATGGGATGGGATGTGGTGGTCAAAGACGGCCATGAGGTTGATCGCTACGATGAAGAGGCTGATCCGGTCTATCTCCTTGCGGTCGATGAGCATCAGCAAGTGCAGGGTTCCTTGCGCTTATTGGCGACCGCCGGACCGACGATGCTGCAAAGCGAGTTCAGGCATTTTTTCGATGATGACGTGGACGTGACGGCACCCACGATCTGGGAATGCACGCGGTTTTGCGTGCCGCCGGTTCTGGACAGGACCGAACAGGATGTGGGCATTGTTTCCGCTGAATTGCTGATTGGCCTGTGTGAGCTTTGTCTCGCGTCGGGCATCGAATTTGTTGTTGGTGTTTACGACACACCGATGACGCGCATCTATGCGCGGATCGGTTGGCGCCCGGAGGTTTTGGCGCGGGCACGGCCGGAGATTAGAAATATAACCGCTGGTATCTGGGAGGCGACGCCGGCGGCACTGTCAATCATGCGTCAGCGCGTGGCCGCCCGGTTGCGCGGGCGGCCAGTCCTGGTGACGTAAATGGCCGCGCGGCGGGAAAGGTTGCGTGGATATCGGCTCGCCGGTGTGCTGCTGTGCCTGAGCGCGATCAGCCCGGCGCCGGTCTTCGCGGCAACCTTATCGGATGCGGATTTTGCCACGCTCGCGGCCCGTTGCGCGCCAGGGGTGCCGGAATGGGTTCTGCGCGGTGTTGCCCGCACGGAGAGCAATTTTTATCCGTGGGTGCTGCACGATAACAGCACCCATGCCAGTGCCAACCCGGCGGCCCTGGCCAACGCCGAGGCTCAGGCGACCGCATGGATCGCCGAGGGGCATTCCGTCGATCTTGGCCTGATGCAGATCAACAGCGCCAATCTGCCCGCGCTGGGGATGACGATCGGCGCGGCGCTCGATCCCTGCGCGTCATTGGCGGGCGGCGCGGCGGTGCTGCGGGCCGCCTATGGCTCTGGGCCGGTTGATACCGGGCAGCAGGCCGCCTTGCTTATGGCGTTGTCGATTTACAATACCGGCTCACCGCTCAAAGGGATCATGAACGGCTATGCAAGGCGGGTGATGCGCCATGCGGATGAGGCGGCGTCGGGCCTTCCCGTGCCGCCGCTACCGCCCGCTAACGAGCCCGTCATGCCGCCCGCTTGGGATGTTTCGGCCACCGGCAATTACGCGCAGGCCTATGGCGCGCCCTGGCTGGTGCCGCTGGGGCTGGACGTGGCCGGGCAAAGCGCTGCCGCAGCCGCTGATGCTGGTTCTCCACACCAAACGATGAGGTCGCCATGATGGACACGATTGCCCCGATGCTCTTTGCGCAGGCGCAGAGGTTACGCCTGACCAGATTATGGCCTGTGGTCGCCCGATCGTGCCCCGTGGCGCTGCTGGCGGCTATGCTTGGCCTTCCGGCGCTTGCCTACGCCCAGACCGTCTCGGGCGGGGCCAGCCCGCAGACGATGATCAATAATGTCTGCACCTTCATCCTGGGGCCGTTTGGTGAAACGATCGCGGTGCTCGGGATTATCGGCATCGGGTTTCTGTTCATGTTTGGCCGGGCGTCGCTGGGGGTGATTGCGGGCATCATCGGCGGCATCGTCATCATGTTCGGCGCTTCCTATCTCGGCCAAACCCTGACCGGGGGCGGCTGAGATGGAGCCCCTTGAGGCCGACACCCTGTACCTCGCGGCGACAAGGCCCGCAATGTTCATGGGCGTGCCGCTGAGCCTGGGGGCGATGCTGCTCATGCTGGCGGGGCTGATCGTAGTGCTGTTCAAGAACCCGCTTTACCTGACGATCATGGCGCCGCTCTGGCTGGCGGCGCGGGAGTTGGTTGCGCGGGATTATAACGCAGTCGGCTTTGTGCTTCTGTATCTGCGCACCGCAGGCCGGTCGGTTGACAGCAAGAGATGGGG
>JARLJC010000317.1 GCA_031291435.1 Alphaproteobacteria bacterium | reverse complement strand
GCGGCGATCCTGCGCGGCGGCAGCCATTATCAGCCGGGCGGTTCGATCTGGTATTTTCCCCAGGCCACCCGCAACGATCAGCATGGCAAGCTGCTGCTGATGGCACCCAGCTATGATCGTTCGGGTACGGTGGGGTTCCGCTGCGTCAAGGACGCGCAATAGCCACGATTTCCGGAGATTGCCGGGCGGATTTTTCCGAGGCGGAGCCTTACCCCCGCCCGGATTCCGCTATACACTGCCAACATTGAGGTTTCAGCAGTTCCAATATTTGGGAGGCTCGCGATGAAACATCTCACTCTTCTTTCCGCTTCGTTTGTGTCCGCAATATCGGTTTCTGTCCTGGCTGTACCGGGGGCCAGCGCCGAGATCGTGGCGGGAGCGGCAATTCCCGACAGGCCGACCGGCAATGTGCAAATGATCTACAACACCAATCCGGCGTTGCAATGCTTTCACACCGCGCGCGATGGCGTGGATCTCAAATTCGGTTTGGAGCATTGCGATATTGCGATGCACGATCCGATGATGAATTACCGCGCCCAGACCGTCGTCAATCGCGGCATCATCCGTTATGCGCTGGGAGACAGCCGCGGCGCGCTGAACGATTTCCAGAATGCTCTGGAATACAATCCGGCCATGGGCGATGCCTATCTGAACCAGGCTTTGGTGCTGGTGGCGGAAAAGCGTCCGGCCGAGGCGCTGGCGGCCATCAATCAGGGCATAGCGCTGGGCGCGACCAATCTGCAGGTCGCCTATTATAGCCGCGGCGAAATCGAAGAAGATGAGGGGCATTTTGCGCAGGCCTATCGCGACTATAAACAGGCCCTGATGATCAAGCCGGATTATGCGGCGGCCCAGCGACAGCTGGAGCGCTTCAAGGTGGTTCCGAAGGCAACCGCGACGCAATAATCGCGTACCGGCGCGCTTTGCGGATTGGCGGTAAAGCACGTCAGGAAAATTTCCTCGACGTCGGCGGCATCATCCGCCGACGTGGCCTCGCGTGAAACGAGGAATTCCTCGGCGACTGTAAAGAATTCGAAAAAGCCCATATCGCGCAGCCTTGAGGGCTTGCGGACGGAAAAGTAAGAGCATATACGCTCTTTATAAGGGTATATGCT
>JARLJC010000316.1 GCA_031291435.1 Alphaproteobacteria bacterium | reverse complement strand
GGGAAGTAACGGATTTTGCTTGTTTTTGTCAATCCCTTCCTTACAGTCCGCCTCATGAAAAACAACAAATCCTTCGCTTCCGGACGGAAGCCCCCCTTTTCGCGCTCTTCTGGCAAGCCTCGCCGCGGTAAAGAGGAAGAAACCGTGCGCCTGCCCGGCGATGCGCGCCCGCGCCGCACGGCCGCCGCCAAAACCGGGGCGGCCAAGGAACGTTTGAAGGATTTCACGAAACCGGCGCGCGGCGAAAAATTCAAACCGCGTTTCAATGCCGAGGCCAAGCCGCGCCGTTTCGAAAAAGACAAAACCAAGCCTTTCCGCCGCGACGATACCAAACCGGGCAAGCCCGCGTTTCGCGCCAAAACCGGCAAGCCGAAACCCGAAGCCGCGCCGCAGGAACAATACCGCCCCACGCATGAGGGCGCAGTTCTGATCTGGGGCCTGCATGCCGCGCGCGCGGCATGGATGAATCCCGACCGGCGCGTGCATCGCGCCTGGCTGACGGAATCCGGGGAAAAATCTTTCGAGGCTTCGCAGAACGAAGCGCGCGAGGAGTTGCTGAAGCGCCCGGACGCCAAGAGACTGGATCGCGACGCCATCGACCGCATCGCCCCGCCGGGCAGCGTGCATCAAGGCATCGTGATCGAAGTGGCACCTTTGCCCGAGCCGACTTTGCGCGACATTATCGGCGCGGATCAGCCGACCGATCTTATCCTGATGCTCGATCAGGTCACCGATCCGCACAATGTCGGTGCGATTTTGCGTTCCGCCGCCGCTTTTGGCGCGGGCGCGATCATCATGACCGAACGCAATGCGCCGATTACCACCGGCGTTATGGCGAAATCGGCCTCAGGCGCTCTCGAACACACGCCGATTGTGCATGTGGTCAATCTGGCCCGCACGCTCGATGAATTGCGCGAGGCGGGTTACTGGTGCGTAGGTCTGGCCGAACAAGGCGAGAAATCTTTGGCGGAAATGGATCTGTCGGGCCGCACGGTTCTGGTGCTGGGCAATGAAGGCGAAGGGCTGCGCCACCTCACCCGCCAGAAATGCGACGAACTGGCGCGGCTGCCGACCGGTGGGCCCATCGCCAGCCTGAACGTTTCCAACGCCGCTGCCGTGGCCTTGTACGAAGCCGCCAAGCAGAAGAATCGATTCGCCTGACGATTCGCGGAGATTCGCCGTTTTTAACTAGATTCGCTTGTGCGTCACCGAGTCGCACGATAAAAAATACGCATTCATTTTTCAGCGGGGGTTTTTTTATGAACGATTACGCGAAATTCCTTGGTTTCAAAGGCGTCCTTCCGGGCCAGAACCGTCAAATCGTTCTGGCTCATGGCAGTTCGCTCATCGTAGAGACAAGCATGAACATCTCCCGACAGGAATTGCTGGCCTGCGGAAACGGGTTATATGCGTCTTTCGGCGCCGCCAGCTTCGACTCCCTGTTGAATGCGCTGACGATGTTAGGTGGCAGATTCGACTCGATAAAGGTCGCCGTCCCGACAGGCGGCAAGGACGGCCACCGTGACATCTATACGCTCAACGAATATATCGAAAGCCACATGCCCTCGGCCGATGCGCTTGTCGCCCCGCCACGGCCTGAACCGACACCCGACTGGCGCAAGAGCCTGACGGCGCAGCCCGCCTGACTCACTTCGCACGCGGATGAGCGGCGCGATAGGTCGAAGAAAGCTGCTGCGCGTCCACCTGCGTATAAAGCTGGGTGGTGGACAAAGAACTGTGCCCCAGCAATTCCTGCAAACTGCGCAGATCGGCGCCCGAGGCGAGCAGATGCGTCGCGAAACTGTGGCGTAAGGCATGCGGCGTCACGCTGTCGGGCAATCCTAACTGCCGCCGCAGCAAACGCAGGCTGCGCTGCGCCACCGCGGGGTTGAGCGGCTCGCCGCGCGCGCCGATGAAGACCGGCATATCCGGTTTCAGCGCATAGGGACAGGATGCGAGATATTTTTCTACCGCGGCTTTGACGATGGGCAGCAGGGGGACATTGCGCTGCTTGTTGCCTTTGCCGGTCACGGTGACGCGATCGCGCGTGAGGGCTTCGCGGGTGAGGCCGAGCGCCTCGCCTATACGCAGGCCCGCCCCATACAACAAAGTGAACAAAGCTTCGTCGCGCAGGCCCACCCATGTATCGCCGATGGCCCCTGCGGCAATGGCAACGATTTCCTGCGCCTGAGATTCCGTGACCGGGCGCGGCAGGCGGCGCGCCAGTTTCGGCGATTTCAGCATATCGATGGCGGCGTTATGCATCTGGCCGCTGCGGTCGAGCCAATGGAAGAAATTGCGAACTCCGGCGACGGCCCGGGCGCGCGAGGAGGCGGAGATGTTATCGGCAGCGCGCGACGCCAGCCAGGCGCGGAAATCGGTGAGCGTGAGCGTCGCGAGCAGAGACAGGTTGAGCTGCCGCCCGCGATGCGCGTTGAGGAAGCGGAAAAGATTGTGCAGATCGAAGGTGTAGGATTCGACCGTCTTGGCGGCGACGCGTTTTTCGTCGGCCAGCCATGAACGCCAGCGTTCGACCGTATCAATCAGATCGGCGGCAAGCGGCAATGTGCTGACTTCGGACATAACGCGAGGCCTATCAAAAAGAGCGGTCATTCCGGAAAACTTTCTCTTCGTTCTTACCCGCAAAGCGGGGAAGACGAAAGAAAGTTTATCCGGAATCCAGTTCGCCTATCCGCAGGCACCATCCTTGATCACAAAGCCAACTGGATTCCGCACAAATTTTCTTTCGCCCGCTTCGCGGTCGAAGAGAAAATTTTGCGGAATGACGGCTCTATTTGATTCAGGCGGCTTTGCCCGGCAAAATCTTTTGACCGCACTTGGCCCAGTCGGCGACAAACTGCGCAAGGCCTTTGTCGGTCAGCGGATGCGCGAACAACTGGCGGATGACGGACGGCGGGCAAGTCGCCACACCGGCGCCGAGCAACGCCGCCTGCACCACATGCTGCGGACTGCGCACCGAGGCCACCAGCACTTCGGTTTTGAAATTCGGGTAGGAATTGTAAATCTGGCAGATGTCGGCGATCAGCTGCATGCCGCTTTCCCCGATATCGTCGAGACGCCCGACGAAAGGCGAAACGAAAGTCGCGCCCGCCTTGGCCGCCAAAATCGCCTGTGCCGCCGAGAAGCACAAAGTCACGTTCACCATCGTGCCCTGTTCGGACAGATGCTTGCAGACTTTCAAACCGGCGGGCGTCAGCGGCACCTTGACCGCGACGTTTTTGGCGAGCTTGGCGAGATACAGCCCTTCTTCGAGCATTTGCTCATACTCGGTGGCACCGACTTCGGCGCTGACAGGCCCCGGAACGATTTTGCAGATTTCCTTGATAAGGTCGATAAAATTGGCGTGGCCCGATTTCGCCACCAGCGAAGGGTTGGTGGTGACGCCGTCCACCAATCCGGTTGCGGCGAGGTCTTTAATGTCGGTAATATCGGCGGTATCGACAAAGAATTTCACTTGTTTCTCCTTCAGATTGGTACGCGCGTCCTTATACAACATGACCAGCCCCGGCGCTACCCCTCCGCAAACACTCAGCGTGCTGCTGCCCGCCCCCCTTTCCGACGCCTATGACTATCTGCCCGGAGACGGCGAACGGCCAGAGGCGGGGCGCTTTGTCGAGGTTCCCTTCGGCGGCCGCAAGATGATCGGTGTGGTATGGGGGCCGGGCAAAGGCGGCGTGCCCGAGGGTAAATTAAAATCGATTATCCGGGTTCTGGATTTGCCTCTGGTGCCGGACGTCAATCGCGCTTTTGTCGATTGGGTCGCCAGTTACACCCTGACCCCGGCGGGCGCGGTTCTCAAAATGATGTTCGGCAGCGCCAAACTGATCGAAGCGAAAAAGAAAGACGTTTTTTCCACGCCCGCTTTCAACCCCGATTTTCATCAGCCGGTTCTGAATGAGGGGCAGGCCAAAGCCGCCGCCACTCTGGTCGAGAAAGTCAAACATCCGTCTTATTCCACCACGCTGCTCGACGGCGTCACGGGTTCGGGCAAGACCGAAGTTTTTTGCGAGGCGATTGCCGAATGTCTGCGCCTCGACCGGCAGGCGCTGGTGCTGCTGCCGGAAATCGCGATGACGGCGGCCTTGATCGACCGTTTCGCTGCGCGGTTCGGCGCAAGGCCTGTGGAATGGCATTCGGGCCTCAGCGAAAAACAGCGCCGCCTTAACTGGGGCGCGATTGCGCGCGGACAGGCGCAGTTTATTCTGGGCGCGCGGTCGGCCTTGTTCCTGCCCTACCCCGATCTCGGCCTTATCGTCGTCGATGAAGAACATGAAGCCGCCTATAAACAGGAAGAAGGTGTGATTTATCACGGGCGCGATATGGCGGTGGCGCGCGCGCATCTCGGCGAAATTCCGGTCGTGCTGTCGAGCGCGACGCCTTCGCTCGAAACCCTGTTCAACGTCAAGCAAGGCAAATATGGGCATGTGCAGCTGCTGCAGCGTTTCGGCGCGGCCCAGATGCCGAACATCGAACTGGTCGATCTGCGCAAATATAAAATGACCGCGCAGGAATTTATCAGCCCGCCTTTGTTCGAGGCTTTGAAACAGACGATCGCGGGCGGGCAGCAATCGATGCTGTTCCTCAACCGGCGCGGTTATGCGCCGCTGACTTTGTGCCGGGCCTGCGGGCACCGGCTGCAATGCCCGCAATGCACTTCGTGGCTGACGGAACATAAACAGTCCGGGCGGCTGCATTGCCATCATTGCGGTTTTGCGATGAAGCTGCCCGAGAAATGCCCGGCCTGCGAGGCGGAAGGCAAATTTGCCGCCTGCGGCCCCGGCGTCGAGCGCATCGCCGAGGAAGTGAAAAAGCGTTTGCCGGAAGCGCGCTTTGCGGTGATGGCCAGCGATACTCTGGATAATCCGCAGGCGGCGCAGGAACTGGTCGATCGCATGACGCGCCGCGATCTCGATATTCTGATCGGCACCCAGATTATGGCCAAGGGCTATCATTTCCCGCTTCTGACTTTAGTCGGCGTGGTCGATGGAGATCTGGGGCTGGCAGGCGGCGATCCCCGCGCCGCCGAACGGACGTTCCAGTTGCTGCAGCAGATTTCGGGACGCAGCGGGCGCGGCGAGGATGCCGGGCGCGTGCTGCTGCAAACCACCTCACCCGAACATCCGGTCATGAAGGCGATTGTGAAGGGCGACCGCGATGCGTTTATGGAAGCCGAATTGCGGGAGCGCGAGGCGTATCGGTTGCCGCCTTACTGGCGGCTGGCGAGCCTGACGGTTTCGGGCGAGAATGTGAATGAGGTTATCCGCGCCGCCCAGCATCTCGCCTCGACCGCGCCGCAACGGGAGGATTTGCGGGTTCTGGGCCCAGCCCCCGCGCCCTTTGCCATGCTGCGGGGCAAATACCGGCATCGCCTCATGATACAGGCGCCGCGCACGGTCAATCTCTCGGCGGTGCTGCGGCATTGGCTGGCGGGGGTCAAATTACCGCGCCATTTGCGGCTTTTGGTCGATATCGATCCGTATAGTTTTCTTTAGCCGCGTGGAGTGAGGTTTTCGCCCTTTTCGCGCTTGGGAAAAGGAATGACATTGCCCGTGTAGCGAACCGGCTCTTCCTTGGGCGGTGGATTCTGAGGCACCTGAATTTCCGGGATATGCGGCGTAAGCCTGTCCAATGCCGCCCGCCCCGCCGCGGTCAAGAGCCTGCTACTGGCGTGCGCGCCGGAAAGAGCGAGCCTCTCCCCGAAATATCCGGTAGCCGTGCCGGCCAAATAGCCGACACAACCGCCAAAAAGCGCAAATCCGCCCACTAACACCGGCGCGAGCCACGGGGAAGGATAAGGCACCTCACTGACCGACTGAAAGCCCTTGCCAATCCCGATGCCAATGCCGATGGCAGATACGAATAATCCGAGCCTTACAACAATCGGACGATCGATTTGACGGACATAATGGGGCGGCTGCCGGACATACAAACCGGTCATTTTTACCTGAATGTTGAGCCCGGCCTCGACCGCTTTATCGGCGAGCCGCGCCATTTCGGCGTAGGGAATGCTCACATTGGGTTTCATGCCGCCTCTAAATCCGCCTCAGGAATAACCCATTATAGGGCACTACCTACCCCTGGAGAACAAGGCAATTACTTTCATGATTTTATTCGCAAAATCAGCGCATGAAAGTTTTTTTGGTTTCGGGATTCCCGGTTAAGGTTGGCTTAGGAAATGATCGTTACAAATGATGAGAAGAAAAGAATCGAAAAAGGACGTTACTGTGCTGGTTGAACTTTCACCTGTTACCTATCTCGCTCTGTGCGGCCTCGTCAGCGATGCGATGCAGCAGCCCAGCGACGCGACCCCTATTCTGGCGCGCGCCGCCAAGGAGCTGAGCAATGCGACCGCCGGCGGCATGATCCCGTCCGAGCTGGTCGAGCAGCCGGAATATCTCGAAAATCTGCGTCAGGCCGGTTTCGCGGGACGCTGAGGCGCGTATATTTTTTCAGTTATTTATGCTATACTGAAAATATGCATGAAATCACTTCCAAAGCCGATGCCGAAACAGCCATTCGCACCCTCGCCGAACGGCACGGGGTCGTTTATGAGCCCGTCAAATCGGATTTGTTAGGCGGCCATATAACGCGTCTGGCCGGTGATGATGTCGCGCTTGATTCGACTGAACTGCTTCTCCTCGCCCTCGAACGCGCGGGGCATGTGCAGGGGGTCGAGGCCGTCCGCTTGCATGCCGCCTATCTGCACCAGAAAGACCAAGATGTTCGACCCGTTCGGTGATTTTGATAGATGCGGCTATCTGCGTAATTTCGCCGGCGAAAAAGATATCGACATCATCAAACATCTTGAGCATCGTTCGTTTCTTGCAAAAATAGAGCAGGCCTTTGCCCAACTGGTGGAAAAAGAGACACTCTCCTACTCCGATGTCCTGACGACGCATGGCACCATTTTTTCCGCCGTCTATCCCTGGGCTGGACAAGACCGTAATCGAACGGCACCGCATCTGGCCATCAGCAAGGGGGACGTCCTTTTTGCCCACCCGAACGATGTCCAGGGCGCCATCGCCTATGCCCTTCGCAACGGGCAGGATATACAGTTCATGGCCGACAAGCCCGGCGAGATCATGGGCTATCTTGCGTATGGCCACCCTTTCCTTGATGGCAATGGCCGCACAATTCTTGTTATTCACGCTGAACTCGCCCAACGCGCCGGGTTTAGTGTCGACTGGGGGGCTACCAATAAAACAAATTATCTGACAGCCTTGACAGAAGAAATAAAACGTCCCGGCAAGGGGCATCTGGATAATTATCTAAGGCCCTTTATACGTGAAGCCTTGGGAGTTGACGCTCTAGCCAGCCATATCGCCCAAATCAAAGGGCTCGACGGCGAGGGTGCGTCCGACAAGGTGCTGGGTGAGTTCAGCGATCCTTCGCTTCAGGCGCGTTACCAGCACGAGAAAGACCGGCGCGGCAAAGCGCAGGCGTGAGATCAGCGCTCCAGATGCCGGAACGGGAAATAGCGCGCGCGCAGACTGCCAAATCTTCCGAATAAGAACGAGACGATGTAAATCGCCCCGACGATCAGGATGATCGACGGGCCGGAAGGTATTTTACACGCAAAAGACAGCGCGAGGCCGCCAACCGCACCGGCCATGCCGATGCCGACGGAAACCGCCAGCATGACGCGCAGGCTTTGCGTCCAGAATTGCGCGGCTATGGCGGGAATAAGCATCAGCCCCGCCGACATCAGCGTGCCCATCGCGCGATAGCTTTCGACCATATTGAGAACAGCTAACGCCAGAAACACGGCATGAATGAACCCGCCTTTGCCGCGCACCGAGCGCAGGAAAACCGGGTCGAACGAATCCACCACCAGCGGGCGGTAGATGAGGCCAAGCACAACGAGCGTGAAGGCGCTGACGCCCGCCATCACGCGCAGCATCGGGCCGGTCAGCGCCTGCGCGTCGCCGAACAGGATGTCTTCGAGGTCCTGCGCGCTGCCATGCAGCGATATCATCACCACGCCCGCCGCCACGGCCATCAAATAAAACGCGGCGAGGGAAGCGTCCTCGCGCGAGGCGGTCAGGCGCGAAACAACACCTGCCAGCAGAACCACCGCAAGCCCCGCCAGCAAACCGCCAATGCTCATCGCCGGAATAGACATGCCGTAGAGAATGAACGAAGCCGCCACGCCGGGCAAAATCGCATGGGCCATGACATCGCCCATCAGGCTCATGCGGCGCAGGACGAGGAACACGCCCAACGGCGCGCTGCCGATGGAGACAAGCGCCGCGCCCAGCAAAGCGCGTTGCAACGCGGGATCGGAGAGGAAAGCCAAGCTCATGCCGCGTTCCTGTCATCGACGGCGCAGAGATGCGCGTCCTCGACCCATTGCGCCGCCAGCGCCGAGGCTTTGGCGAGATTGGCGTCGGTCATGGCTTCTTTGGTCGGCCCCCAGGCGATCAGTTCGCGGGCCAATACCAAGGTTTGCGGGAAATGATCGCGCACCAGCTGAAAATCATGCATCACGCAAATCACCGTCGCACCGGCTTTCTGCCATTGCTCGAGAACATGCAGCAGATCATGGGTGGTGCGTCCGTCAATGGCGGCGAAAGGTTCGTCGAGAAGGATGAGCCGGGCTTTCTGTAAAGTCAGGCGCGCGAACAGAACGCGCTGCCATTGCCCGGTCGAAAGCGAAGCAATCGGACGTTCGGCGAAACTTTCCATATCGACCTGCGCCAGCGCTTTCAGGGCTTCCTCGCGGCACTCTTTGCCGACGCGGCCCAGAGCGCCGGTGCGCGGCCAATGGCCGAGCAGCACGACATCGAGGACGCTGATGGGAAAAGTGCGGTCGATTTCGAATTGCTGCGGCAGATAGGCGATCTCGCCCGGCCCGATGCCGTTGAAGTCGATCCCGCCCGACATCAGCGGCACGAAACCCGCCAGCGCTTTCAATAACGTGCTTTTGCCGCCGCCATTGGGGCCGACAATCGCGGTCATCGAGCCGGCGGGAAATGCGCCGCTGATATGATGCACGGCGGGGCGGCGGTCATAGCCTGCCGAAAGATTGCTGAGGCGGATGGTCATAAGCCATATATGTTATTTTATAACATGTTGTAGGGCTTCGGCGCCGTTCTTGTCAAGCTAAGGACGCTTGAAACCCGCCGCGACTTCGACGATAACAAACCAAAGGACGGTAATCATGCAGAATCTCTGGGCTTGGGTCGCGGCGCATCTCACTTTATGGACGTTTGTCGGCCTGTTCGGGCAATCGATGTTCATGATGCGGTTCGTGCTGCAATGGATCGCCAGCGAGCGCGCCAAACAAAGCGTGATGCCGGAAGTGTTCTGGTATTTCAGCCTCGGCGGCGGCCTGATCGTGTTCGTTTACGCCGTGCATCAACAGGATCTGGTCTTCATGCTGGGACAAGGCCTCGGCATCTTCATTTACCTGCGCAATATTTACTTCATCATCAAGCGGCGGCGCGCCGCCGCTGGCGGAACCGCCGATGCTTGAAAAACTGACGACCATTCCCGGCAATTTTTTCGGCACCGACGGGCGGCGGCTTACGCCCCTCGCCTATCTGTTCCTGTTGATGCTGTGTGTGGCGTTTTTCACCCCCGGCCTTGTCACCATGCCGCCGACCGACCGCGACGAATCCTCGTTCGCGCAGGCCAGCAAGCAGATGGTCGAGAGCGGCGACTATACCGACATCCGCGTGCAGAGCGTGCCACGTTACAAAAAGCCGATCGGCATTTACTGGCTGCAAAGCGCTTCGGCGAAATTTTTCGATCCGCAGCATCTGAATGAAATCTGGGCCTACCGGCTGCCCTCTTTCGCGGGCGCGACTCTGGCGGTGCTGATGACCGCCGCGCTCGGCAGTTTGCTGTTCACGCCGACGGTGGGGCTGACCGCCGCCATGATGCTGGCCGGATGTATCTTATTGAACGTCGAAGCGCGGCTCGCGACGACAGACGCCGCCTTGCTGGGCAGCATTATGGTCGCGATGTACGGCCTCGCGCGCGCCTATAAAGGCATCGCGGGATGGGGCACGTTCTTTTTGTTCTGGAGCGCGGTGGCGGCGGGGATATTGCTGAAGGGGCCGATTATCGTTCTGCCCATCGTGTCGGCGCTACTGTGGCTCAGATTTTCCGATAAAAAAGTGCGCTGGGCGAAAAATCTCCGGCCCCTGCGCGGGCTGATTTATACGCTGGCTCTGGTAGCGCCGTGGTTCGTCGCCATCATGCTGCATAGCCACGGGGCTTTCATGCAAGCCTCGGCGGGCGACGATATGCTGGCCAAAATCTGGCAGGGGCAGAATCGCGGCGTGATGCCGCCCGGCATGCATTTGCTGGCACTCCCGATCACGTTTTTCCCTTTTTCGATTTTCATTTTCTTCGCCGCGCCAGATATCTGGAAAAACCGGCGCCACCCGGCGATTAAATTCTGCCTCGGCTGGCTGATCCCGGTATGGATTTTGTTCGAGCTGCCGCTGACCAAATTACCGCATTATGTGCTGCCCTTGTTTCCGGCGCTGGCGCTGCTGACGGCCAAGGCGATGAATGACGGTTTCGCCAGCATCGGCACGGCGGCGCGGCGCTGGCCGGTCGCCCTTGGCGTTGCTTTGTGGCTGCTGCTGGGTTTCGCTATCGCCGCCACTTTCGCCCTCGCCCCGGCTTTTTCCGATCATTTATGGATGCCGGTGCAAATCGGCGCGGGCGCGGTGCTGCTGGTGACGCAGGCGGCCTCGCTGCTCCTGCTGCCGCGCCAGAAAACCGGCAGCCTCGCTGCGCTGACCGCCGGAATGCTGGTTTTCCTTACCGCCACCTTCGGCACCACCCTGCCCGGCCTGCAGCATGCCTGGATGACGCGCCAGATCGTGCAGACGGTCGATGCGGTCAAACCTTGCGCGGATGTGCAGATCGTAGCCGCCGGCTATCACGAGCCCAGCCTTATCTTCATGGGCGGCACCGATACCCTTCTGGCCGGAAGCGGCGCCGAAGCCGCGTGGGATATGCAGCGCGATAATTGCCGCGTCGCCGTGATCGGCAAAAACGAGCAGCAGGATTTCCTCAACGCCTTCACCGGCACGCCTTATATGCCGCAGCCCGCGCGCCTTCTCGAAGGGCTTAATTCCGGTCATGGCGGCGCCGCTTTGCTGACGGTCTATCGCGTGACGATGGCGCAGAAACCCGCGGCGCCATGACAGCGCCGATGAAAGGGGCAGCCGCGCTGGCGGCCTTCGCGTTGCTGGAATGCGCTCTGTTCTTTTTCGCCGACCGTCCGCTGGCTTTGGCCGTGCATAATCTCGACGCCTCGCATCACGCTCTCATCGAGTTTTTTCGCAGCATTACCGATTACGGCAAATCGGCGTGGTATTTATGGCCGTGCGGCGTGACCGTTATCGCCACCGCTTTTCTGGTGCGCGGCAAGGATGTGCCGCAGCATTACCGGCAGCTGTGCGGCTATATCGGCGTGCGTGCGTTTTTCCTGTTCGCGACAATCGCGGTTTCAGGCCTTACCGCCGACCTCATCAAACCCGTTCTGGCGCGCGCGCGCCCGATTTTGTGGCTGCGCGACGGGGTTTACGGATTTTCGCCTTTCACCTCCGGTTCGGTCTGGGCCAGCATGCCTTCGGGCCATACCACCACCGTTTTTACCCTCGCCTGCGCCCTGACCGTGCTTTATCCGCGCGGGCGCATCATCTGGTTCGCCTATGCCCTCGTGCTGGCCGCCAGCCGGATCATGGTCGATGCGCATTACCTGTCGGATGTAGTCGCGGGCGCGGCGCTGGGCTGGGCGACGGTCACGCTGCTGCGCCGTTATGGGATTAATAATGCCATACGCGTGATTTTTCCCATTGACAGCGCCGAGACGCCCCTTTAGGCTTCTCCCATGAGCGAAAAAAAGGAAAATCACACCTGGGTGCGCACCCTGCAGCGCCTGATGGAAGAGCAAGGGCTCAACCCGCGCAGCCTGTCGCTGCGCGCCGGGCTTAACGCCACCGCCGTGCGCGACATGATCGAAGGGCGCTCGAAATTCCCGCGCTATGACACGGTGCAGGCGCTGGCCGACGTGCTGGGCGTCACGCCCGCTTTCCTGATGGGCGGGCAAACGCCCGATGCCGAGGCTAAAAACGCCGCTTTCGGCAAGGATGTTGAGCTGCTGACCGAAATCATCGCCCGTTTGCAGGAGACAGCATCCGAAATGGGCCGCGAGCTGACCCCGCGCGAATTCGCCGCCATGTCGGCCAGCATCTACAAGCAGATGCAGGAAGAGCCTGAATCCGGGCGCAAAAACCGCCTCAGCGGCCTTAAACCGCAGATCAGCAATCTGCTGGAATATGAGGTGCTGCGGCACAAGCGCGGCAAATAGGTTGCCGTTAAGGTTACCGCCGCGAACAACTTATCCATAGACTGTAACTTTATGCATTTATTGGCGTTCTTTGCCGTTACCTTTTTTTAGTTTCGCCGCCGGGTGATACACTCTGCGGATAGGAAGAAGACATAAGCGACTTAATTGATTCAACCCGAGCGTTTTAGCGCGACTGGTTATTGAAATGGACGATCAAGGCGAAAAAATAGTTTTCCTCGCGCGCGAAATTCTGAAAGCGGGCGCTCCGGCCCTGCCTGCCGACAGGAAAGCCGTGCAGATCACCATGACCTTCAAAACTCTGTGCTTCACCACCCTGCTGGCGGCGGCGGGCGGCTTTGGCGTGACCAGTTATATGCAGGCGGACGAAAGACCGCTCAACCGCTACGAAAAAACCGAAATCGACGCGCTGCTGTTTTATGCCGCCAAGGTCAAAGGCGTCGATGAGGAAAATCTGCGCCGCACGATGGAGCAGGAAATCGGCATCGCGCGCACCGACCAGATGACGGCGGCCGATTTTCCCGCCGCGCGCAAATTCCTGCAGGAGCATGCGCAGTAGCCTTTTGAACTACCCATTTTATGCAAGCCGGTTAATCAGCGCTTAAAAGACGAGGAAATATTGCGCCGCAAAACCTTTTTCGCAGCGCAAAACAGGTGAAATGATTTGGAGCGACTCATGTTGGGGCATAGATTTCGCAGCATCGAAACGTTCAGGGATGATTTGAATATGCCTGCTGCTCTGCTTCGCCCGACACGCCGCGTGGTCGCCGCCCATCATATCGATCTGACCATGGCTATCGCCAATGACGAGACCGGCGATATCATCGCCATTAATCACAATCCCGCCGATATGTATTTTCTGCCCGCCATCGATACCCCCGTGACGGTGGAGGCCCGGCGCGCCCTTTATCATATGGGCGTGCATGTCGAATCCGAGCGCATCGAAAATGGCATCGTCCTTCAGCGCGAAGTCGCCATCCCCGTTCGCAGCAACGGCAACGAAATCCGCATTTCCTTTAAGGAAGGCCAGTTTTCGCAGCTCAGGGTAAAGGACGCCGTTCAAAAATGGTCCGCCCTGTCGCAGGCCGAGACAGCGCATATCGAAGCGATGATCGGCACCAGCCAGTTTATCGTATTGTCGCGCCCGACCGACCATCAGCTGGATTGCGCGATTGAGATGCCCACGGGCAACGCGGTTCTCGCCGTCACCAGCCCGCGTTTCCGGCACGGCGACAAAAAGCGCGCTTTTATCGTGCCGCACAGCTCCGTGCTGCCGACCCGCGAAATCGAAGTCACGCGCGAGATGGCCACCCTCCCACGCCAGAAAGCCCTGACAAAGCCGACCGACGACACTATGTTCTATCCGGTGCCGGGAAAGAAGATCATCCTCGGCGGCAAGATGGTGCTGCGCCAGCAGCCTATTGGCACTCTCCAGGAAGAATTTTATCTCGACGACCGCAAAGTGAACCACGTCGAAGGCGGCGTGATCGCGGATATGGTGACCAGGGGACTTATTCCTTCGATTCCGGCGACCCCCACGGAAGACGTGACGCCTTACGCTTATCGGCCGGAACCCCAGACGCAGCCGACCATGCGCAACTGGACCGCCGCCATGGAACAGCGTTACGCCCTGTAATCCTGATTATCCGCGCTGGCGCATCAGGCGCGCTTTGTCGCGCTGCCATTCGCGGTCTTTGATGGCGGCGCGCTTGTCGCGCTGCTGCTTGCCCTTGGCGATGCCGATTTCCACCTTGGCGATGCCGCGCTTGTTGAAATAGATGCCGAGAGGCACCAGAGTCATGCCCTCGCGCTTGACCGCGCCCATCATTTTGTCGATCTGGCGTTTATGTAACAGAAGCTGGCGCGGGCGGCGGGTTTCATGCTGGAGATGAATGCCAGCCTGATTATATTCGGGGATATAGGCGTTGACGAGATAGATGCGTCCTTCCTTGGGGCTGGCGAAGGATTCCTGAATGCTGGCCTGCCCGGTGCGCAGGGATTTGACTTCGGTGCCGGAAAGAATGATTCCGGCCTCGATCGTATCCTCGATGAAATAATCGTGTCGCGCGCGGCGGTTGAGCGACACATATCTCTGCGCCAGGGCGCGTTCTTCGGCTTTCGTAGTCATAACTTATCATTTAGCTGAGGGTTTTATTGGCGTCCATCGGTGAATCTGGTAAGAACCGCCAATGGCGCGTTTTTCTCTCCTCCTGCTTACCCTGCTGATGATGGCGACCCCGGCCTGGGCCAAGCCCCATGCCGCCGAGACGCCCGCGCAATTTTACCATAAGGCGTTTCAGGCGCTCGACGCCGGGGATGTGCGGCAGGCCGAGAGTTACGCCGCGCGCGGACGCGACCCGGTTCTCAACAAAATCGTTACTTTTTACGCGATGGCGCTGCCCGGCAACGATTACAGTTATGCTGAAATGGCCGATTTCATCGCCAATAATCCGGGCTGGCCGGGCCTGCGCGGCGTTCAAATGATCGCCGAGCAGAAAATTCCCGCCGGAATGGCGCCCCAGAAAATCGTCGCCTGGTTCGGGGATCATCCGCCCGTGACGCTGATCGGGTTCTATCGTTACGTTGATGCGCTTAACCAGATCGGCCGCGCCGACGCCGCGCTGGCCGCCATCCGCACCCGCTGGATCGAGGGCGATTTCACCGGCGACGAAATGGAGGCGTTCTTCACGCGTTTCGCGGCATTGCTCGATCCCGGCGCGTTATGGGCGCGGCTCGACCGCCTCTTGTGGAAGAACGATGTGGTCGGCGCGCGGCGCATCATGCCCTATGTCGATGCCAGCGATCAGGCGGTGGCGGAAGCGCGCCTCGCTCTCGCGGCGCAGGACAGGAACGCCGAACGGCTTGCCGACCGGGTGCCTTCCGCGGCGCAGAGCGACCCGGGGCTGTTTTACCAGAAGCTGCGCGCGCTGGTGCATGCCAATCAGGACGACGACGCCGACGAAATGCTTCTCAACGCGCCCGCCGACGCGGCGCATGCCGATGCGTGGTGGGAGTTGCGCGAGATCATGGCGCGCCGCGCGATGGCCAAGCACGATTATGACCTCGCTTACCGGCTGAGCGATATCCGCGCCTCGGGCAATCCCAAGGTTATATCCTTCAGCGAATTTCTGGCCGGGTGGCTGGCGCTACGTTTCCTCAATCAGCCCGAGGAAGCGCACACGCATTTCCAGAATTTGTACGACAACGCCACCATGCCGGTCAGCCGCGCGCGCGGCGCCTACTGGCTGGGCCGCGCCTATGAAGCGCAGGGCGACCGCAACGCCGCCGAGCAGGCCTATGAAGACGCCGCGATTTTCAACACCACTTATTACGGGCAGCTGGCCGCAACCAAAATCGACGACAAGCCGGTGCTGACCGCCAAGGCCGACCCGCCTCTGCCGGAACCCGCGCGGCGCAAGATCATGGATCGCGATATTTACCGCGCCATTCTGCGGCTGGCGGAAAGCGGCGAAAACGACCGCGCCTACGCCTTTTTCCATGCCGCCGCCGAAGCCGCGAGCGAGCGCGCCGAATTCGTGGTGCTGACCGAAATCGCGGCGCGTCTGCACCGCCCCGATCTCGGCATTCAGACCGTTAAGACCGCGAACCAGAAAGACATGCTGGTGGAAAATGGCGGTTTCCCGCTGATCGACCAGCATGTGCCGACGCCGCCGGAGCCGGCTTTCACCCATGCCCTGATCCGGCAGGAAAGCATGTTCAACCCGGATGCCGGCAGCAATGCCGGCGCGCGCGGGCTGATGCAATTGATGCCGCGGACGGCGCGCGACGTGGCGCGGCATATGGGATTGCAGTACCGCGAATCCCGCCTGCTTAATCCGGGGTACAGCCTGCAACTCGGCACCGCTTTCGTGCAGCAGCAGATCGAGCATTTCAACGGGTCGTATATTCTGGCGCTGGCGGGATACAATGCCGGGGCCGGCCGCGTGCGCGAATGGATTGCCGCTTATGGCGATCCGCGCGACGCCAATGTCGATGCGATCGACTGGGTGGAGTCGATCCCGCTCGACGAAACCCGCAATTATGTCGAGCGCATCCTCGAGAATATTCAGATTTACCGCGCCAAGCTGGCGGGCGGCACAGCGCCTTTGTTGATTATCAAAGACTTAAAAAGATAGGCTCACGGTAGCCAATCGCGGTACGACTTGGTAGAGTGGGTTCTCGTCCCGGAGGCGCCCATGACAGCAGAAACCGCTTATATCCTTGCCGCGATTTCGGCGGGGTCGGCCATCGGCTTCGTCGTCGTGGCCCTGATGTGGATGAAAAAACTGCGTGATACGGTTTCGGCTTCGCTGGCCGAAGCGGCGGGGCAGCAGATCCGCACCTCGAAACGCCTCAACGAGTCGCTCGCGGAAGTTCAAAAGCAGCAGGAAAGCTATAACCGCCAGATTCAGGTTCTGGCGCAGGCGGGCATGCGTTTGCAGCAGGAACTGTCCAACGTCGCCAACCGCATTGAGAATACGCAAGGCGAAACCGCGCGCGGCGGCCAGACGCTGCACTAATTCAAAATTAAATTAGCTGCGGCGGGCGATGCGCTCGACTTCTTTTTGCACCAGCCGTTCGACGACGCCGGGCAGATTCTGATCGAGCCATTGCTTGAGGAGCGGACGCATCAGCTCGATCACCATATCTTCGAGCGTGCGGCTGCCATTGCCGAGATAAGTATGTCCTGCCGCAAGGCGTTCGATCTCGATCGTACTGGCGAGATTCGACAGCGACGAGGCGGCGGTATCGGCGGCAGGATCGGAGACCAGCGGTTCCCCGGCGGCGACCGGCGGTGGCGGCGGCACGGGAGGCGGTGGCGGAGGGGGTGGGGGCGGCGGTGGTGGCGGAGGGGGCGGCGGCAACGGTTCCGGAACGGGTTCCGGTTCCGGCGCGGCGGCAAGATCGACCACCGAGCCGTCATCCTGCACCATCTGGGTCAGTTCGACGATGTCTTCCTGCGGCGGAGGCACGGGTTCGGGAACCGGCTCGGGCGCGGGAGCTTCGACCACCGGGACGTCATCCGAAATAATCTTGCGGATGGAAGCGAGGATCTCCTCCATCGAGGGATCAGCAGAAGCCGGTGTTTCTTCAGCCATTGGTTTCTCTCAAGAACTAGCAGGTGGCAAGCTGGGAATTCGGCGCGAATCGCGCACGGGCATGACAGCAGAAGTCTATCGGGTTTTCGTCCCCGTGCAAGGCGGAAAAGAAATGGATAGGGACGCGTTTTGAAAAGCAAACGCCGCCGGAGCCGTCATTCCGGAACGCGCCGCTTGGGGCGCGAACCCGGAATCCAGTAAGCCTCTCAACAGAAACCGGCTGATCCTGCTGAGAGGCCAACTGGATTCCGGATCAATTTTCTTTCACCCCGCCTTCGGCGTGACGAAGAGAAAATTGTCCGGAATGACGGCTCTGATAGCACCTTATTTTCAAAATGCAGCACTACCCCCGGTTCATGGCGATTGCTTTCCGCGCGGCAGCGCTTCACACTCGCCTGCCCTTCACCCTGACCTGCGCTGCATTCAAGAATGTCTTTTCTTAAACCGCCTTTCCGTGGCCTGATTCCTTTTCTGCTGGCCTACTTCGTCCTGTGCTTTGTCGTGCATCCGCAAAGTGCTTTGATGCAGGGGCGCTTTGTCGATCCCGACGACACCATGTATGCGGTGCAGAGCGCCGAGCTGCTCGACGGGCAAGGCTGGTATGACCGCGTCGAGCACCGCATGAATCCCCCGGCGAATAGTAGCGTGGGAGGAACGCCGTTTCATTTCACGCGGCTGATGGAACTGCCCTATGCGGCGACGCTGGCGGTGCTGACGCCGCTGCTGGGGCGGGAAAATGGCGTGATAGCGATGACGGCGGTATGGCCGCCTGTGTTCCTGCTGGGCATGCTGCTGCTGTTCCGCAAACAGGCGCGGCTGTTTGTGCCGAAAGCATGGGCGACGCTGGCGGCCTTTATCGGGCTGACGGCGCAGGGGCTGCTGTTCGATTTCATGCCGGGGCATATCGATCATCACGGCTTCGTCGCGCTGCTGATCGAAGCGTGTCTGGTTTTGTTCCTGCTCGTTCTCACCAGCCCGCGCCGCATTCCTTATGCCGCAACGGCGGGCGCGCTGATGGCGCTGGCGCTCGTGATCGGGCTGGAGACTCTGCCATGGCTGCTGGCTTTCACAACGTTTCTCGGCGTGTGGGCGAGCCTGCGGCGCGAACGCGCGGCGGCGGGTGTCGCCTATGCGGGCGCGATGCTGGGCACGGGGATCGTGCTGCTGCCGACCTACCGGCTCGATTTTTTCACGCTCGATCTGACGGCTTATTCGATTGTCTATGTCGCGCTGCTGTTCGGGATTTTTATGTGCCTCGGCGCGATCTGGCTGCTGCGCCATAATCCCGACCGGGTGGCGCGCATGACGATGGGCGCTATTTTCGCCGCGCTGGCGGGCATTGTGTTCCTGTCATGCTTTCCCGATCTGCTGCAAGGGCCTTATGGCGCGGTCGATGCGCGGCTGATGCAATTCATGCTGCCCAACACCAAGGAAGCGATGCCGTTGGTGTACCGGGTCAATCCCCTGCTGATTGCGGTGTCGTTTCTGCCTTTTCCGCTGGCGGCGCTGGGCGTCTGCCTATGGCAGATGGAGCATACAAGGCAGCGCACACGCACCGCATGGTTGTTGATCACGCTGATGCATGCGCTGGGACTCATTCTGGCGCTGTTTTATCAATCGCGCTATGTTCCCTATTCGCAGATGTTCGGCGTCATTCCTTTGGCGTGGCTGTTGTGGCAACTGGCGCGCCGCGCGCCGCCCTGGCGGGCTTATGCCTATGCCGCCGTCCCGGTTCTGTTCGCCGCGCTGCCTCTGGTTACCGTTTACGACATGCCGGCAATCAACGGATTTCTTTACCCGATGATGTCTTATAATCCGCCCTGCGACGTGGCGGCGGTGACGCGAATTCTGAACATGCCGCCTTACGGCGACAAGCCCTTGCTGATTATGAATACGGGCAATGAAGGGCCGGATATCCTGCTGCATACGCGCGACAGCATATTGGCGGCGTCATTCCATGAGAATGTCAGCGGCAATCTCGATGCGCTCGATTTCTTCCGTGCCGACACGGCCGAGGCCGCGGCGGCGATAGTGCGCAAGCGCAAACCCGATCTGGTTCTGATGTGCGAGAATGTCGATCGCGGTTATGTCGCCGATCCGACCAACCTGAACTATGCCCTGCCCCATCCGTTCATTCAGCGTCTGCTGACCGGCGAGCTGCCGCCCTGGCTGGAGCACATACCGCTCGACGCGCCCAGCCAGGTGCAGGTCTTCCGGGTTCTGCCGGATTATTTGCCGTAATCAGGATTAAAATTCGAAACCGCGCGGCGCGGTGAAGCCGGGCGCAACGCCCACGTTAGCGTCAAACAGCGAAACCCACGAAACTTCGTCCCGCTGCTTGCGGTACAGACGCGCCTGCCCGGCATGGGCGGCGTGCGCCGGGCCGTAACCGCGCACGACGGCGACGAGGCGCCCGCCTTCGGCCAGCTGATCGAACAGAATCTCGGGAATGAATTCGACGCTGCCATTGATGAAAATGACATCAAACGGCGCGCGCGACGCGCAGCCTTCGACCGGAGCGCCCGCCAGAATCTCGGCCTTGCCGCCGGCGAATTTGGCGATATTGGCTTCGGCTTCTTTTTCGAGGACGGAATTGGGTTCGACGCCGACCACCTGCGCCGCGAGGCTGGCCAGCACGAGGGTCGAATAACCGGTGGCGGGCGCGAGGTCGAGCACGCGGTCGGTGGGTTTAATGTCGGCTTCCTGAATCATGCGGGCGAGGATCATCGGCTGCATCAGGCTGCGCCCCGCAATCAGGGGAATATTTTCGTCGATATAGGCCATGCCCACCAGGGTGGAGGGCACGAACAATTCGCGCGGCAGGCTGCCCATCGCCGCGATAACACCGCTATGCGTGACCTTGTTGGGGCGCAGCTGGCCTTCGATCATATAAAAGCGCGCTACCGCGAAATCGGCGGTGGGGGCGTCGGTCGAGGACAAGGTCTGGGCGGCGGACTTGGCGGCGGTGTGGGGCATGGCAACCATGGGTAAATAAGGGTGATTCCTTGGAAAAACCGGATTTCGACTCCTATACAAGCTTGACCGCCGCAGCTCAAGAACCTAATGTCGCGCCCTACTCTCACGCTCTTTCGTGAGTATTGGATGGCGCGGTGGCAGAATGGCGATGTAGCGGACTGCAAATCCGCGAATGCCGGTTCGATTCCGGCCCGTGCCTCCACTTACCGGTTTCTGCCAGAACCGGTTATTTTCAAATAACCATGAATGCCTGTAGGGGAATGTCCCGTGACCGAACCCTTTTTATCTTTTCATCTGCTGGCGCAGGCCGTGTTGAGACAAAGCGGGGATAAGCGGCCCTTTTTCCTTGAAATCGGGGCGATGGACGGGGTGCAGTACGATGTCATGTATCCGCACGCGAAAACGGGGGCGTGGGACGGCGTATTGGCGGAGCCGATGCCGGACATGTTCGCCGCGCTGAAAAAGAATTATGAAGGCGTGGCAGGCCTGCGTTTCGCCAATTGCGCCATAGATTCAGGAAACGGCACGCTTAAGATGACGCGCGCCGACGCTGAACTTATCCGGCAAGGCATCTTTCCGCCGGAATATATGGGCATGACGACAAGCCTGCGCCGTGAGGCTTTTTTTCAGCGCGGCAAATTGACAAAGGAGCAGGAGGCGCTGGTAGAAAAAGGACTGGTCGATGTCGAAGTTCCCTGCTGCACTTTGTCCCGGCTTATCGAAGATTTCGGGATTTCAAAAATCGACCTTCTTATCATCGACACCGAAGGTTCGGATTGGCAGATCGCACAACAACTCGACCTGACTCTTTTCAGGCCGCGCCTGATATGTCTGGAATACGCCCATTTTTCCGAGCAGGACAAGCATGCCTGCACCGCCCATTTTGAGGCGCACGGCTACAGCCACGCCACCTGCGCGGCCGAAAACCTCAACCGCCTCTTCTATGATAAGAGCCTTATGGAATAAAGGATAACGGCCCGTGCCTCCGGAGAGCTTTGTCTTCCAAATTCCGAATATCTTATCGAAATTTTGTGCCGATTAGGGCCTGATCGCGTTCCAGCGGAAAGGAAGCGATTATGAATGCCAAAACCAAGAGATTGATCGGAACCCTCAAAGAAGGCATCGGCGAAGCGGTGGGCAGCAAAACCCTGGCGCTCGACGGCCAGACCGATAAGGCCGCCGCGACCTATGAGGAAGCTAAGGCCAAGAAACCGAGCAACCTTGTTCCTTCGGAAGACAATAACGCTTCGAACAAGGGGGATTAGCCGGATGAGGCGTGCAACCTTATCCGAGAATGCCGGTTTAATTCCGGCCGCACATGCTCTTATGAATTTTGGGGCGGCTTCTCCCCCAAACTCGGGGATAGTGTTTGGCGGGCGGCCCTTCCATCCGGAGCCGACAGATCCTCACTATATGCAAATTTCTGAGAGTTATCTGCGCCTTTGGTAAGCAGGTAATCTTGCGGCGTTTTAACGGAAAGCTTATCGTATTTCGCACAGGCGAGCGGCGTTTGCCCATTAGTGCAGCAGTAATGAAGATCGTTAGGAAATTGCATATTGATTGGGCGGCCATCCTGAAAAATGGCATCCATAACCACCTGATTATTGCCATAAAGCGCAGCCGCCAAGAGCCCCTCACGTTCGTATGAAGTGACGGCATGTCTGGGATCATTCAAAACGGTGTCGGTGAATTCCTGCGCCGAATCCCATTTCACCCCGCCCATGCCGGAAATATCAAAATCTTTGGCGCCGTTATAGACAGGTCTTGCGTGATCGAAATCGGGATGCAAATAAAGATATTTGGCGAATGCTTCCGCTTGCTCCTGATCCTCGAAAGCGCGCGAACCAACCATGCCGCTTAAGGCATAGCTTAAATCCCGATTTACGTCAGTTTTAACACCACTGGCGACGATTGCTTTGTACATTTCCGGGTCGCCATTCGTTTCCAAAGCAATGCGCAAATCCATTTTAGTGGCTACAGCTCCTTTTGCCACGGCTTCGTTGAATGCACCCATGTCCCTTTTCTTAACACTTTCGTGAAGTTGCAGAGCCCAGGCATCAGGCGTTTTAAAGCCGAGAAGAAAATCGCGGGTTTTACCGGCAAGTTTGTGTTCGGCGACGAACGCGCGAAGCGCCGTTATGGCTTCTCGGGCGGTTCCGGCCTCAATGTCGCGGTCGTATATTCTGGGGTTTATTTTGTCGCCCGAGATATCAATTTCCATGGGGCGTCCACCAATTTCCCGGATGTACCCATTGGGGTGCCTTTGCAGATATTCATGCGCTTGGGCAATCGACATGTCCCCAATATCAATGCGCTTGGATTTGGTAATGCTCTCATCGCTTCTAAAGAAGGTTGCCGCAGACGGAACATAATGATTATGGAGCGCGACCAGCACCAGAGCTTTGTCAAGTCCGCTGATATCGATCAAATCGATGTTTTGGTTGTTTGCCGTTGCAGCCATTTCATATGTCCTTTTTCGGTTTTCCCGATTGCCGGGGAGCGGAAATCATTTTCATTCGAATATACTCGCGAAGGTAACATATGACCGTACCTCAATATGTAATTAAATTGTTTCGCCCGATCAGTTTATAGTTAATGCCTGCTGAAGAATTGCGGCACTCCTAGCAAAAAACGCCGCAATACTATGATTTACGCGGACACCCCAGATTTTTGCACTAAAATTGTAGTCTTCATCAACGTTTATTGCTTTCAGGGTATGGTGTTATCCTTAAAATAAGGAAACGCTTTCAGCGGAGATTTTTTTATGGCCGACGCCCTCATAAGCATCAACGAATTATGGAAGACCGATCGCGATGCGGCGATCGCCCTCTATACCCAATACGACGCCGAAATCAGAAAAATCTACAGCAAGGAAGAATACCCTTACTCGCTGGAAAAGATGATCGCGCGCTTCGACCGTCAGAATAACGTCAACGGCATGGGCGACAAAAACCCGACCTCGGTCTGGACCTCCGTCCTTGTCAGGGTAGAGAACGGCAAGATAACCGAAGGCCGCCTTTCCGAACTTTATCCGCAAGGCACCTCGGTGCCGACCTATGACTATGCCGCCAACGGCAAAATCTCGGCGGAACTCGACAAGGCCGATCTGCTCGCCGCCAAAAATCCGGACAACAAAACCAATATGCAGGGTGTGCCAACATCCTATAACGACGAAACCTGGCGCGATGTCGTCGCCAATCACTTCCTCGGCCAGGCGATGGAAATCGACCCGAGCGCCGCCACACCCGACGGTTTCGCGCGCGTGCCGATCACTTTCATGTCGCCGCCGCAGACCAGTCGTGATCCCTATAAGAGACTCGATTTATGCTGGCGCAATGACGACGGCAGCGCCGAATTGACTGCGGACTCTTATGACAAAATCGAGCGGCATGTTTTTGGCTTCTCCAAAGTCTGCGCCAACGAGCATGTGCCGGATGGCACCGATCTCGACGCCTATGTACGGAGCCGGAGATATTATCGATCGGCCAACACTCAATTGAAAGCTCTTGAAGCCGCCGCCGCTGGCAGCGAATTGAAACGCGAAGGCGTCACCGCGACGACAGGCAAACGCTCGGCCAAACCGGCTCCACGCTAAGGCTAACCGTTTGCGGCGCAGTCCTTCATAGGACTGCGCCGCTTCCTCTTCCCTCGCCCTCTTGTCCAAACGGGCTTTTTTACCCTTCTTTAAGCATAACAGCCTCCCTTCACCACTCTTTCACCCAACTGTGATTGAATAGCTTTCTATTTTCAGGAATGAGAAGGCCCATGCCCGTCGTCCTGCAAAGCGAAGTCGGCGACCTCATCGCGCAGCATGAGAAGTATATGCGCGGCATTCAGGGCGGGCGGAGACTGGACATTTCCCTGCAAACCGGGCACGAGCTGAATTTCTCGCGCAAGGAGCTGGCCTCGGCGGAATTCGTCGGCGCGTTTCTGAACCATTCCAATTTTTCTTACAGCAAGCTGCAGCAATCCAATTTCTTCGGCGCGACGCTGAACAACAGCTGTTTCGTCGAGGCCGATCTAAGCCAGTCCGATATGCGTGGCGCGCAGATGCAGGGCGCGAATTTCACCAACGCGACTTTGGACGACGCCAATCTGGCCGACGGATTGCTGCTGCATCACCGGCAGGGTGGCGATCTGGGGCCGGTCAATAATATGAACACCAAAATGCGGCTGGCCGACGCCGTGTTCAAGAACGTCACCGCGCAGCGCGCCAAATTTTCGAGCGCGATCGAGCTTTCCACCAATCTGAGCCTCGCCAATTTCAAGGGCGCGAAACTGACCGGCGTCAATTTCGCCGGCAGTAATTTACAGGGCGTGACGTTCGAAAACGCCGATCTGCGCGGCTGTAATTTCAGCAACACCAATATGAATTCCGCCATTCTGCTGCATGCCAATCTCGACGGCGCGGTGTTCGACGGCGCCGATCTGACCGCTACTCTCGTGCATCCGGGCGATTTCACGCCGGAAACTTTCAGCCATGCCAAATTGTCGAAGTCTCTCGAGAACCTCGAATACAGCATCAAGGAAATCATCGCCAATCATCGCATCTGGGTCAACACGCTGGGGCGCGAGGGGAAACGCGCCGATCTGGTCGGGCTGAATTTGTCGCAGGTGATGCTCGACGGCGTACAGTTGCAGGCGGCGAGTTTGCAGAAGTCCCTGCTCAACAAAGCCTCGTTCCGCAGCGCGGTTTTCACGATGTCGGATTTGTCCTGCTGCAACGCGCGCGAGGCGACCTTCAGCAAGGCCGATTGCCGCGGCATCAATTTCTCGATGGCGCGATTGGACAACGCCGATCTGCAATATGCCAATTGTTCGCCGATGCTGATTTCCAGCACGCTCAAGCCCACTTTCTGGTCGGCCAATTTCACCGGCGCGAATTTGCAGGGCGCGCGTCTGCGCGGCGTCGATCTGCGCGAGGCGCGGATGGATCGCGTGCTGCTGGCCGACGCGGATTTGCGCGACGCCAATCTGGAGGGCGCTATTCTCCTCGATGCGAATCTGACCGGCGCCGATCTGCGCGGCGCAAAACTCGACAAAGCCGATCTGCGCGGCGCGGTCGGCATACGCTGAATCGCCCCCATTTTTAAGCTTCCCTTAAGCCTATTTTTTGCTTTCATTTACGAAGAAATACTTGCGCCCCCGAGTCGCGCAAGAAAACTGCGACATGCGCGCAAAGCCTGTAAAATCAGGCGTTTTTAAGCCTTCCTTAAACATAGAAATGTAATTCTCCCTTTATACGAAGGATGCTTTTCCGCGCATTAGTTTCGGAGAGGCATGTTATCCTTAAATAGTGGAGATACAGATGACGGCCAAGCCGACACCCACCGAACCGATGAACGAAGAACAGATGGTTCATCTGGTGCGCAACGCGCTTCTTGTCGCCGGACAGGAAATGGGCAACGGCGATCAATGGCCGGTCGTCAAAGACACCATCTACAAAATCATGAAAGACTGGGAAGACCTCAAGGTCGAACGCGCAGTCGATGTCGAACTGAAAGCCCACCTTTATGCACAGCTCGACGGCATGGAAGCCAGCCTGCCCGAATGCAGCCCTGAAGCCGCCGCGCAGCTCATCCCCAAAATCAAGCATCTGCGCGAAGTCTGCGACGCTTATTTCAGCGAACTGAACCGCAACGCCGTCTATGCCGACGAAGACGACCAGCCCGAGCATGTCAAACGCATGCGCGCCATTATTCAAACCCTGGAGGAAAGCAAATGAACATACGCACCGATTTCGGCAACGCCGCAAAATATGTCGGCGGCATGGCTGGCGCAGTCCTCAACCGCGTCGCCAGTCGGCGCTTCCTGCTCAATGCCTTTATGGGTGCGGGGATGGTTGCGATGATGAGCGCCCCTGGCGTCGCCGCCAGCACCGCAGGCTTCATCCGCGATTTCGGCCAGACCCTCGATGCCGCCGTTACGCCAGCCGCCCGTGCTGCCGCTGCGCCCGCGCAGATAGTGCAGTTGGCGGATGCCCAGCGTCCCGGCGTCAAAAAGCCCGGCCCCAAAGGATCGACGCTCGACGCCTAATTTCCGGTTGCGCTTCGCTTAAACTTCGGCTCGAATGCCTATCGCATTCGGGCCGAATGTTTTTTGGCAGGAATTGCAGGGCGATATCTCCGTTCGTCATCCCGGCGCAAGCCGAGATCCAGTCCGATAAGCGCCGCGGGTTATGGCTTGCGGCACTTGCGGGGCTGGATCCCGGCTTGCGCCGGGATGACGCGGCGAGGGAAGCCTTCGATTTTCGACTATCGCGCAGGCTGACCTATTTTTCATGCATCATCATAATCATCATCTGATCGCCAATATCCTGCATCTGCTGGCGGGCGGCGGGCTGGGGCTGTTCGCGGCGGGGCTGGCTTTTGCCTTTGGCTGGCGTTCCGCCGACCGTTTGCCGGGCGAAAGCCGGGTGCCGCAATGCGTCTATTGCTATCGGCCTTATACGTGGCAGGAGATTTTTCCGCTGATCGGCTGGCTGCTGCGGCCCGACACGCTGTCTTTCGCCTGCCCGTGCGGGTTGCGCAAAGGGTTATGGCAACAACCGGCCTGCGAGTTTGCCGGATTTATTCTCGGCATGGCGGCGATGTATTTACAGGATTGGTCATGGGGCGCTTTGCCGCTTTGCGTTGGCATCGGGCTGCTGCCCGCCATCGCTCTGGTCGATTTCCATTTCGGCATTATTCCCGACGGGCACAATATTTTGCTCGGCGTTTTCGGGTTTCTGTTCGTGTGGATGAGCGGCGGCGATATTTACTTCGCGCTGATGGTCGCCGGGATTCTTCTGGCGACCGGGCTGTTTTTCGCGCTGGTCTACAGCAAATGGCGGGGCCGCGAGATGCTGGGCCTTGGCGACGTGAAATTTTTCGCGGCCTCGGGCTTCTGGCTGCATCCGCATTCGGCGCCGTGGTTTCTGGCGGCAGGCGGCATCATCGGGGTGCTGTTCAATTTCGTGTGGCAGCGCGCGGGGGGCGGCAAGCAGTTTCCCTTCGCCCCGGCTTTATGCGCGGCGCTGGCGGCCTGCATTCTTTATCAACTCACCTCTATGCCGTCATGAGTTTCGCGCGTTCCCTTTTTACCGTGAGCGGATTGACGGCGGTCAGCCGGGTGGGAGGCTATATCCGCGACACGCTGACGGCAGCGTTTCTGGGGGCGGGGGCGGAAGCCGACGCGTTTTTCGTGGCGCAGCGGTTGCCCAATCTGTTCCGCAGCCTGTTCGCGGAAGGAGCCTTTTCCGCGGCCTTCGTCCCCCTCTATACGTCCGAGCAGGAAAAACACGGCCCCGAAGCCGCGCAGATATTCGCCGGGCAGGCCTTGATGGCGCTCCTCGCGGCGCTGATCCCCTTTTCGATCATCGTGATGATGTTCATGCCGCAGGCGATGTTCCTGCTCGCCCCCGGTTTTGAATCCGATCCCGGGAAATTTAACCTTGCCGCCACTTTCAGCACGATTACCTTTCCCTATCTCGCTTTGATTTCGATCACCGCGCTGCAAACCGGTGTGCTCAATGCGCGCGGGCGTTTCGGCCCCGGCGCCGCCGCGCCGATTGCCCTCAATATCGTGCTTATTCTTGGCCTGATCGCGGCACATTATTTTAAATGGGATGTCGGTTATGCGCTGGCCTGGTCATTGACGATTTCCGGCGCGGTGCAATGCGCGTGGCTGGCGATCAGCTGCTGGCGCGCGCGGGCATCGATCCCCCTGCTCCGTCCGCATCTCGGCGAAGCGAGCCGCAAACTCTTTCGCCGCATCGGGCCGGGCGCGCTGGGCGCGGGCGCGGCGCAAATCAATCTCGCAATTTCCACCAATTTCGCGTCGCACCTGCCGGGCGCTGTTTCGTATCTGTTTTACGCCGACCGTCTCAATCAATTGCCGCTCGGCATCGTCGGCGTCGCCACCGCGACGACCCTTTTGCCGCTGCTCTCGCGCTATATCGCGACGGGAGATCACGCCAAAGCCCGCCATTTCACCGGACGCGCGATTGAGTTTTCCCTGCTACTGGGATTACCCGCGATGATCGGTCTTGCCACCATGTCGCGCCCCATCGTGCAGATTTTGTTCCAGCACGGCGCGTTTACGCATGACGATACCGTGCAGACTGTGCATGCTTTGCGCGCTTACGCGTTCGGCATTCCGGGATTTCTGCTGGTCAAAGTTTTCGCCGCCGGATTTTTCGCCCGCCACGACACCAAGACTCCGGTTAAAATCGCGTTGATCGCATTGGCCACCAACGTGATCTGCGCTTATTTCCTGCGCATTCCGTTTCAGCATACCGGCATCGCGCTTGCCAACAGCATCGCTACCACGCTCAACGCCGCTTTGCTTTACCTGATGATGCGGCGGCACGGTATTCCCGCCGGAAATCCCGATCTCGGCTGGCGCATCGCCAAAATTCTTTTCTGCGCCCTGCTGATGACCGCCGCCTCGATGTGCACGACCAATTATGTCTGGAACCACTTCTCGCTCGACAATATCCCGCAGGAAAGCCTTTATTTAAGCGGGTTGATCGCCTTCGCCACGCTGGTTTACGGCACCGCTTTGCATGCGGTGGGGGCCATGCGCTGGCGCGACGCCCTTGCGATATTGCGTAAAAAACCCGTAGAATAAGACCTTATCCTTTCAGGAATTCAGAATGACCGAACCGGAAAAAACCGAAAATCTTTCCTATGACACCTTTGCCGCCTCGGTGCAGCGCAGCAGGGAACTGGAAGCGGATATCGCCAAAAACCCCGGCAGGCACCGCGTTCTGACCGGCGACCGCCCCACCGGCGATCTGCATATCGGGCATCTGTTCGGCTCGTTGCTCAACCGGGTGCGCTTGTCGAAACTCGGCGTCGAGACTTTCATCGTCATCGCCGACTATCAGGTGCTGACCGACCGCGAAGTTTTCGACCGTATCGCGGAATGCACCATCAACCTCGCCATCGATTATATCGCCGCAGGTCTCGACCCCGATGGCGGCAAGGTTTTCATCTATCCGCATAGCTGCATCCCCGAGATGAACCAGCTCCTGCTGCCCTTCCTCAATCTCGTCAGTATCGCCGAACTGGAACGCAACCCGACGGTGAAGGAAGAAATCGAAGCCGCGAAAATGGCGCGCATGAATGCGGGCATGTTTACCTATCCCGTGCATCAGGCCGCCGACATTTTGTTCTGCAAAAGTACGGTCGTGCCCGTGGGCAAGGACCAGTTGCCGCATATCGAACTGACGCGCACAATCGCGCGGCGTTTCAACACCCGCTATGCCGAAAAGAACCCGGTTTTCCTCGAGCCGCAGGCCCTGCTCAGCAATACGCCCACCATTCTCGGCCTCGACGGCAACGCCAAGATGAGCAAGAGCCGCAATAATTCGGTCACCTTGAAAGCCACCGAAGACGAAACCGCGAAAATTATCAAAACGGCGGTGACGGATTCCGAGCGCCGCATTACTTACGACCCCGCCAGCCGCCCGCAGGTCGCCAATCTTCTGGAAATCGCCTCGCTATGCAGCGGCGAGAGCCCCGAGGCCATTGCCGAAAGCATCGGCGACGGCGGTTCGGGCAAACTGAAAGCCTATCTGACCGAACATCTCAACGAGTTCCTGCGGCCTTTGCGCACACGCCGCCGCGAACTGGAAAAAGACATTCCCTATGTGCGCGCCTCGCTCGACAAGGGCATCACCAAAGCGCGCGAAGTCGCCGTCACAACGCTCGACGAAGTGCGCGTCGCCATGAATATGTATCGGTGAGCTAGGGGGCCGGTGTTGCGGGCGGCGTGTTGCAATAAGTCGCCGTCACCGAAGGCTCGTCGGTAACCGCCGTGATGGTGCCGCCTGCCGCCTGCCCCAGCACGCGCTGGGCCGAGGCTGTGGTGCAGCCCGCCGCGTTAGGTTTGGTCGTCACATAATAATCGTGCCCGTCGTCGAAAGGCACGACATGCGGGTGGGCCAGATCGCTGGCCTTCAGCACATAGGCCGTCAGGGAATCGTGCCGCACATGCCGCATATAGGCGCAGTAGGCTTTGGCGCCGATGCCGAGCAGAACCAGCGCCACAAAAAGGCCGATGGCGGTTTGTCTACAGGTAATGGGGCATTTGGCGGGCATGGTTTTCTCCCTCAATGTGGCGGGTGAAAAGTAGCGCTAAAATTGTGCGGTGGAAAGATGGTTTCAGGGATGGGGCGCGGATGCGATCCAGACCGTCGCGGAATCATCGGAGCCCCAGGATCTGGCCGTATATTCGGTCGCGAATGTGTGAGAGTGGATTTCCAGATAATAGGGGCTGCCGTTCAAATCGGCGAGGCGGGTGACATCGTTGCCGGCCTGCACATATTGAATGAGCGTGTTTTTGAGGGAGGCGTCGCCGCCATAGACGCTGTCGTCAAGGGCATATTCGATCAGGGCAGATCCGCCGAGGATTGCGAGAGCGGCGGCGAAGAAAGCGCCCGGTATGGGGCCGCCGGTTTTCGAATAGGTCGTTGCGTCCTGTTGGTCCCAAACCATCGTCATATGTTTTCCTGAAATGAATAAAGTATAGTCGGTATGCTAGCACACAAAAACGCGAGCGCCAATCGCTGTATAGCAAGGGTTTTGGTTAATAAAAAAGGCGGGAATTTTGTCCCCGCCTTCTCTATTCGTAAAAGTAAAAAGCTTACTTCAATTCGACGGCGGCACCGACGGCTTCAAGCTGCTTCTTGAACTTCTCGGCGTCAGCCTTGGCAACGCCTTCCTTAAGGGTCTTCGGAGCGGCTTCGACCAGATCCTTGGCTTCCTTGAGGCCGAGACCGGTGATCGCGCGCACTTCCTTAATGACTTCGATCTTCTTGTCGCCTGCCTTGGTCAGAACAACCGTGAATTCGGTCTGTTCTTCACCGGCAGGAGCGGCAGCGGCGCCACCAGCGGCGGCAGCGACGGCGACCGGAGCGGCGGCGCTAACGCCCCACTTTTCTTCCAAGAGCTTCGACAGTTCCGCGGCTTCGAGAACCGACAGGGTGGACAATTCATCGACCAATTTTTCAAGCTTCGACATTTTACTCTCTCCTTGTTGAACTTACGTTAGTTGTTGAACCACTTACACGCCCACGCGGGGCGTATTCTTTAAAAACTTTCCGGTCCGCGATCGTTTCAAATCCTTCATTTGAAACGTGAATCGCTGGACCAAAACCAATCACGACGCCTGCTTGCTGCGCGCCGACATGACGCGAGCGAGCTGACCAGCCGGAGCGACAAGAATACCGGCGATCTTAGTTGCGGGAGCCTGCAACAAACCGACGAGCTTGGCGCGGAGTTCGTTGAGCGACGGCAGCGAGGCCAGCGCCTTGACCTGAGCCTCTTCCAGAATCTGGTCGCCCATCACGCCGCCGATGACCTTGAACTTGTCGTTCTTCTTGGCGAAATCGACCGAGGCGCGCGCGGCGGCCACGGGATCCTTCGAATAAGCCAGAGCGGTCGGGCCCTTGAGGAACTTTTCGAGACCGGCGAATTTGGTACCCTTGATCGCGTGCTTGACCAGCTTGTTCTTGGCGACTTTGAGACCGACGCCGCTCTTGCGCATTTCGACGCGCAGGGTGCGGGTGGTGTCGGCATTGAGGCCGAGCTGCTGGGTGACGACAATCAGTTCGGCGCCTTTGATGTCTTCGTCAATCACGCTGACGAGCTTCTCTTTCGCGACCCGGTTGGGGCTGTGGTTAGCGGTCATGTTCTCTCCGTTTTCTAGGCGTTGTCTCTGCCGTTTATTCACGTCGCCGCCACCAGAGCCGCCATTCCGCAAAATTTTCTTTCGTCACGCCGAAGCTCTTGCGAGGGCGAGACGAAAGAAAATTTATGCGGAATCCAGTTCCCCTCTCCGCACATACCGTCTTTGCGGTCAGGCCAACTGGATTCCGGACAAATTCGCATTTTGCAAGAAAGAGCAAAAAGCGAATTTTCCGGAATGACGACTCCAAAGGGGAGGCGTCACTTCAAATTTCATGCTGTCCGGGGGTTAGATGAGAAAAAACAAAACGCGCAAATGGCGACAAAGTCGCGGGCGCTATCTCATTTTATCCCGTCTATTGCTGGCGAATTTTAAGCTCCGAAGAGCGCCCGCAGTCTCGGACAGGTATGCCTTCGTTGCCGAAAGCGAGGCTTCCATACCCTGAAACAGGGCATGGAAGCAACCTTTTTATTCCTTACTCAACAACCGAAGCGATATCAACCTTAACGCCCGGCCCCATCGTCGAGGACAAAGTGATGCGGGTTACGTAGGAACCCTTCACGCCGGTCGGACGGGCTTTGGTGATGGCGCCGATGAAAGCCTTGGCATTGGTCAGAATATCGGCTTCGGAGAAGCTGACTTTGCCGATGCCGGCCTGAACGATCCCCGCCTTTTCGGCGCGGAATTCGATCGAGCCTGCCTTGGCGGCCTTGACCGCTTCGGCGACGTTCGGCGTCACGGTGCCGAGCTTGGGGTTAGGCATCAGGCCGCGCGGCCCGAGGATTTTACCCAACTGACCGACCACGCCCATCATATCGGGGCTGGCGATCACGCGATCAAAATCGCTGAAACCGGCCATGATCTTGTCCTTGAGGTCGTCAGCGCCGACGATGTCGGCTCCGGCGGCCTTGGCGGCATCGGCCTTGTCGCCCTTGGCGAACACGGCCACGCGCACGGTCTTGCCGGTGCCCGCGGGCAGAGCGACAACGCCGCGCACCGACTGATCGGACTGCTTGGTGTCGATGTTGAGGTTGATGGCGCATTCGACCGATTCATTGAACTTGCGCGCGGCCTGCTTGCTGTTCGACAGAACCAGTTTGACGGCGTCGGTCAGACTATAAGCCTTGTTGCGATCGACATTCTTGGAAACGTTGCGGATTTTTTTGCCCGACATGATTATTCTCCCACAACCTGAAGGCCCATCGAACGGGCGGAACCCTTGATCATCTTCGCCGCCGCTTCGATATCGTTGGCGTTCAAATCGGCCATCTTCTGTTTCGCGATTTCGCGGATCTGCGCCATCGTGATGGTGCCGGCGCTGGTGACGCCCGGAGCGGTCGAGCCTTTTTCGATCTTGGCCGCCTTCTTGATGAAATAGGTGTTGGGCGGCATCTTGGTGATGAAGGTGAAGCTGCGGTCAGAGAAGGCGGTGATCACGACCGGAATGGGGGTGCCCTTTTCCATGCCTTGCGTCTTGGCATTGAACTGCTTGCAGAAATCCATAATGTTGAGGCCGCGTTGCCCCAGAGCCGGGCCGATGGGCGGCGACGGGTTGGCGGCGCCCGCGGGCACCTGCAATTTAATAAGGCCGACTACTTCTTTTGCCATGTTTCTCTCCTCGCATCTTGCGAACTAAAAACGCCCCAGCCCGCAACATGCGGGCAAAGGCAGACCAGATTGTGAGGGATGTATCTTTTCCCCCGACCACGACATTTGCTTGCAAATGGCGGATGGCGTGGTCCGGCTCCTTCGGGTATTATTGAATGAAGAACGCCTACCACACCGATTTCTTCGCGGTTTATAGGGAAAACCCTATTCCATGTCCAGTTAATTAACCCATTAAAACCTTAAGTATTTACAAGGCATTACTGTATGGATTACAGTTAACGGGTGATGTTCCGTGTCTCAGTTTGAAAAAACAATCGTCTTTAGTGGAGAATTTACCCATGCATCCCTATATTGGAGCTATGGTCACACGCGAATTCAACATCAAGATTATATGCAAATGGGACGGTGAGGCGAAAGTCTGGGTCGCCGAGAGCGAGGATTTGCCCGGCCTCGTGACTGAGGCCGCAACCATTCCCGAGCTCATCCAGAGAAGCATGGAAGTCATCCCCGAACTCATCGAGAGCAATCTTATGGGCGGCGAAGCGACGGGTGATTATCAGATCAATCTTGCCCCCGTATATCAGCAAACCGTGCGCATCGCGGCGCATTAAATGGGCAGTTCGTTCGACCGGCAGGTAAAAAAAATGTTACAGGAGGCTGACTGTTATTTTGTACGGCAAGGCAAAGGCAGCCATGAAATCTGGCATAGCCCTGTTACCAATATCGATGTCGCCGTATCTCACGACATCCGTAGCCGCCATACGGCAAATGGTATTTTGAAGGCCGCCGGCATCAAAACCAAAATCTGATCGTCCGGAAGGCTCTTTGACTTGGGGAGCAAATGCTTTAGAAACATCCCATGTCCGCCGAAAAAGCCCTCGAAGCCCTGAAAAACCGCGATTTCGCCGCCGCCCGTGAGCTGATGCGGCAGGAAAGCGCCGCCGGTTTCGGCCAGCAGCATTTCCTTATCAAAGGCCTGGCCGAACTGGCGATGAAGGATTGGGAGGCGGCATGGGGCACTTTCACCACCGCGACCTCGCGCTTTCCCGATTATACTTTGTTCTGGCTCAATCGCGGCGTGGCCGAAGAAAATCTCGGTATGGTCGATGCCGCCATTGCCAGCCACGAAAATTGCCTGAAGCTGCTGCCGACGCAGGCCGAAGCCGCCGGGAATTTGTCGAACCTCTATCGCAAGAAAAAGCGGCTTGGCGAGGCCGAGCAGATGGCCAAACGCGCGCTGGAAAACGGCGCGGCCAAGGCGGATGCGCTCAACGCCCTCGGCCTCGCGCGGATGCGACAAGGGAAGTTCGAGGAAGCCGACGCGAGTTTCCGCCTCGCGCATGAGGCCGATCCCCTGAATGCAGACATCGTCACCAATCAGGCCAATCTCGCGGTTGACCGGCTGCGGTTCGAGGAAGCGTGGCCGCTCTTCGCCAAAGCGCGGGCGATTGAGAATAAAGCGGTGACGCGCCGTGATGAAGGTATGGCGCGGCTGCTGGCCGGGGATTTTGAGCGCGGCTGGCGTGGCTATGAAGCACGGCTCGACGTACCGCTGGCGCTGCGGCTGAAACCCGCCTGCCCCCAATGGCGCGGTGAAAATCTCAAGGGCAAAAAACTTCTGATTATCGCGGAACAAGGTTTCGGCGATGTCATTCAGTTCTGCCGTTATGAACCTTATGTCGCCGAGGCCGATCTGGTCTGGGCCTTGCCGAAACCGTTACTGCGTCTGTTATCGGGCTCGCTGCACGGGATGGTTTTGAGCGAAAGCGATCCCCTGCCCGTTTGCGATTATTACGTGCCGGTGATGTCGCTGCCGTTTCTCACCGGGCATTTCGCGCCCGAAGCGGCCAGCCGTTATTTGCAGGCCCCCATCGGCCCTTCTTTGCCGCCGGGCAATCACAGCAAAAAAATCGGCCTGATCTGGGCCGGGTCGCGCACGCATGAGCGCGATCATGAAAGATCGATTGCGCTGACGCAGCTTGCGCCGTTGCTGAAACTGGTGCCCGCCGATTTCTATGCGCCTTTTACCGGCGACGCGCTGGCCGAAATCGGCGATCTGCCGGTGATAAGGCTCGACAAAACCATCAGCGATTTCGCCGATACCGCGACGCTGATTGCGCAGATGGATGCCGTGGTGACGGTCGATACCGCCGCCGCGCATCTGGCGGGGGCGCTTGGCGTGCCGGTTTATTTGTTATTGCCCTATTGCCCGGACTGGCGCTGGGGCGTGAGCAGCGAGACGACACCGTGGTATGCGTCGATGGCGCTGATCCGCCAGCAGCGATACGGCGACTGGGCCAGCGTTATTGCCCGACTTTCGGGATTACTGGAAAGCCGTTTCTGAGAAGCCGCGCAGTTTGCGGCTATGCAAGGTTTCCTTGCCGGTCGCGCGCAGCAATTCCATCGCCTTGATGCCGATATGCAGATGCTGATCGACCTGCTGGCGATAAAAACTGTTGGCCATGCCCGGCAATTTGATCTCGCCATGCAGAGGCCGGTCGGAAACGCACAGCAAGGTTCCGTAAGGCACGCGGTAACGGAAACCGTTGGCCGCTATC
>JARLJC010000315.1 GCA_031291435.1 Alphaproteobacteria bacterium | reverse complement strand
TTCCCGACCACGACGCTCTTCCGATCTCTTCGGCTTGATGAGCTCTTCGCCAGAGTGACCATGCGATGATGTGCGCGGGTTGGATACGCCGTTGTGCAAGCTTGACGACGGTGCGGCGGATTTCCTGAACCGACCAGCGGATCAGGAGCGATGTTTTGTCCGATGAGGGTGCATGGTTTTTTTGAGCGGCGGCGCGACATTGGCGCGATGCCGGATAACAGCCATCATGGCGAAGGCGAGCATGACCAGCGAGACATGACGGTGCCAGCCATGCCAGGAGCGTGTCTCGTTGTGATCGAGGCCGAGTTCGTTTTTGGCGGTTTCGAAACTGTCCTCGATGGCCCAACGATGGCCTTCGACTGATACCAGCTTTTTCATGGGCGTGTCCTTGGGACACCATGTGGAGAAGAAAGCGAGATCACCGTCGGCAATGTTCCGGCGGATCAGTAGACCCCGCGTCCACTTTCCGGTGAGCGTGCTGTTGTATTCGCCGGCATCGAGATCGGCCAGTTCAAGATAGGCCCAGTCATGCAGGCGCGCGCCTTTGGTTCCATCGCCTGCCGACAGGCGTCGCCATGCGCTTTTGGGAAGATTTTGCGCAATCTTCGCGGCGCTCCCGCGAACCATCTGCTTCTTGCCCCAGGAATGGAACAGATGATTGGCGGCAACGCCCAGGACATAACCCTTGCCCGCTTTGCGGAGCGCGGTTTCGAGTTCTCCCGCGCCATATATGCTGTCCGCTGAGACAAAAGAGAAGGGTACCTTTGTGGCGATCGCACGCGCGATCATCCGGCGCGCCATTTGCGGTTTCGTCGCAAAACTTACATCATCCGGCACATGCGCCGCCGTCATGCGTTCGGGATCGTCCGTCCATGCCTGCGGCAGATAAAACGCACGGTCGATAAAGGCATGGCCGTGACGCGACACATAGGACGCGAACACGCCGATTTGGCAATTGGTGATCTTGCCCGCCGAGCCCGTATACTGGCGCGCAACGCCGCATGACGCCTTGCCCTGTTTAAGAAAGCCGGTCTCGTCAATGACAAGAACGGCATCTTTATCAGCGAGCGTTTCCAGCGCGTAATCG
>JARLJC010000314.1 GCA_031291435.1 Alphaproteobacteria bacterium | reverse complement strand
CGGGGGCACCGCTGTTGCGCTGGTGGCTGCAACAAGATTTCCATTTCACCCCTGCCTTGCTGTGGATGATGGCGGCCTGGATTATTTTGACCAGCCTGCCGCAAATGCCCGGCCTGCTGCTGAACGCGGTTTCGCAATTGCGCCTGCAGATCATCATCCTTACCAGCGCCGCCGCGCTCAGCTTCGGCCTGAAATATCTCGCCGCGCCAAAATTCGGCGTCATCGGCATCCTCGCCGTGCCGCCGCTGATGGCGGCGCTGATCATCAACCCGGCGTACTTCTGGCTTGCCTCGCGCTGGCTCACCCGGCACACTCAAACCATCATGAGTAACCCAAATGCATCCTGAAGCCGCGCCCGATATCAGCATTGTCACACCCTGCTTCAACGAGGCGCTGAATGTTGAGGAGCTGCACAGCCGCGTCGCCGCCGCGATGGCGCAAATGCCAGAGCTTGCCTACGAGCATCTGTTCATCGACAATGCCTCCACTGACGACACGGTGGCCATCCTCAAGCGAATCGCCGCCGCCGACAACCATGTGAAACTGATCGTCAACGCCCGCAACTTCGGCCATATCCGCTCGCCGATGCACGCCATCATGCAGGCCAAGGGCAATGCCGTGCTCTGCCTGGTTTCCGACCTGCAGGACCCGCCGGAATTGATCCCCGATATTATCGCAAAGTGGCAGGAAGGCTATGCCATCGTCGTCTGCACCAAGCGCTCCTCGGAAGAAGACCCGATGATGTTCTTCCTGCGCAAAACCTATTACGCGTTAGTGGAAAAACTCTCCTCCATCACCACGATTCAAAATTTCACCGGCTTTGGCCTGTATGATCGCAAAGTCATCGAAGCGATCCGCAGCTTCGACGACCCCTACCCGTATTTTCGTGGCATGATCGCCGAAATCGGCTTGCCGACTTTTTTCATGCCGTATGACCAGCCGATGCGCCGCCGTGGCATCACCAAAAATAATTTTTATTCGCTGTATGACATGGCGATGCTCGGCATTATCAATCACTCAAAGGTGCCACTTCGCCTTGTCACCGCGCTCGGCT
>JARLJC010000313.1 GCA_031291435.1 Alphaproteobacteria bacterium | reverse complement strand
AGGACGCCAATTGGGGCCGCGTGGTCATGGCGGTCGGCAAGGCCGGCGAGAAGGCCGAGCGCGACCTTTTGTCGATCTGGTTCGGCGATATTCGCGTCGCGCATGAAGGCTTGCGCGATCCCGATTATGATGAGGCCGCAGTTTCTCAATTGATGAAGCAGGACAAAATCGTGATTCGCGTCGATCTCGGCCTCGGAGATGGCGAGGCCAAAGTCTGGACCTGCGACCTGACCAAGGAATATATCGCCATCAACGGCGATTATCGCTCCTGATGAAGCTTTTGCTCGTTGTTGCGGTGGCGCTGATCGACGCGGATGACCGAATCCTGCTCGCCCAGCGCCCCGAGGGCAAGCAACTGGCCGGCCTCTGGGAGTTTCCCGGCGGCAAGGTCGAATCAGGCGAGCGGCCGGAGGCCGCGCTGATTCGCGAATTGCACGAGGAGCTCGGCATCGAGGTCAAGGAAGCCTGCCTGGCGCCGCTGACTTTCGCCAGCCACGCCTACGAAGACTTTCATCTGCTGATGCCGCTCTATGTCTGCCGCCGCTGGCAGGGTTTCGTCACCGCGCGCGAGGGGCAGGGGCTGAAATGGGCCAAGGCACGGGATTTGCGTAACTTTCCGATGCCGCCGGCGGATGCGCCATTGATCCCCGCGCTTGTCGAGCTTTTGGCCTGAGGAGGCCTAAAGTCCAATTCATATTCTGTTCAGCATTTGCTGTTTAGATATGTTGGTGTTGCGGTGCAGCATGCAGCGGGGCGATAAAACGCCTAAAATATATGCAGTCTGTAGCATTGTGTCGTTCGATTTTGGTGAGATTCGAGAAAAACAAGACAAAAACGACGCCGGTGGCCATTTGCATAAAGTTCGGGCTTGAACTATTTGCTGCGGTGCAACATATAAGACGACCAGTAGGGGAAACGTTCTGGAGTCGGAGTTTCAACAGCGGCTGAGGTCGCGTCAAATTAAGGAATAAGCACATGGAACATACAATGATCCATGGCGGTGTCATTCGCAGATTGTGGCCCGCCGATCTTTCGGCCTTCAGGGACCATCTGTTGAGGCTCGATGCGCAAAGCCGGTTTGACCGCTTCGCAATGGCCGTGAATGACGACTTTCTCATTCGTTATGCCGAGCGCTGCTTCGGTATCGACGATGTGATTTATGGCTATTACGTCGAGGGTGTCATGCGCGGCGCGGGTGAATTGCGCGCGGTCGGCAATAACATCATCGGCGGATCGGTCGAAGCGGCTTTCAGCGTCGAGATGCCCTGGCGTCGGCGCGGCGTCGGTTCGGAATTGATGGGCCGCATCGTGCGGGCGGCCCGCAACCGGCGCGCGGACACGCTCTATATGTCGTGCCTTGCTGGCAATATGGCGATGCAGGCTTTGGCGAAAAAGTTCGCCGCCGACCTGCGCTTCGAAACCGACGACATCACCGGCCGCCTGGTGGCGCGCTCGCCGTCGCCGGCTTCGGT
>JARLJC010000312.1 GCA_031291435.1 Alphaproteobacteria bacterium | reverse complement strand
GCCTGTCGGCGTCGTGGCCGGCGTGACGCCTGTCACAAACCCCACCTCGACCACGCTTTTTAAATCGCTGATCTGCGTCAAGACGCGCAACCCCATTATCTTCGCCTTTCATCCGGCCTCGCAGCAGTGTTCCGCCGAGGCGGCAAAGGTGGTGCGCGATGCGGCTATCCGCGCAGGAGCGCCGCAATACTGCGTTCAGTGGATCGAGACGCCGTCGATCGAGGCGACCAACGCGCTGATGGCGCACCCCGGCGTTTCGCTTATCCTTGCGACGGGCGGCTCGGGCATGGTGAAATCCGCCTACTCCGCGGGCAAACCGGCGCTGGGCGTCGGCCCCGGCAATGTGCCGTGCTACATTGAAAAAACGGCGAACCTGCGGCGCGCCGTCAACGACCTCATCATATCCAAAACGTTTGACAACGGCATGATCTGCGCCTCCGAGCAGGCAGTGATCGTCGACCATGAGATTTCGTCGCAGTTTGAAGCGCTGATGAACGAGAACGGCTGCCATTTTCTCGCGGGCGGCGAATTAGAGAAGGTTTCCTCCTACGCGATCAACGCCGAAAAGATGGCCGTCAACCCCGCCATCGTCGGCAAATCGGCCGACTGGATCGCCGAGAAGGCCGGCGTTACGGTGCCTGCCTGCACGAAAATCCTGATCGCTCCGCTTGACCGGATTGATTTCGACGTGCCGCTCGCCCACGAGAAGCTATCCCCCGTGCTGGCCTATTATATTGCGAAGGATACGAAGGATGCGTTCGCCGCCGCCGCGAAGATGCTCGAAATCGGCGGGCTCGGGCACTCCGCCGTTATCCATTCGGGCGACGACGGCATTATCAGCGATTACGGCGAGGCCATGAAGGTCGGCCGCGTCATCGCGAACTCGCCCTCCTCTCAGGGCGCCATCGGCGATATCTATAACACCAACACCCCTTCCCTCACGCTTGGCTGCGGCTCCTACGGGCGCAATTCCACCACCTCGAACGTTTCCTCGGTCAACCTGATCAACAAGAAGCGCCTTGCCAAGAGGAGGGTCAACATGCAATGGTTTAAGATCCCGCCCAAAATTTTCTTTGAATACGACGCCGTGCAGTATCTTGAAAAAATGCCGAATATCACGCGCGCCTTCATTGTCACCGACCCGATGATGGTTATGCTCGGCAACGTCGACAAGGTGCTCTTTTATCTGAGAAAGCGCCAGCAGTACTGCCACAGCGAGATATTCCCCGATGTGGAGACGGATCCTTCGATCGATACGATCATGCGCGGCGTCGAGGCCATGAAAAGATTTCAGCCCGACGTGATCATCGCGCTGGGCGGCGGCTCCGCAATGGACGCGGCAAAGGGCATGTGGCTCTTTTATGAGCAGCCCGAAAACGATTTCACCGGGATGCGTCTGAAATTCATGGATATCCGCAAACGCGCCTACCACTTCCCAGAACTCGGCGCCAAATGCAAAATGGTGGCTATCCCCACCACATCCGGCACCGGCAGCGAAGTGACGGCTTTCTCGGTGATTACCGATAAACAGAACAACATCAAATATCCGCTCGCGGATTACGCGCTCACCCCGGACGTCGCCATAGTGGACCCGCAGTTCGTCATGTCGCTGCCGAAAGCTGTCACGGCCGACACGGGCATGGACGTGCTCACCCACGCGCTCGAGGCCTATGTGTCGGTGCTCGCGTCCGACTACACCGACGGCCTCGCGATGAAAGCCGTCGAGCTGGTGTTTGAATATCTGCCGCACGCTTACGAAAACGGCGATGACCGCGTGGCGCGCGAAAAGATGCACAACGCTTCCTGCATCGCCGGTATGGCGTTCACCAACGCGTTCCTCGGCCTCAACCACTCGATGGCGCACAAGCTCGGCGGC
>JARLJC010000311.1 GCA_031291435.1 Alphaproteobacteria bacterium | reverse complement strand
GGCGCGCCCAGTGGGCCGTTCTCCGCCGCGCGCGCGGCGACCGCGGGCACACAGGGGGAATGTGGTTTTTGTTGGGCGAGCATACCCCCCCCGGCGGCGGAACGCCCCCGCCACGGTTAGTTCTTAGGCTTTGACCAATGTCACATCCGGCGAGCCCTGAAACCGGAACGTGCCGTAATGGGCGAGGCGGCTCTTGGGGTCGAGCCATATTTTGCCGCCGATCTCGCGCCAGCGGCGGCAGAAGGTGAAATCCTCGCTCAGATATATATTGGTGCCCGGCTCGATGATGCAATCGAACAACGCGTACTGATTTTTGCTCGGTGTTTTGGGCAACGGATAAACATGCGCCACGTCATAGCGCGTGTCGGGATAGGCGGTGATCATGCGCTCAAGACACGAACGGCGCATCAGCATGAAGCCGGTTCCGGCATAGATTCCAGTAATGAACCCGCCGCGTTCCTCGCGGTCTTTTTCGGGGCACGGCAATCCCACGAAATGCAGGCCCTGTTCAGCCAGTTTGTCTTCCGGCATATCCGCAGACATCCGGCTTTTCATCTGCGCCCAGTCGTAATTCTTGACCGGATACATGCCCGCCACCAGATCATGATCGAATTTCAGCATGCGATGCACGTCTTCGGGATGAAACGAGATATCGGCATCGATGAACATCAAATGGGTGGCCTGCGGCATATCGAGGAACGTGGCCACCAGTTTGTTGCGGCTGCGGGTAATCAGCGAATCGCCGCCCAGAAGCGCCAGACTGACATCGAAATCGTTGCGGCTGGCATAGCCCATCAACTGAATGATGGATTCCATATAGCCCTGAATGACGAGGCCGCCGTAACAGGGAGTGCCGATAAGGATGAGGGGCTTGGCCATGGGAATTCTCGGTGAGGAAAGTTGTGCAGCAAGGTTAGAGAGTTAGACCGCGCGGATAAAGAGCAAAATTAACCGCGATAAGGCCGGAAGGCTGTACCCAAAGCCCGCAGAGGCGCGAAATCGGGCCGCCTGTCGCCATAAACCAGCGACACCACGCTATCGCTGCGGAAACCGGGGCGCAACCCAATGGCCTCCAGAATCGCCAGCCCCATAACCAGCAATGGCCACGGCACCGGCAAAATCATCTGGAATTTTCCCGGCTGGCGCGCCGACTCGGCCAGCTGCCGCAAACTTATCGGCGTTTCATGCGCGGCGGTAATGGGCTGCAAAGGCGGCGCATCCAATGTCGCCAATCGCAGCACCAGCGCCGCCAGATCGTCAACATGGCACATGCAAAGCGGATAACGCCCATCGCCGATCATCGGCACCAATGGCAGCTTGCCCGCGACGGCGGCGATTTTGGCTGCCAACCCGCCATTTTGTTCGCTGTAAATCACGCCGGGGCGGATGACGATGCCGCCGCGCGCGCGCTGCCTCTTCCGCCGCCAGTTTGCCGCGCCCGTATTTCGACCGACATCCCTCAAACGCCGCCATGCTCGAAATAAAAATCTGGCGTTTCACCCCTGCCCGTGCCGCGGCATCGAACAATTTCTCGCTGCCCCGCGCATTGACACGGCGAATATCCGCCCATTTGCACAAAGAGAAATCATAGGCGGCATGAATCAGCAAATCGACGCCCACCAATATTTCCGGCGCCACATCCTCGCCAAGGCAAAAACGCCGCGCTTCGCCTGCGGCCTTTTCCGGCGCGCGCACCAGCTTGATGACGCGCCAGCCCGCATTTTCGAACGCGCGGCACAGAACACCGCCGACAAATCCATTGGCTCCTGTAATGGCGCAAATTTGGGTCATGCCTCCCTTCCTTCGCTGGCCTGCGTCGCGATGCGCGCGGCATTGGCCATGATTGTGTAAGTGAGATGCTCGCTGGGCAAAGCGGAAAAACAGGCGCTATCGACCACATGCACATTCTTCGCGCCGAACGGGCGGCCCAGCGCATCGGTTTCACCGGCTTCTGGCGCGGCTTTCATCGGCAGGCATCCGGCCAGATGCACGCTGGTCCCAATCGGCGGAATTTCCGTCAATGGCAACACAGGCAGGAACCCGAACGCGTGCTTTTGCTCCCATAGACGCCGCCCGACCTCGCGAATGGCCGGAACCGCGCGCGCATTGGCAATGCCGGTACAAACCACCCGCGTCAGCCCGCCTTTTTCGCCGGACTGCAACGCGATGGAAATTTTTCCCGACAGAACGCCCGGCAAATACCCCATCACCACCATCATGCGGTCAAATAAAGGTTGCAGCAGGCGTGGATGGGCCAACCCGCCCCAGCGCGCGCGCAGAATATCGGCCATAAAAGGATTATAGCCGTAAAGCTGCATATGGATGTTTTCGCCACCGGCATCCATCTCGACAAAAATCTGGCTGAGCGCCGGGGACTGCGGTACCGCCCCCGCACGGCACCGGTTAGCGAGAAACACCGGGATTGAAAATTGCTGTGTATCCTGCAGATAAAATGGGCGGTCGAACCAGCCCATCGCGCCCACCACCAGCCGCAACGAAGTCGAAGCCCCGGCACCCACGAACAATCTTTCGCAGCCGATTGTTTCCACCGCGCCGGTTTCGACATGCCGTACACGCACCACGATACCGGTAGGATTTTCTTCGTAACCTTCGGCAACAAACCCGGACTTATATGTAAAACCCGCGCGTTGCTTCAAAGCATCGACAACATAGTCGGCATTGAATATCGCCTTATACGGACAGCCATACATGCACAGGCCGCAACCCACACATGTTTTGCCGATGGCGCTGCGCCCGCGCCCGAAACGAATGCCCGCCTCGGCCAGTCTCGCGCGACTATTCACAAGGCGGCTCATCACCTCGACGCCCTGCTCCGACAAAGGCTGCGGCGGCGCCTCGCCGAAATTCTCATAAATGGATTCGAGATCATCATGCGGACAGGGCACAGGCATCAATTTCGCGACGCGGCGATAGAACGGTTCCATTTCGCGGAGATTCACCGGCCAGTCGCGGAATGAATCCGCGCGGAACGGAATGACGGTAGCGCCCCACACGGCGGAAAGCCCACCCGCCGCAAGGCTGCGCTCGACCACGACTTCGCGCCGATCGAGCGGCAGAACCTGATCAACCCCCTCATATATATAAGGTGAAGCGAAAGGCAGTTTTTTGGCGCGCAACGCTGACGGCACTTTTTCGCGCAACCGGCGCATTTGCTCGACAAATCCGGCGGTATCGGGCGATACCCGAAAATCATCGGCCAGTTTCTGCCTATCCGCAGGCAACCGTTTGTCGGGCGCGATCATCACCACGCTGTGTCCGGCATCCAAAAGCGCGCTGGCGCAAGCGACTGCGGCGGGCCCGGATCCCAGAACGCAATCGATCGCTGCCGCCATGAACCCTATCCCCGCAGCGATTGATACGCCGCCAAAACCGCCGTCGTGACAAGATCGGAAACGGTAGCCCCCATGCGCACGATCTGCGCCGGTTTAGCGAGGCCGTTCATGATTGGCCCCAGAACCGTAACGCCGCCGATATTCTGCATCAGCTTGGCGGCGATATTGGCGGCCTGCAAATTCGGCATGACGAGAACGTTGGCGGGGCCGGTCAACCGGCAGAACGGATAAAGCCGCTTCATCAGATCGTAATCGAGCGCGATATCGGCGGCCATTTCGCCGTCATATTCGAAATCGACCTTCTTCTCGTCGAGGATATTGACGGCATTGCGCGTGTAATCCGCATGCGACCGCTGCGGCTGGCCGAAGCTCGAAAAAGACAGCAAGGCCACGCGCGGCACATGCCCCATGCGCTTGGCCCATTCGGCGGCGCAGACGGCGATTTCCGCCAACCTTTCGGCGGAAGGTTCGATATGCACCGCCGTGTCGGCGAGGAACACCGTCCTGTCCTGCGCAATCGCAATCGACAGGCCGAACGCGCCCGAAGGCCCGTCGAGATCGATCACCTTGCGGATATCGTCGTAATTGACGATGAAGCCGCGCGTCAACCCCGTCACCATCGCATCGGCGTCACCGGTCGCCACCATGCTGGCGGCGAAGGCATTGCGGTTCTGGTTGATCATGCGCTGGCAATCGCGCATCACATAACCGCTGCGCTGCAGGCGTTTATAGAGAAACTCCTGATATTTGGCGTTGTGTTTCGACAAACGCGCATTGTGGATTTCGATGCTGGTGCCTTCGGGCAGATTCATGGCCTCCATCTGCTCGCGAATGACTTCCTCGCGCCCGATCAGAACCGGGTCGCCGTAACCCGAAGCCTTGAATTGCAAGGCAGCGCGAATGGCGCGGTCTTCCTCGCCTTCGGCAAACACGACGCGGCGCGGATTGCGCTTCACCGCCTCGAAGATCAGTTCGAGGCTGTCCGAAGTCGGGTCGAGACGCGCGCGCAGCAACCGGCGATAGGCTTCCATATCGGCAATCGGCTTGCGCGCCACGCCGGTTTTCATCGCGGCTTCGGCGACTGCCGCCGGAATACGCACGATCAGACGCGGATCGAACGGCACCGGAATAATGTAATCGGGGCCGTAACGCAAACGCCGCCCGCCATAGGCGGCATCGACTTCGTCCGGCACATCCTCGCGCGCCAAGGCCGCCAGAGCATGCGCCGCCGCCAGTTTCATCTCGTCATTGATCGTCGAAGCCCGCACATCGAGCGCGCCGCGGAAGATATAAGGAAAGCCCAGCACATTGTTAATCTGGTTGGCGTAATCGGAACGCCCCGTGGCGACAATCGCATCCTGCCGCACCTCGCGCACTTCCTCGGGCGTAATTTCGGGATCGGGATTGGCCATCGCGAAGATGATCGGCTTTTTGGCCATATCTTTAATCATATCCCTGGTGACGGCGCCCTTGGCTGACAGGCCAAGGAACATGTCCGCGCCCTTCAACGCGTCGGTCAAAGTCCGCGTCTTGGTTTCAACGGCGTGGGCCGACTTCCATTGATTCATGCCTTCGGTGCGGCCTTGATAAATAACGCCCTTGGTGTCGCACATGATGACATTATTATGCGGGACTCCCAAAGCCTTGATCAATTCAACGCAGGCAATCGCCGAAGCCCCCGCCCCATTGACGACGATCTTGACATCCTTGACCTTGCGCTTGGTCAGATCGAGCGCATTGATCAAACCGGCGGCGGCGATGATCGCGGTGCCGTGCTGATCGTCATGGAACACGGGAATATCCATCAGCTCGCGCAGGCGTTGCTCGATGATGAAACAATCCGGGGCCTTGATGTCTTCGAGATTGATGCCGCCGAAAGTCGGCCCGAGATAACGCACGCAATTGATGAATTCCTCGACGTCTTTCGTATCGACTTCCAGATCGATGCCGTCGACATCGGCGAAACGCTTGAACAGCACCGCCTTGCCTTCCATCACCGGTTTCGACGCCAGCGCACCGAGATCGCCGAGGCCGAGAACAGCCGTGCCGTTCGAGATAATGGCGACCAGATTGCCGCGCGCGGTGTAATCGTAAGCCGTCTCCGGGTTCTTCTCGATCTCAAGGCAGGGAACGGCCACCCCCGGCGAATAAGCCAGCGAAAGGTCGCGCTGGGTCACCAGAGGCTTGGTCGCCTGAATCTGCAGCTTGCCGGGGCGGCCCTGGGCGTGAAAGGCAAGGGCTTCGCTGTCGGTGACGCGGGAGTTGGAATCGCTCATAACAAACCTTGAAACAGGGGATAAAACGAAGAAAGCAGGCTCGGGCGGCATAATTTAGCCTGCCGGGCATAAAATCAACCGAAAGTTAAAAATTTTTAACACATATAGGACAGAGTAACCGGGATAATCCGTCCCTTTCTCTCTCAAGGCCTTTAGTTGAAGCGGTTTCCTGACTTCATAAAATCTTTCTTTCGCACCGCGACATACGCGGGCGCGGGGCTGTGCGCCCTGCAGGATACGGCTTTGGCCCAGAGTTACGGGCCCGAAGCCACAACCGGCGACCAGATGGCGATTCTGTTCTTCGGCCTTCTGATCGGCGTGGTGCTGACCGCCGCCGCCTATCTGTTCTTCATCTGGGTGGCGATGCGCGACCGCGGGCAGGTGTTCCTGCTGCTGTTCCTTTTGTGCATCGGCGCGCATATTGCCAGCACCAACGATCTGCTGATGAACGGCATCGGCATCCACAGCGATTCCGCGCGCGAATTCATCACCAATCTCAGCCTTATCCTGTCATGGATACTGGCGCAGTTCTTTACTTACTATTTCCTCGAACTCGATACCAACTCGCCGCAATACAAAATATTTTTCATGCTGATCTCGGCGGCCCTGCTCTCGGTGCTGTTCTATTCGCTGCTCGACCGCGGCATGGTCGAATTCGCGCTGCCGACCATCGGCACGATCACCATCGCCACGCTTCTTGTGGCCGGGCTGACCGGCGTCCGCAACGGCACCAGCGGCAGCCTTATCCACATCATCGCCTTCACCTGCTTCCTTGGCGGCGTCATGGCCGACCCCGCTTATGTTCTGGGCTATCTCGCCTCGCCCGAAGCCGCGCATAACGCTACCTATGCCGCCTTCGCCCTCTCGACCATCATGTTCGCCGTCGTCGTCGCCAGCCAGTTCGCGGCGCGGCAGGATGAAAAAGAAAAGGCCCTCGCCATCAGCAACGAGCGTTTCGTTCTGGCCACGCGCGGGGCCAACGAAGGTTTGTTCGACTGGAACCTTGCCACCGGCGAAGTGTTCTTCTCCGACCAGTTCCGCAAGATCATCGGCATGCGCATCGGCAATGGCGGCGAGGGCCTCAAAAAATGGGTGCGCATGATGCTGCCATCCGATCGCCGCGTGGTGACCGACGCCGTGCGCCGTTTCCGCCGTAATTCAAAAACAAACACGCTCAATGTCGAATACCGCATCGTCCATCTCAATGGCGAACGGCGCTGGCTGCATTCCAAGGCGGTGGCCATGCGCGACAAGAATACGCAGAAAGTCATGCGTCTGGTCGGTTCGACCAGCGACATAACATCGCGCAAGCAAAGCGAAGTCGATCTGCGCGCCTCCGAAGCCCGCTTCCGCAGCATCACCGAAGCCCATCCGGTGCCGGTTCTGATCGTCAGCCTCGGCAACGGCTCGATTTTATACGCGACGCCGGGCGCCGAGCAATTGCTGGGCCTGCGACAGGAAGCCATGCATATGGAATACGTCGAACGGTTCCTGCCCGACCGCGACAAACGCATGTTGATCTGGCAGGGCATCACCTCGGGCCAGCCGGTCGATCTCGTCGAAATGGAAGTGGTGCGCGGCGACGGCATCCGCATGCCCGCCGCCGTCTCCGCCCGCCGCATCAGCTATCAGAACGAAGACGCGATGGTGATGGGCCTCTACGACCTCACCGAACGCAAGAAAGCCGAAGCCCAGATCGCCCAGCAACAGGATGCGCTGCAGCAAAGCGAGAAAATGGCCGCCCTCGGCGGATTGCTGGCGGGCGTGGCGCATGAACTCAACAATCCGCTCTCGGTCGTGGTCGGACAGGCCACGCTTCTTATGGAGGGGTCGCCCGAACCCAAGGTCGCCACCCGCGCCGAAAAGATATTCAAGGCCGCCGACCGCTGCTCGCGCATCGTCAAAAGCTTTCTGGCTCTGGCCCGTCGCAAGCCGCCGGAACGCAAGCCGGTCGATCTCAATTTGGTGGTTAAGTCCTCGCTCGAACTGCTGGGCTATCAGCTCAAAACCGGCGAAGTCGATATCCAGAGCCACCTCGACCCCGCTTTGCCCGAAGTCACCGGCGACGGCGACCAGCTGACGCAGGTCATCACCAATCTGGTTCTCAATTTGGCGCAGGCCATGGAAGGCTGGGCAGGCCCGCATCGCATCACGGTAACCAGCACCGGCGACGCCCAGCGCAACGTCATCCTCACCATCGCGGATACAGGCCCCGGCATTCCGCAGGAAATTCGTACCCGCGTATTCGAGCCCTTCTTTACCACCAAGGGCGGCAAGGGCACCGGCGTCGGCCTCGCTTTATGCCTCAATATCGTGGCCTCGCATGGCGGCGAATTGCTCCTTACCGATACGGAAGGCGGCGGCGCCACCTTCACGATCAAGTTCCCCGCCGCCGAATCCGCCGCCCCCGAAGGCAGCGAGGTCAGCACCGAAGACGGCCATGATTTCGGCAAGATCAGCCTGCTTCTGGTCGATGACGAGGTCGAAATCGCGCAGACGCTGGCCGACCTTATGGAACCGGACGGCCATGAAATCGACATTGCCGCCAACGGCGCCATCGCCCTCGACAAGCTGCGCAAACGCAAATTCGACGCCATCATCAGCGACCTGCGCATGCCGGTGATGGATGGCCCAGCGTTGTATGAGGCCCTGCAGCGCGAGTTGCCATCTTATCTGAACAGGATTATCTATGTGACGGGGGATACGCTTTCCACCCATGTCCATGAATTCCTCAGCCAGCATAGCGTTCCCGTCGTCGAAAAACCCTATCGCCTCAAGGATATACACCGCGCCCTGAGCGAGTTGCTTAAAAACGCGGCAAAGACCGGTACCTGACCATGCGTTTGCTGATCATCGATGATGAAGAAGATATCTGCGACCTGATCGCCGAAATCGGCGAGCGGCGTGGGCTGGAGGCGCGCACCGTCAGCAACGCCGAAACCGTGCAAGCCGTCCTCGGCGACTTCACGCCCGATATCATCATGATGGATCTGATGATGCCCGGCATCGACGGCGTCGAACTCCTGCGCCTGCTTTCGGACAAAGCCAAGCATGCCAAATTGTGCCTCATCAGCGGCAGCGACGCCCGGGTGCTCAACAGCGCCCGCCGCCTCGGCAGCGCGCACGGCCTCGATGTCGTGGCGGCACTTGAAAAACCGCTCAGCATCCAGACGCTCAACGGCTTCTTCGACAGCGTGGTGCAGGACGGCAAGAAAGCCGTCGCCGTCGATCACGCCCATGCCATCTCCTCGGGCCAGTTCACGCTCTATTACCAGCCGGTCATCGAAATCGCCACCCGCCGCGTCAAGGGTGTCGAGGCGCTGGCGCGCTGGAACCATCCCGACCGTGGCATCATCATGCCCGACGAGTTTCTTGAGCAGGTTACCAACGAAGGGCTGATGCAGGCCCTCACCGATTTCGTCATCAAAACTTCGGTGCGGCAGGCGGCGGTCTGGCATGGCGCGGGCGAGAAAATGACGCTCGCCATGAACGTCACCGCATCGACCCTGCTCGATCTCGCTTTGCCCGATAAAATCGCGGAACTCTGCAAGCAGGCCAGCGTGCCGCCCGACGGCCTTATCCTCGAAGTCACGGAGACCGAGGCCATGCGCGACGTCACCCGCACCATGGATGTACTGTTGCGCATGCGCCTGCGCAATATCGGTGTCTCAATCGACGATTTCGGCACCGGCCATTCGAGTTTGCGCGAATTGCAGCGCATGCCTTTCAGCGAGATGAAAATCGACAAAAGCTTCGTCATCGATATGGCGCGCAACAAGGATTGCGCCGTGATCGTTAATTCGATCATCGATCTCGGCCACAATCTCGGGCTCAAGGTCATCGCCGAAGGCGTGGAAGATCAGCGCGTGTGGGAAATGCTGCGCGATAAAGGCTGCGATTTCGGCCAGGGTTTCTTTATGGGCCGCCCGATGCCCGCTTCGGAGTTCGACGCGTGGCTGAAGAAGTGGAGAGAGGGATAGAAGAGCGAGAAGAAAGACGGGGCCAGAGGGTAACAGGAAAGGATAATTTTGCCGGTTACCCTCCAGCCCCGTCTTTCTTCTCGACTTTCTTCTCGACCTTCCTCTCTCACTGTATCGCCAATACCTGATAGAAATAAGTTCCGGTCGAATTGTTATCGAGATTATTGACGCACCCGACCGTGCGCGTCGGGTACGGCCAGTTATCGATGGTCTGCCCCGATGTCGTGACGCCCGAGGTAAAATCGCCCAACTCAATGGCAGTCGGCACGGCGGCGGTGCCTGTCGCCCGGTTATTAACTTCGGAACAGACGCCGTTTGAAACCCTGATAACGGCAAAAGTCTCGTCGGCGCTGGTGCCGAGACCATTAATGGGGCCGCGCACATAATACCATTGATCGGATCCGGGCGCATTGGCCATCGAGGTCGAAGGCGCCGTAATCGCCCCGCCATTGGGCGAGAACAGCGAATTGGTCGCGCTCAGATTGAGGCTGTTGATATCCACCTGCGCCGGGATAATCGATTGTTCGTTGACGACACGATCCATGCCCAGTTTCAAATTTTCGCCGATCTGAATGAGGGCCGACGATTTGGTGCGGTCGCTTTCGGTAGTCGTTCCGGCGGTAAAACTGCCGCTGCCCGCCGCAATGGCGGCAGCCAGAATGGCCAGAATGGCGATGATAAAAAGAATGGGGCCTATGGCAATGCCCTGACTTCCCTTCAGGCACGCACGGACGCCTCCCCTGCCCGTGGACTGAGCATCCCCAGCTCTGACATTACCCGAAATCACTGGACCGCCAGTACCTGATAGAACCAGTAACCAGCGGCAGCATTGGTGGTGTTATTCACACAACCGACATTGGAGCCGACCAGATTGACCGGCCAGCTGGTGCCGCCGCCCGAACTGACATTGGTGGTGAAATCGCCCAGCGCCGCACCGGTCGGAAGAAGAGCCGTCCCGGTCACGCGGTTGTTGATTTCCGAGCAGACGCCCCCCGTAACCTTCAGCACCGCAATGGTGTTATTGGCGCCTGTGCCGAGACCATTGACCGGCCCCTGAACATAATACCATTTGTCGGTCGTAGGGTCGTTCGCCATGCTGACCGAAGGCGCCGCGATGCCGCCGCCAATGGGCGAGAATAAGGCGTTCGCGGCCGATGTGTTAAGGCCGTTGGTATCGACTGAGGTCGGCGCAAGGCCGCCTTCGAGGGTAATGCGATCCATACCGATCTTGAGATTTTCACCGATCTGGATGAGCGCCGACGACTTGGTACGGTTGCTTTCCGTGGTCGTACCCGCCGTGAAGCTGCCGCTGCCGGCTGCAATCGCGGCGGCAAGGATGGCGAGAATGGCGATGATGAAAAGGATGGGGCCGATGGCAATGCCTGCACTCGGGCTCAGACGCACTACATCCGTATTTTTCGCCATCATATTGATCTCCTGAAAGGGATTAACTTGCATCTGCGGGTCGTGGCATTCCCTCGCACGGAGGAAGACGCCAGGAAACAAATCGAGCGGTGGAGGACACAGAAAACCGGTAACAGACTGATTCCCTAGATAAAACCTTTTCCCATGTAAAAAGTCAAGAAAAGTTAGGCAAACCTGCATCTTCTACCGCATACCGTGACTTTAATTTTTGGGCGGCGGCGGCCGGTATTCGATCTTCTCGCCGGTGAGCGCGGCGAACATCAGCATGCGTTCGCAATGGCCCACGCATAAATCGCGGATCGCCCAATGATACTGGGGCTCCATCGCGTCGATATAGCTCACCGCCGCCAGCCATTGATGGAACTTGGCTCCTTCGTTGGAACTCAGGGAAATCGATTCGCCGCGATCGAGATCGATCTTGATGTCGGGGAACTGCAAATGCAGGCGAGCGACCAGATCCTGCGCCTCGGGGACGGAAATGGTGCTGCGCACCGCCACCGGCAGGACCGGCTCGGCCACCACGGCCTCGGCCGCCTCTTTCTTGGCGGCGGTAGCGTTATGCACCGAGATCACGGCAAGGATAAGGATGACGATCGCCGCCATCCACGAAACGCCGATGACGATGGCGGTCGATTTGTCGAGCAAAGTCAGCGCCTGCACCATGATGCGCGGCGCGAAAGCCTTAAACATCAATTTAAGATCCGAGGCCATTACCTCTTCTCCTTCTGCTTCAGCTCAAACTGCTTCTCGATCATGTTGCCGATGGCGACATTACCCTGATCATCGGTTTCGAGCGTCATGCCGCCCAGCGCCTGAATACGGTCGGCGGTGGCGCTCGGCGGCACGGTGGCGCGCCAGCGCGCCTTGCTGCCGTCCTTGATTTCGTAAACATTGAGGAAGCCGTTGAGCGCCAGCAACCCGTCATTGATCCGGAGGAACTCGCCGATCTGATCGCGCATCGGGCTGGAACGCGTCTTTTCCACCTCGGCCATCAGCGCCATCGATTTGTCCTGCGTCTGGCTCAGCGCCTCCGCCAGATTATGCTGCGATGCGACCAGCGACATACTGGCGGTCAGATAAACCAGAAACGAGAAGCCGGTGACAAACAGCGCCATCAGCACCGACAGCGTGGCCAGAATGCGCCGCGCGCGGCTTTCGAAGAGAGACAGCGAATACCACGGTGTCGGCGTCAAAGCCTCGATGCGGTCGCTGTCGAGATTGATGATGGGGGCGTTGCCCAATTCGCGCGCCGTACGTTCGGCCTTGGCGCGCACGATCGGGCTGGTGCCGCGGAAAATCTGCAGCCCGTCCGTGGTCACGATCATCATGGCGGCGACTTCCTCGCCGAAATAAGTGTAACAGACCGGCGGCATGGCTGCGTCCTTCATGGCGGGCAGCAGCGACGCGAACGGGCACCAGGAATTGGCCTGCGAGGCCAGTTCCTGCGACCGCACCGCCAGATACCAGATGCGGCTCTCGAAGGACTGCCACACCACATGCACGCGCTCGGTATCGCAGGCCTCGGCGGCGGCGTTCCACACAATTTCCTCTTCGTCGCCCGCGATGCGCGGACAGGTGCCGCCGATGACGTCGGCAGGAAAATAAAAATCGCCGATCACGCCGACCGACCCCATCAGCGCCCGCATCATCGAATTCGACGATTCCGAAATCGACGCGCCGCCGCTCGACGCCGCCGCGCTCGAGCGCCCGCCGTCGCTGCCGATCCTGTCGAGCGCGCCAAGCGCCTTGCCGAGGCCGAGCTTTTTCATGGGGTCGCCGATTTTCATCACGAACGCAGTCCCTTAAGGCTGTCGAGGAAGCTTTGATTCTGTACCGTAAGCAGATAGATCATGGTCAAGACCGTGGCGCCGGCCAGCGCCATCATCGTCACGATGCCGAGAATGGCAAGCCGCCGCTGGTCCGACTTTGACATGAGTCCGCGCTCTTCGGCAACCGCCTCGTACACTTCTGCCAATTGATCGACAGACTGGATGGTCATGATCTGGTCGCGCTCGCCTTTAGTCAGCGGCCAGCGCGACAGAGCGCGCGAAGGCTCGACGCCCGCCATGATGCGGCTTTTACTCTCGACCCAGTAGAGGCGGCAGGAAGGCTCGTAAACGCTCTCGACGATGATGTCGATGGCGTCGGCCAGCGGCACCTTGCCCATCAGCAGGCGCTGCATCAGCTTGCAGC
>JARLJC010000310.1 GCA_031291435.1 Alphaproteobacteria bacterium | reverse complement strand
TGGGGTGGGGGGGGGGGGGGGGGTGTTTTTGGGTTTTTTTTTGGGGGGGGCGTTTTTGCGGGGGGGGGCCCCCGGGGGGGGGGGGGGGGCGACGACTCTATCGGCAATGTTGTCTTTAAGCCGCTTTGCCGGTCAGCTGCTTCGTCACATATTTCTTGAAGGGCGGCAGCTTGTCGGCAATCCGCAGGCCCAGCGCGCGCAGCGCCAGCACCGCCGGGCGGTTATCGGTATAGACATTCACCAAAGCATTGGTGCCGTAATAAAGGAACGCGCTGGCGCGGCGATGATCGCGGGCATAGGCGTCGAGCACCGTTGAATCGCCGATATCGATGCCGAGCGACAGCGCCTTGCGGATTTCCGTCGCCAGACGATGCGCCCCGGCGAGACCCAGATTATAACCATGCGCCGTAACCGGGTGCATACCCACGGCGGCATCGCCTATCAGGGCATAACGCTGCGCGGCAAAGGTACTGGCATACACGGCGACCAGCGGATAGCTGTAGCGTTCGCCAATCAGCCGCATTTTGCCGAGCCGGTCGCCGAGACTTTGCTCGATGCGCTTGTTGAAGGCGTCGAGCGGCATTTTCATGACCGCCTCGGCCTCGCTTGTCGGCAAAGTGATGACGATCGACGACTGGCGATTTTCCTGCACCGGCGTGATGACCATATTCTGCAGCGGCAAAATCGCCAGCGTCCAGGCATCGAAGAAACATTCCTGCGCGATTTCGCCATGCGCCTTTTCATGCGTCATGCGGCAGACAATAGCCCAGCGCCCGAAATCCTTGGTGGTGACCGGCACGCCCATCTGGGCGCGGCTGGCGGAAAAACGGCTGTCGGCGGCGACGATCAGAGGCGCGGTCAAGACTTCGCCGGAGGACAAGGCAACCGTGCCGCGCGCTTCGTCGGTCGAAACTTTTTTGACTTCGGTCTTGTCGCGGATCGTCACATTGCGCCATTTTTTTACGGCGAGATACGAAGCGCGGCGGATCTGGTTGTTGGGCACCAGACAGCCGAGCGCCTTTTTGCCGGTATGCGCGCTGTCGAAACCGAGGAAGTACGACGACTCGCTGCTGAACACCCGCGCGGCGCGGATCGGCGAAATCTCGTCCTTGGGCAGATGTTCCCACATACCGAGTTCGCGCATCAGCGCCATCGAGTCGTGCGTCAAGGCGATATCGCGCCCGTCGAGCGGAGGTGCTGCCAGCACCGAAGCCGGCTGTTTCTCCAGAATGCAAATCCGCAGGCCGGTATCGGCAAGATCGCGCGCAAAGCTCAACCCCGCCGGGCCCGCACCGATAACGATCACGTCGTATGAGTTCGTACTTTTCTTCGCCATTTAAACCGCCCCATCCGTTATCGTCATCCCGGCGCAAGCCGGGATCCAGTCCCGAAGCACCCGCAAGACAGTACTTATGGTACTTGCAGTACTGGATCCCGGCTTGCGCCGGGATGACGGATCTACTGTCCCTTACCACCTACCGTCATGTTCTCGATGCGCATGGTCGGCTGGCCGACGCCGCAGGGAATGCTCTGCCCGTTCTTGCCGCAGGTGCCGATGCCGCCATCGAGCATCGTATCGTTGCCGATCATGCTGATATGTTTGAGCGCCTCGAACCCGGTGCCGACCAGAGATGCGCCTTTGATGGGCCGCCCGATTTTGCCGTTTTCGATTTCATAGGCTTCGCTGGCCGAAAAGACGAATTTGCCGGAAGTGATATCGACCTGGCCGCCGCCGAAATCGGGCGCATAGATGCCCTTTTTCACCGAGGCGATGATTTCATCTTTGGTCAGCGACCCGGGGCGCATGATCGTGTTGGTCATGCGCGGATATGGCTGGCTGGAAAAACTTTCGCGCCGACCGTTACCCGTGGGCCGTACGCCCATCAGCCGCGCATTAAGCCTGTCCTGCATATAACCGACCAGCTTACCGTCTTCGATCAGCGTATTGCATTGGGTCGGCGTGCCTTCATCGTCGATGGTCAGCGAGCCGCGCCTTTGGTCAAGCGTGCCATCATCGACAATCGTCACGCCCTTGGCCGCGATCTGCTGGCCCATCAGTTCGGAAAAGGCCGACGTGCCCTTGCGGTTGAAATCGCCTTCAAGGCCGTGGCCGATCGCTTCGTGCAGCAGGACGGCGGGCCAGCCCGGCCCCAGCACCACCGTCATCTCGCCCGCGGGCGCATCGACGGCTTCGAGATTGACCAGCGCCTTGCGCAAGGCTTCGTCGGCGATTTTCTGCCACTCGGCAAGTTCGAACCAGCGCGCATATTCATCACGGCCGCCGCCGCCCACGCTGCCGACTTCCATTCTTGTGCCGTCGCGCGCCACCACCGAAACATTCAACCGCACCAGCGGGCGGATGTCGGCGGCGCGCCAGCCCCCGGCCCGCA
>JARLJC010000309.1 GCA_031291435.1 Alphaproteobacteria bacterium | reverse complement strand
GCCGGCTTGTCATCGGCCTGCGCTGCGGCGTCATCGCGCGCATTCATGTTGGCGTCGATTTGAGCGACAGCCACTTCCAGCGCCGCGTGTATTTCATCCGGCCATTTTCCGGTCTTGGAAAATTCCTGATAGACCTCATAACTGACCGGGTTGCGGCAGCACGACGCAAACAGCTCGTCGATCTGGTCAACCGTCATCCCGGCGCCGGAACCGAATTTGGAGCGGGCGCATTGCCAGCCTTCCGCCGGGTCGAACCAGATCGCCACGGCCTCATAGCGCACGACGCGCTTCTTGCCGTCGCCGGCTGGCTCGTAATAGCGGTTGCGGAAATATCCCTGATGCGGGGTTCCGGGCGTCGTCTCAGGCTTTGCGCCTGCAATGGCATTCTGCCAAAAGGTCCAATCGTTGTGAATCGTCATCGTCAAAATCCCCTCTGCAACTTCATCATCGCGTGGCGTTTTTCTTGCAGCCTCGCCATGATCTTCGCCCTTGGCCGATGGTGCTTGCATGCGGCCCTCCACTCTTCGAAGAGCGTGGCTATCTCGGCTTGAAGCCGCGTGATTTCGGCTTGCGGGTCTGGCGCGGCGGGGCGGCTGAATAGCTGGCGAAGGGCGGTCATCATGCCGCAATCCTTTCCGCAGTCACGGCCTTCGCAGCGATCGCATCCTCGATAATCTGAGCCGCAAACCATGTTCCCAAAATGTTGGGCGTCTGCTTCAATTCGTCGGCGATTTCCTGCGCCTGCGCGATCTCGCCGCGCCGTATTTTCAGAGTCGCCACGCAAGCGCAGGACAAAGCGAAAAGGGTTGTTCCGTCCCAGGGATTGCGGGTCATGGGTTCTGTCCAAAAAGAGCGACGAAAATCACAGAGATGAAAAACCCCGCGCACACCAGATGAAACGCGACGCGCTCCATGTCGGCGGGGATGTTGCGGCGGAGAGGTGGGGGCGTGAGCATTGATTATTCCTCCGCAATGAGTTTGCCGCCCTTGGCGATCAGCCAGGTACCGGCAGGAATGCCATCGACGCCGACGCACCCAGTTCCAAATCCGATGCACTTGCCATCTTTGAATTCTGCGAGCGAAATCCACGCGCCAGCCTTGGCTTTGACACGCGTGGCTACGCCTGCGGATGCGACAACAGCGCCATTTCCTTCGGATTCAATCTTGGCGGAGTCGCCGCTGCTGCCGATCTGGGCGGAGTCGCCGCTGCTGCCGATCTTGGCGGAGTCGCCGCTGCTGCCGATCTGGGCGGAGTCGCCGCTGCTGCCGATCTTGGCGGAGTCGCCGCTGCTGCCGAT
>JARLJC010000308.1 GCA_031291435.1 Alphaproteobacteria bacterium | reverse complement strand
TTCACCAGGAAGGCTTAACGAAGGCTGAAAGGTAAACGGACTTAAACTACAATACGTCACGAGATTTGTGTTAATTTTAGAAATCGAAGTTGCCGCACGGAACAGTAGGGTTAAATAACACAATTCGGCCCAGTTATTTTGTTTGATTGTCTCACAGCAAATGCTGATAAAATTCTATGAAAAGGGGATTGTTCGTTTAGAAAATCTTAGCCGGACTAGTATATTGCGGTAATACTGTCCCGCGGTATTTATTGCATTGCAAATGACCCGCACAAGATTTCGTGCCCCTCTCGTTTTCGCAAAATCGTGGCTCAAAGCGGCCCGGTCGATAGGCATGCTCCGCGATGGGCGCGGCGTGTCCGCGGTCGAATTTGCGCTCTTGGCGCCGGTGCTGATCGCGATCCCGGTGCCGATCGCCGATCTGGGCATGGGCCTCTACGCGCAGATGGAACTGCAGAACGCCGCCCAGGCCGGCGCGCAATATGCGTTGCTGAACATTGGCAAAGGGCCTCTGGTCACCACGCAGGTCCAAGCTGCGGTGACGGGCGCCAGCACCTATCTGACGGTGACTGCGAATTCGGCTCAAAGCTGCGGCTGCCCGAACGGTACTACGGTCGTCGTAGGCCCTTGCGGCACCGCCTGCGCGAGCGGCAAGCAGCCGGGCACTTATATTACGGTCACGGCGCAGGCGACTTATACGCCGCTCGTCAAGTACCCGGTGCTCGGAAGTTCGGTAGCGCTCGCGGCGCAATCGACGGTGCGGATCCAATGAAGGCCGCGCGGGTAGTACGATGGTTTGGTATCGCGGCCTGCCGGCGCGGCAGCACCGCGATCGAATTCGGCTTCGTTCTAGGGCCGTTGATTATGTTGCTCATGGGCACCGTCGAGTTCGGCCGTGCGATGTGGATTCAGAACGCGCTGAACTATTCCGTCGAGCAGGCGGCGCGATGCGCGTCGATCGATGCGAATACGTGCAGCAGCGCTGGGACGACGCAGAGTTTCGCGGCGGCGGCGTCGGGTGCGG
>JARLJC010000307.1 GCA_031291435.1 Alphaproteobacteria bacterium | reverse complement strand
CGGGGTTGATACCCGAAATCCATGCTGTGGCGCGTATGGTCGTAGGGATTTTCGACCGTCACTACTAGTACCCATCCAGCCTGTTTTTCGCGGTCGTTTAAAACAGGGCGCGTTGAAAGTTCCCAATGCCCAAAGGCAACCACATCGATGCCATGGTGGGGTGGATGTATTGTCAGGCGGCCGGAACCCGGGCGGTAAGGTCTCCCAATCTCGTCTTTGACGGCCTTGGTTATCGTCATCGTCGATTGGTTGCCGGCGAGGGGGATGATCCATTCGCTGCCGGTCTCGGTGACTTCAAACAGGGGCGTCGGGAGGGGTGGCGTGCGCTTGTCTTGCATTTTACGCCTCTTCCCCTAAATGAGGGGCTTCGATAATGGCTTTGATGGAAAAATGGCTCCCTGAGACGGGCTCGAACCGCCGACCCGGTGATTAACAGTCACCTGCTCTACCACTGAGCTATCAGGGAATCGCCGGTATGTATAAAGGGCGGCACGGCGAAGCGCAACAGGCGATTTTTCCCGGTTTTACCGGCATTTCAAGGGGCTGGCGCATTGCGGCATTGGCTTTAACCCTGCGGTCTGATAGTTTTCGCCATGGTCTGCGGGCATGACGGAACTGGTAGACGTACAGGACTTAAAATCCTGAGTCCGCAAGGACGTGCCGGTTCGATTCCGGCTGCCCGCACCATCCGCCTTCGCAAGGGCTACGGCGTGATTTCGCTCTGTCAATACAGGATGCCTTAATGGACAAAATCCTTATTCTCGATTTCGGTTCTCAGGTTACGCAGCTTATCGCCCGCCGGGTGAGGGAGGCCGGGGTTTATTGCGAGATCCAGCCTTATAACCGCACGGATGCGCAGGTGCGCGATTACAATCCCAAGGGGATTATTCTTTCGGGCGGGCCTTGCTCGACTTTGGATGAAGGCAGCCCGCGTGCTCCGGGGGCCGTGTTTGAACTGGGCGTGCCGGTTCTGGCGATCTGTTATGGGCAGCAAACCACTTGCATGCAGTTGGGCGGCAAGGTCGAAGGCGGCCACGCCCGCGAATTCGGCAAGGCCGTCATCGAGATTAAACGACCGAGTGCTTTATTCGACGGCGTTTGGAACAAGGATAGCAAGCCGCAGGTCTGGATGAGCCACGGCGACCGGGTGACCGCGTTGCCTGCGGGTTTTGACGTGGCGGCGACGAGCGAGGGCGCACCATTCGCGATTGCGTCGGATGAGAAGCGCAAAATTTATACGACGATGTTCCATCCGGAAGTCGTGCATACATTGGACGGTGCGAAGCTGCTGGGCAACTTTGTGCATAAAATATGCGGCTGCGGCAATGACTGGAGCATGAAGCATTTCCGGGCCAGCGAGATTGAGCGTATTCGCGCGCAGGTCGGCAAGGGCAAGGTCATTTGCGGTTTGTCGGGCGGCCTCGATAGTGCCGTGGCTGCCGTGCTGATTCACGAAGCGATTGGCGATCAACTGACCTGCATCTTCGTCGATACCGGTTTGATGCGCGAGGGCGAGGGCAGGCAGGTAGTCGATCTGTTCCGCCAGCACTATAATATCCCTCTGGTGGCCGTCGATGCAGGGAAGAAATTTCTCGATGCGCTGGCGGGTGTCAGCGATCCGGAACAGAAGCGCAAGACTATCGGCAAATTATTCATCGAGGTGTTCGATGCTGAGGCGACCAAGATCAGGGATGTGACGCATCTGGCGCAGGGGACATTGTATCCCGACGTTATCGAGAGCGTTTCCTTTACCGGCGGGCCGAGCGTTACGATCAAGTCGCATCACAATGTCGGCGGCTTGCCCGAACGCATGAAGCTGAAACTGGTCGAGCCGTTGCGCGAATTGTTCAAGGACGAAGTGCGTGTGCTGGGTCGCGAGTTAGGATTGCCTGCGGCGTTTGTTGGGAGGCATCCTTTCCCCGGGCCGGGTTTGGCTATTCGCGTGCTGGGCGATATTACCGAAGAGAAGCTGGCGATTTTGCGCAAGGCCGATACGGTTTATCTCGATGAAATTCGCAAGGCTGGTTTGTATGACGAAATCTGGCAGGCGTTTGCGGTGCTGTTGCCGGTGCGCACGGTCGGCGTGATGGGCGATGGACGTTCCTACGATTACGTGCTGGGCCTGCGCGCGGTGACATCGGTGGACGGCATGACCGCCGAAGCCTATCCTTTCGAACATGCGTTTCTGGCGCGCGCCGCAACGCGGCTGATTAATGAAGTGCGCGGGATTAATCGCGTGACTTATGATGTAACGAGTAAACCGCCCGGAACTATTGAGTGGGAGTAGCCATGTTTAATGCGGTAAAGCATATAAAGAAATGGTGGGGTGGTTATTGGTATGAGTCTGATCCAAACTCAAAAGTAGCTAGCTTCGCGTTGATTTATCCGAGGCCCCGCATCTGCTGGGACAAATTTAAGCTGCATATTAAAAAATATTGGCAGTTTTGGGGCGGCATTTTAGCTGGCGGGGCGTTTACGCTTCTAGGCATGCTTCACGGTTCTTGAAAAGCAATGGAGAGAACATGAGTAAACCCGTCAATGCCAAGGCCGAGAAAGATTTGATCGAGGCGTTTCTCGCGCTGGAAAATGCCGATGAATGCCGCCGCTTTTTGCATGACATCTGCACGCCGCAGGAGATTGCCGATTTATCGGAACGGTGGCTGGTCGCGCGTTTGCTTGACGATGGCAAATTGTCGTACCGCGAAATCCACGCCCAGACCGGCGTCAGCGTCACCACCGTCGGGCGTGTTGCGCGGTTTTTGCAGACCGAGAATTATCAGGGTTATCGCGCTATTATTGACCGGCTCAAGAAGAAATAACCTCTGCTGCTTAAGGACTGCGGGTGCCGCGTCATTCCCGCGCAGGCGGGAATCCAGAGCCAGACAGGGCACCCGTTTGTTCTTACGGCCCTGGATCCCGCCTGCGCGGGAATGACGCTCTTGGGGCTGCTGAGTGGCGCAAAAGGCTGGCTGTGGGCTTAGCGCTTGAAAAAATGCAGCATGGGTTCGCCATAGCTGCGCGCCACGACCAACTCGCATCCCGGTAACGGTTCCAGTTTTTCCGTTTTGGCGGTTTCGCAGACGATGACCGCGTGTTTGGCTATCCATCCGGCTTTGTCGAGCGCCGCGAAAGTCGGCGGAATAAGTTCTTTACGATAGGGCGGGGCGAGGAACACAAGCTGGCACGGCACGGGGGCCTGCGGCGGGTTGGTGGCATCGGCGGGAAGGATATCGCATTGGCTGGCGGCATCGAGCGTGGCGGCATTGTGCCGCGCGATTTTCAGGGCGCTGGCGTCCTTGTCGAACAAGGTCGCGTGTTTCGCACCCCATGAGAGCGCTTCGAAAGCCAGCGCGCCGGTGCCGCAGAACGCATCCAGCACATGGGGCTCGCCCTCGAACAATTCGCCGATGCCCTTGCCCCAGTCGCGGTGGGCGAGGATATTGAACAAGGCTTCGCGCACGCGATCCATCATCGGGCGCGTGACTTCGCTCAACGGTGGTTCGATTTTTCTGCCCGATAATGTGCCGCCGACGATACGCATGCGTTAACCTTTTGCTATAAAAGCCAATGTTAAGGCCTGCCTGACCGCGAAAATCAAGTTTTACTTTCGGGCGGCCTGGGTTAGGAAGGAAGGGCATTTTAAGAAGGCGGACATTGCCATGGCGATGAATTACACGCATCTGATTATTACCCAATTGCCACGCGGCTATCTGCTGGGGCTGGGGCACGACAACACGTTTCGAAATTCCGGCTTCGGCAATGTGGTTTTCGGCGATGAGAGCCGTTCCTCGGAATATGTCCGTAAAATCACGCTGGGTTTTCTGCTGCGACGCGGCGAAGAACATATCGTCAGCGGCATTCAGGCCAAGGAACATTACGGGGACATCAAACGTGTCGGGACGGTTGTTATCGCTGGCGTCACATTCGAAAGCGACGGCCCCGCGGCGGGTGTGGTTACGGATGAAGAAGTTTTTGCCGGCGCGAGGAAATTATGGGCGGCGGCAAAAAATTGCCTGACGGTCTCGGGCCGGAAAGTCGTCATCGATCCCGCGCGGCCCGTGGATGAAATCGCGTTGCCGCAGAAGCAGGCGCGGCCTTAATTATTTTTCTTCTTTTTCCGGTTGTCGAAGAAACTGCCGACGCTGTCGCGTAACGGCCCGCGCGGCACTTCTTCGATGCCGCCGCGCGCGAGTTTGCCGAGCTGAAACGGGCCAAAGGCAACGCGGATCAGGCGCGTGACCTGTAATCCCAGATGTTCCATGATTTTGCGGACTTCGCGGTTTTTGCCTTCGCGGATCGTGACCGACAGCCAGACATTGCTGCCGCTTTCTTTCTCTTTTTCGATTTCGACTTTCATCGGTTCATATTTGATGCCGGAGATTGTCACTCCATTGGCGAGGGCCGCGAGGGCTTTGGGATTGATATCGCCGTAAACACGGACACGGTAATGGCGTAGCCAGCCATTGGCGGGCAGTTCGAGATGCCGCGCCAGCTCGCCGTCATTGGTGAGCAGCAGCAACCCTTCGGTATTGAAATCGAGACGGCCGATGCTGACGACGCGCGGCATTTCGGGCGGCATTTTTTCGAACACGGTGGGGCGTCCCTGCGGGTCGCGCGCGGTCGTAATCGTGCCTGCCGGTTTGTGGTAACGCCAGACGCGGGTTTCTTCGGCGTCTTCGATGGGCGCGCCATCGACCCAGATCACGTTATCGTCGGTGACGTTGAGCGCGGGGGATTTAATCACTTTGCCATCGACCGAAACGCGGCCTTCCTCGATCATGCGTTCGGCGTCGGGGCGCGAGCACACGCCCGCCCGCGCCAGGCGCTTGGCAATGCGTTCGCCTTCGAAGGTCGAGGCCGTTTTTGGCTTGTTGAGTTTTTTGTCCATAACCGGCACCATAGAGAAGAAACAGAGTGAAATCATGCCTAATTTTATGGAAATAGCCTTTCAAGAGGCCGAAAAAGCCGCTAAACGCGGCGAAGTTCCGGTCGGCGCCGTCCTGGTTTCGGCGTCGGGCGAGGTGCTGGCGCAGGCCGGTAACGAGACCGAAGCGGCGCATGATCCGACCGCCCACGCCGAAATGCTGGTCATCCGCGCGGCGGCAAAAAAGGCCGGTTCCGCGCGCCTCGGCGAATGCGATCTCTATGTGACGCTGGAACCCTGCGCCATGTGCGCGGCGGCGATCAGTTTCGCGCGTTTGCGACGGGTGACTTTTGCCGCTTATGATCTCAAAGGCGGCGCTGTCGAACATGGCCCGCGCTTTTTCACACAACCCACTTGCCACCATGCGCCGGAAATCGTCGGCGGCGTCGAAGAACAGCGCGCAGCTTCGTTGCTGAAAAACTTCTTTGAAGAAAGAAGATAACGCGATCCTTTCGCACTTGCGAGACAGCGCGAAAGTTATTGCGCCGCAATGACGAATGATGCATTGCACAACGCGATTTCGGCCCCAATCCTAAGCCGATTTAAACCATAAACCCGTACCCTTTGCCTGCAATGAACTTTCATTGCGCTACATGGGGAGGAAACATTATGGGCAAGACAAATATTTTCACCGTTCTAGTCGTAACGATCCTACAGGTGGTCATTGGTTACTTCTGGTACGGCACGCATCTGTTCGGCGACGTCGTCAGCGTCGGCGGGCACGGTATGGATTTCCTGAAAACCGATGTGCTGTCGTTGTTGCTGCTTGTGTTAAGCAGCTATGGCCTGACGCATATCTTTGACACCATGATCAAGACCACGGGCGTCAAGGATATCGGCGGTGGCATCAAGACCGGCCTGACCGTAGGCACCTTTGCCATCGGCCTGCCGATCCTTACCTTGCTCAACCTTATGGGCATCGGCAAGGTCATGCTGCTGGTCGTGTTCTGCCACGTTGTGTTGCTCAGCGTGCTGATCAGCCTGACCATCATCAAGCTGAAGAAGATCTAACCTTGGTGCGGGGAACTGGGCGGGGGCGAAAGCCCCCGCCCTTTTTCTTTTGCCGTTGAGAGAGCCGCCGTGTCCCCCCGAGTCGTCATCCCGGCGCAAGCCGGGATCCAGTCCCGAAGTACCCGCAAGCCTGTACTTATGGCGCTTGTCGTACTGGATCCCGGCTTGCGCCGGGATGACGAGCTGCGGTGAATGCTTCAGAATCCGAACATATGGTCGAGGCTGAAAGCACTATCGCCGCTGATAAGGCCGTGATAGCCGAACAGGCGGCAGGTAGTGTCGCGTACGACGACGTAAGGGGTCGCGCCGGCCGCCTTGATCTGCTCGGCGCTGAACATATCGCTGACGCGCCAGAGGAGAGACCCGCCGCAGGCGATACGCACGCTCTTTTTGGCGATTTCCTTACCGTCGCCCGAATTGAGGATGAGGGCGGTGTCAGAAGTCGAATTCCACGGGGTCGAAGCCGGGTAAATCAAATGACAGCGCGTGTCGTAAGGCGCCGCCCCCATGCGCAGGAACAAACGCGTGGAAAGGCCCGGTGCGCGCCCGGCGTAACTTTGCGGCTCGTTCTTGTAAGTCAGGACGGTATTGAACACATGTGCGCCAAAGCTGGTTTCGGCGGCGTGGCCCGATGTGCGGTCGTGATAGCGGAACAAAGCATGCATCCAGCCATCGGCCTCACGCCCCGATTCAAAATCATAGACCAGTTCAATATGGCCATAGCCGCTTTCGAGTTTAACGCCGCTCAGCATTTCATTGACGTCGAGCGCAACAGAGTCGCTGCGTTTCAGATTGCCGAATTTATGTTCCTTGACTAGTTTGCCGCGCGCGTCATAGGCCAGAGCCTTGAGCGGCAGATGCATCTGCCCGGTCGCCATCGGTGTGGGCAGAACAATCGAGGTGAAACGGTCGGTCGGCAGAATGGGCGCGGGCAGAATGAACAGCTTGCCCAGCAATGTCCCGAGTTCCGCCAGTTTGGGATCTGTTTTCAGGTCGTTGCGTTCGACATTGGGATGGGCGATGCGCATATGGCCGTTGCTTTTGGTGGCGATTTCATAGCGCGGGCGCACAAAATTCTTGGCGGCCTGAATCTCGATCTGTTGCGGCCAGCGCGCCGCAGGCAACAATTCCGCGACATCGAGTTTATAACTGCCGTAAGGCGCAATAGTTTTCGTGAAAGGAACAATCTTGTCGCTGCCCATCAGATTGAGGGCGATTTCCCCGGCTGGGATTTCGCGCGGATGGCTGTTTTGCAGCCACAGCACCACGGATTCATCGTCGCTGGGCGCGGGCAGACCGGCATATTGATCGGCGGGCCAGGCATTGGCATCGTGCGTGCAGGACAGGACATCGGCGCCGTCGCCATAGGTATCGAGCGCGTATTTGACGATATCGTGACCGGCGGCCCCGACCACATGCATGAAAAGCTGGCCGGTGAATTCCGGCAGTTTGAAACGCTGGCGGATCTCGGCGCTGTCGAATGTGATAACGGCATTGGCGCCCGGTAAATCCTCGAACCATTCGGCGAGTTTCTCGCCTTTCTCGTCCATCAAAAAACACCACATGCGCGGGCTGGCGGCCCCATAGGCGCTCCAGTAATTCACGGTCACGGCGCGGGTGTGCTGGCCGTTTTGCTCGCGGAAAAAGGCGAAGTTGGTGGCGAAGTTCAGATTGGCGAGGTAATTGCGGCGGTCGGTCAGCATCGCATCGGGCAGGCGCAGACTGTCGAGGCTATGCGTTTTGGCCTGCGGCGGGATCAAGGCGCGGATATGGTCGGTGAGGCGCGGTGAGTCAAAGGCGGCGACGAAAACATTCCTGGTTTCGCAGTTTTTCAGATTGGTGACCGGCTGCGCGGTATGGTTGTGCCAGACATGGCCGATCTGCTCGACATCCTGCACATAAAGACCGGCGACTTCGACTCCGCCGAGGGGAAAAAATTCCGCGAAGCTGTCAAGCTGGCCGAGTGGATCGTAAATCGCCACCGGCCCGGCTTTTTGCAAAGTGCTGATTAACTCGCGCGCCTTCGGTGCGGCCAGCGGATGCGTGACGGCCTTATAGAAAGCGTTGCCGCCGCCCGACTGGTTGCTGAAAGTCTTGATATGGAGAGCCATAATAATCCCTGAATTTTGGACGCATAACGCTAGCAAAAGAATGCTTTGCCGCCAACTTATTATAGGGCGCGAATCAGGGGTTTGTCTGCGGCGGCACGATCGCCCAGCCAACGATGGCGGGCGGCACTTGCGCATAGGTTATGCGGTCGAGCGTCAGCGGTTCCTGAATTTGCGCCTGCGGGAATTCCTTCTGCAGCTCGGGAGTCAGGGTGTTTGGCACCAGCTGTCCGCCGCACCGCATGCACCACACGATAATCCCGCCGGACCTTTTGAGATCGGCGGCGTCGATCCACGGGCTGATCTCGGCATTGCCGTCGATATAAACATGGGGGCGGTCGCCCGAGTACCAGGCCACATTGCCCGCCGGCCATGTATCTCCGACGACATAAGTCAGCGGCGTATGGAAACGATCATGCCAGGTGTCGGTCAGGAGATGCGACAGATGCTTGCCGGGGAAAATGGTTCGTTTGGGCTTGGTGGTTACGAAGGGCGAGAGCACTTCATTGGCCAGAAACAGAACCAGCCCGGTTGCGAACACCAAAGCCCATGCCAGAGCGAAACGTCGCAAATCCTGTGGTTGCAGCGAAGGGCGCAGGAACACCACGATCCACAGGCCGAGGAAATTCCAGAACGGCGTTTCCCACATATCGCGGATGTGATAACCGAACACCAGCGACAGCACAAAAGTCGCGGCGAAGGGGCCGAAAGCTGCGAAACTCAGGAAGATGCGGTCAAAGGACGCGGCGGGTTTGCGGCTGGGCGCGCGGCGGCGGTCATAAAGCGCCACCATCGCCAGCATCATGAAGATCAGCGCAAGGAACTGTCCCGCCACCATCAGGCTGGTGGTAATGAGGGCTGTGTAATGTTCGGGGTAACGTTCGAACCGGCCCATCGCATATTGCATGGGCAGGAAATGATTGTTTATCAGCCACGACAGATGCGGCAGGAACAAGAGAATGGCGATGGTGACGGAAAGATAAGGCCCAACGCTGGTCAACCGCTTGCGCCCGTCGCGATGCGCGAACAGCGAAGCCGCCAGCATCATAAGGAACAAAGCCGTGCTGTATTTGGTATACATGCCCGCCGCGGCCCACAGCCCGAGCAGGAACCAGTCGGCGATCTTGTTGTCCTTGACCGCTTTATGGAACGACCAGCCCGCCAGCGCCCAGAAAGGCAGCTGCAGAACGTTGGGATTGAATTCCGGCGAAGTGAAATTGTAATAAATCACGCCTTCCAGAAGCATGGCGCCGATCAGGCCTTCGGTTTCCCCCGCGATGCGACGCCCGGTCTGCCACACCGCCCAGAAAGCCGTGACGACCGCCACCTGACTAGCAAGATAAGGCGCCCAGCGGCCATGCCCGGTAAGCGTATAAAGGGTTTCGAGAATCCAGGCCTGCATCGGCGGATGTTTATGGGTGCCGAGCAGCCATTCCTTGCCCCACGCATAGCCTTCGACCACATCGAGCGGCAGGTTGGGGCAGGCCAGCGACGGGACCAGCGTCCACAGCACAAGATGAGTCAGCGCAAAGGCCCAGAACAGCCGTTCCGGCTTCGCGGTTAGGTAGTGGCTGAATTTTTGGGTGGAAGTCATGGCACGTGATTCTGATTTCAAGAATTAGTGAGCGAAACAGGCTGGAAATGCAAGGGTGGAAAGGGCAGAATGTCCGCGATCGTCTTTTTCGCGGGAACCTGTGGTTCGCGCGAGAAAGGCGTGAATCGTAGGACATGAAAACGCTTATGAATGACGACATCGTTACTCTTGCTAGCCGCATCGACGCCCTTTCGCCTGTCCGCATCTTCGGGCGCGTGGTCGGCGTGCAGGGTTTATTGATCGAAGTCGCGGGAATCGAGAGCCATCTGTCGGTCGGCGGGCGTTGCCATGTCATTGCGCGCGGCGACCGGCGCGTGCTCTGCGAAACCGTGGGCTTCCGCGACGGCAAGGGGCTGATGCTGCCTTTCGCGCCGCTGGAAGGCGTTGGGTTGGGCTGCAAGGTCGAAATCGCCGACTCGCAGCCGACTTTTTCACCCACCAATGGCTGGCTCGGGCGCGTCATCAACGCGCTTGGTGAGCCCATCGACGGCAAAGGCGCGTTACCGCATGGCGATCTGCCGCGCCTCGTGCGCAGCCCGCCGCCGCCTGCGCATACGCGGCAACGGGTTGGCGGCAAGCTCGATCTCGGCATACGGGCGATGAATGCCTTTACGACTTTGTGCCAGGGGCAGCGTATGGGCGTGTTCGCGGGCTCGGGCGTCGGCAAGTCGGTTCTGATGTCGATGGCGGCGCGCTATACGTCCGCCGATGTTTCGGTGATCGGCCTGATCGGCGAACGCGGCCGCGAAGTGCAGGAGTTTATTCACGACGATCTCGGCCCCGAAGGTCTGGCGCGCAGCGTCGTGATCGTGGCGACTTCCGACGAAGCGCCCCTGATGCGGCGGCAGGCGGCCTATCTGACTTTGGGCGTGGCCGAATTTTTCCGCGATCAGGGCAAGAAAGTTCTGTGCCTGATGGACAGCGTCACGCGTTTCGCGATGGCGCAGCGCGAAATCGGACTGGCGGCGGGCGAACCGCCGACCACCAAGGGCTATCCGCCGACCGTATTTTCCGAACTGCCGAAATTGCTGGAACGCGCCGGGCCCGGCGAGCAGGGCAAAGGCAGCATCACCGGTCTATTCACCGTCCTTGTTGACGGCGACGATCATAACGAGCCGATAGCAGACGCCGCGCGCGGCATTCTTGACGGACATATCGTTCTGGATCGTGCCATTGCCGAACGCGGGCGTTTCCCGGCCGTCAATGTCCTGCGCAGTATTTCGCGCACCATGCCGGGCTGCAACACCGACAAGGAAAACGAGGTCGTCAACCGGGCGCGGCGTTATCTCGCGGCTTATGAAAATATGGCGGAGATGATCCGCCTCGGCGCCTATCGCAAGGGCAGTAATGTCGAGGTCGATGAAGCGGTCAATTTCTACGAACCGCTCGAGCAGTTCCTGCGGCAGGGCAAGGATGAACGCGACAGCCTCCTGGGCGGTTATGAAAGGCTGGCGCAAATTCTCGGTGTGCCGTGGCCGTAAAGAGCCTCGAAACGCTGATCAAGCTGCAAAAGACTTTCGTTGACGAGCAGCGCATCCACCTTGCCCGTTTGCAGGATAATCTCGAAGCCATCGATAACCGCATCGTCGAACTCGAAATCCGCAAGGCGCGCGAACTGGAAGCCGCCCGCGACGAGGCTGCGCGCGCGACCTATGGCGCATTTCTGGGGGCGATGGTGGAGCAGGGACGGGCGCTGGAAAAAGACCGGCAAACGGCGGCTCTGGCCGTCAAAATCGCGCAGGAGAAACTGGCGGAACTGTTCGAAGAACAGAAACGCTATGAAATCGCCGAAGAACAGCGCCTCGCGACCGAAGCTAAAAAAGAACGCCGTCGCGAAACCATCGATCTCGATGAAATCGGCGGCGTCATGCATGAGAGAAACAAGTGATGGCGATTGTCCCCCACGGGCGTCATTCCCGCGTAGGCGGGAATCCAGGGCAAACAGGGCAGGCGTTCGTTCTTATGGCTCTGGATTCCCGCCTACGCGGTAATGACGCCCGTGGGGCAGGCTTTTAAGTTACCATTTCAGAGCGTGCTTTGTTCATCACCATCCAATGGTTGCGTCCGACCTGAAAGTTGAGCGACCCGGCGAAGCCGACCGCACCCATCGCCTTGATATAAGCTCCGCGCAGATGCTGATGCAGCCCCTCGGGCAAGCCGTGCTCGCTGCGTAAAATCATATCGAGTTTCTTCGGCTGCACGAATCCGTCGAGCTGCATCGCGCCCAGTTTGCTGAGCCGCATATCGATGACGAAGCGTATTTTGCCCGGGGCCTGCGCCGCGCCGCTTTGTCTGCCCTGCCGGTCTTTCGCCCCGTCATGCACATAAAGCGTCAGCGCCTGAAAAGCCTGCCCCGAATAAAGCGGAATGGGGTAGGTGCGCCATTCGCCGACCACGGCATCCTGCGCCACTTGTCCCGAGCCGCCGAGGTCGCGCGCCAGAGCCGCGATCAGTTCCGGCTTGCCCATGCGCATAAGGGTGCTGGCCGCGTTATCGCCCAGCATCCCGCGCGGATCCGCCTGCCTGAAGGCGCCGAACAGCAGCATCAGCGTGCCCGGTAACTGTGCATTGGGTTGCGGCAGGCGGGTCAGCATTTGCTGCAGGGCTTGCGGGTCGGCCTGCGCCAGCGCGGTGACGATCTGCGGCAGCGAAGGAAAATTGGTGGGGTCGTTCGAGGCCAAAGTCAGCAGCGGCGCGGGTTTGAGCGCATCGACGCTCAGCACAAGCTGGGTGCCGGGCGCGGCGGCCACGGGGGCTTTGATGAACAAAGTGACGTCGCCCGCTTTGAGAATGAGCTGCCCGCCCGGTGCGGTGCCGGTCACGGTCGCGACAATCTGGTTGGGGGCAAGCGGCGGCGTTTTCTGGTTCGCCGTCACTATCGCATCGACATGCAGCGAGACATCATTGCCGGGCTGCAGCAGCGCGGATAAAGGCGGCGGTGCGGCAGGCGTCGTCGCGACAGGCGCGGGGGGCGCAGGCGTCGTCGGTATCGGTACGGCGGGGGGCGGGGAAGAAGCGGCGGCGGGCACGGGTTCGTTGACGCTGGCCGGTGGTACAGGGATTTCTTCCGGCAAAGAAGCTGGCGGAGCTGTCTGCGAGGGCGGGGAGGGCGGGGGCTGTGTTTGCAGCGGCGGTGCGGCGGGCAGCGATGCCACGGGCGGCGGTACGCTCGAAGGCAAAACAATCGCCGGAAGATCTTCGCCGACGCTTACCGGCGGCGGGGGCAGGGCTTGCGCCGGGGGCGCGGTCTGTTGCGGTGCCGTTGTTGTCGCCGCAGGCGGCGGGGTAGGGATCAGCAGCACGCCTTGCGTCGGCGGCGAGCCAGGCTGAATCGTGAGGGTCAGCGGGCGCTGCGTCTGGATAAGGGTTTGCAGGGTTTGCAGCAAAGTCTGTTGCTCCGTTGCGCTGAGCTGCGGCAGCGTTACGGTGATGTCGCCGCTCTGGGTCAGGAGTGTCAGCTGCGTGGTGCCCTGCGCCGTGGTGGTAAGCGGCGGATCGGCGGGGACGGCGTTGACCTGAATCGAGCGCGTAAGATTTTCCAGCGCCTGCGTGAGATCGGCGATCGCGACCTGAATAGCCGTAAGCGCGGGCGCGGCGGCGGGCGTAGCCGTGGTTGTCGCTGGGGTGGTGGCGGTCGGAATATCCATGCCGCCGCTCCCCCCTTGCGTTTAAAACCGCAATTGCGCGGCGATGCTCTCGACATCCGCCGCGGCTTCGCTGAGCGGCGAGCGGGTGAGGAGAGCCGTCTGCGCGCGGATGGCGTCGCGCACTTTGGTATCGCGGCGGATGATGCCCGCCAGCGGCGGATCGTAATGCAAGAAATTCTCGGCGGCCTTGCGGATGGTTTCGAAAGTTTTCTGCCCGTCGAGATTGTTGGCGGCCATATTGACGACGATACGCATATCGGCGGTCGGATTGGCCGCGCGCGCCAGCTTGATGAAGGCATAGGCATCGGTCAGCGAAGTCGGCTCGTCGGTGACGACGACGAGGGTAATCGCGGCGGGCCCGGCCATCTGCCGCACCGGGCGTTCGACGCCGGCGCCGAGATCAACCACCACGATATCGTAATTGCGGGCGACGGCGATCAGATCGTTGCGCAGTTCCGAAATTTTCTGCGAGGCGAGGGTGGCGAGATTGCCCGAACCCGAACGGCCCGCCAGAATATCGAACCCGCCTTCTTTATAGGGCGTGACGGCGGAGGCCAGCGACGCCGAACCTTCGACCACGGCCCCTAAATCTTTTTCCGGCGAGATGCCGAGCTGGATATCGACGTTAGCCAGACCGAGATCGCCGTCGAACAGCAAAGCCTTTTTGCCCTGCCGCGCCAGCGCATGGCACAAAGTGATCGAAAACCAGGTCTTGCCGACGCCGCCTTTGCCCGAGGCGACTGCGATCATGTTGCGGCATTGCAGCGCGGCGCTCTGGAGCGGCGCGCGGTCGGTCTTCAGCGGAATAGGATCGGTCATGATGCGGCTCCAGTAGCGGCTTTCGGCGGAAGGGCGGATGCGGATTTGGCCGCCGGAATATTCAGCACCAGCCGCGCCAGCGCGACGGGGTTAAGCGGCAAAGGCGGTTCGGTAACCTTGGCCGATGCGCTGTAATTGGCAAGCGGTAAATTGGATTCATAGGCGATGCGTAAAATACTGCCCAGACGCTTGACCATATCGAGGCGCGTAATGAGAAGCCGCGTCGCACCCAGGGCGCGGAACTCCTGCGCCAGTTCGATACCCTCGGCGGCGTCGAGCCCGGCGGGCAGCACTAGAACCGCTTCGCCAATGGCCGAGATGAAATCGCGGGTCGCCTGCCGTTCGCGCTCATCAAACGGATTGCTGCCCGGTGTATCGATGAAAACCGGATTGCCTTTTTGCAGGATAACGACATCGCGCAACGCATGCTTGTCTTCGATTTCCACCAGATTGAGTTTGAGCAGGCGGGTGAAAACCGCCAGTTGCTCCATGCCGCCTGCGCGTTCGAGATCGGCACTCACCACCGTGGCGGGGCGCTTGGCGAGCGTCGCCTTGGTCGCGAATTTGGCGGTGCAGAGGGTTTTGCCTGCGCCGGGCGGGCCGACAAGGATGAGCGGTTTGTCGTCGAGAATCGGCTGGAATTTGAAATGCGTATCTATCGCGGCGCCCAGCGCCAGCAAGGGATCGTCGCTGGCGAACTGGGTCGAAGTCGCCATCAATTTTTCCGCCAGCGAAGGCGGCACCTGATGCCGCATCAAAGCTTCAGCGATTTTTTCGAGTGCTTCGGAACCGTTCGTCTTCGCCTCAAGAGAGGCTACGCCGGACACGTCGCGCTGCGGAACTTCGTCTATCGCGGCGGTCACGCGCACGCCGCCGGTTTCATCTTCGCGCGTGGCGACGATGATTGCGTTTTCGCCCAGAGACTCGCGCACCAGGCGCATGGCGTCGGTCAGATTGGAGCCGTGGAACGATTTCAAACGCATTTAAACAGTTCCCTCCCTTTAAATCTGGCCCAGCGTTTTGATCTTCGCCTTGGGGTGAATTTCGTTTTGCGACAGCACCGTGGTCGAAGGCCGGAACCGTTCGATCACCGAGCGCACATAGCTGCGAATGGCGGGGCTGGTCAGCAGCACCGGCGAGTCGCCCATGGCGGCGTGGCGGTCGTAAGTCTGGCGGATGGCGCTGATGAATTGCTGTAACCGGCTGGGGGCCATCGCCAATTGCCGCGCTTCGCCTTCGCCGATCACGGCTTCGGCAAAAGATTGCTCCCATTCCGGCGACAAAGTCACCATCGGGATATAGCCCATATCGTTGGTGTTGGCGTCGGATATTTGCCGCGACAGGCGCGAACGCACATGCTCGGAAATCGCCGACAGATTGCGGGTGACGGCGGTGGCTTCGGAAATGCCTTCGAGAATGGTGGGCAGATCGCGGATGGAAATGCGTTCGGCGAGAAGATTTTGCAGAACGCGCTGCAAACCGCTGATCGTAATCTGGGTCGGAATGACGTCGGCCACCAGTTTCTGCTGTTCCTTGCTGAGTTCGTCGAGCAGCTTCTGCGTTTCGGCATAGGACAGCAGCTCCGACATATTGTCTTTGACGATTTCGGTCAGATGCGTGGTGATGACCGTGGGCGGATCGACGACGGTATAGCCCTTGAACAAGGCCTCCTCACGATAGGTCGGGTCGATCCATGTCGCGGCGAGGCCGAAGGTCGGCTCCAGCGTCATCTCGCCCGGCAAGGTGATCTGCTGGCCCTTGGGATCCATCACCAGCATCATGCCGGGGCGCAGATCGCCGCGCCCGGCTTCGATTTCCTTGACGCGCAGCACATAGGAATTGGGCGGCAATTGCAGATTATCCTGAATGCGCACGGCGGGCATGATGAAACCCATATCGCCCGCCAGCTGCTTGCGCAGGCCCTTGATCTGATCGGTCAGGCGCTGGCCCGCCTCGCTGTTGATGAGGCTGAGCAGGGCATAGCCGAGTTCGAGCCGGATCATGTCGATGGTGAGGGACTTGGCGATCGGCTCTTCGGCCAGAGCGGCTTTCTTGTCCTTGGCGGCCTCGGTATCCCCCGCTTCGGCGATTTTTTCTTTCTCGGTGCGGTTGAGCGTGAAGGAAATGAAGCCGGTAAAGCCCCCCAGTATCGCGAACGGAATAAAAGGCATGCCCGGCAGAAGCGCGAGAACGCACAGCATCGCCGAGCTGAGCCCGAGCGCGATGGGATAGCCGCCCAGCTGATTGAACAAAGCTTTGTCGGTCGAGCCGGAGACATTGGCCTTGGTGACCAGCAAGCCGGCGGATACGGAAACCAGCAGCGCCGGAATTTGGGAGACAAGACCGTCACCGACCGTCAGCCGCACATAGGTGTCGGCCGCCTGCAAAACGGGCATACCGTGGCGGAAGGTGCCGATGATGATGCCGCCGATACCATTGATGAAGGTGATGACTAAACCGGCCACCGCGTCGCCACGCACGAATTTCGCCGAACCATCCATCGACCCGAAGAAGCTGCTTTCGTCTTCGAGGTCTTTGCGGCGTTTCCTCGCCATATCTTCGTTGATAAGGCCCGAGGAAAGATCGGCGTCGATCGCCATCTGCTTGCCGGGCATCGCGTCCAACGTAAATCGCGCCGCGACTTCGGCGATACGACCCGAACCCTTGGTGATGACCACGAAATTGACGAGGGTCAGAATGGCGAACACGATCACGCCGATGATGAAATCGCCGCCCATGACGAGAGAAGCGAATGACTGCACGACATGGCCCGCCGCGTCGGTGCCTTCGTTGCCGTGCGTCAGGACAAGGCGCGTGGTGCCGAGATTGAGCGACAGCCTTATCAGCGTGGCGAGCAGCAGGACCGTGGGGAACGAACTGAAATCAAGCGGCCTTGCGATGAACAGAACCGTCATCAGGATAAGGACGGAAAAAGTAATCGACATGGCAAGGCCCATATCGATCAGGAAGGGCGGCAAGGGAATGACCAGAGCGGTCAAAATGACCATCAGCCCGAGGCCAAGCCAAACTTCGCCGCGTTTGAACAGACCGTTGAATGGGTCTGGCGCAGCGCCTTCTACGGATGTGGTCTGGTCGGTCATTTCTAACGAACTGTCTTGTTAAAAGCGTTTACGAAACGGCCCGTTCTTCGCCCGCCGCACTCGGCACGGCCACGCCCTCGTCGCCATACTGCTTGAGCTTGTTGCGCAGCGTGCGGATCGAGATGCCGAGAATATTGGCGGCATGGGTGCGGTTGCCGAGGCAATGGCTGAGCGTATCGATGATCAGATCGCGTTCGACATCGGCGACCGTGCGGCCCACCAACCCGGCATTTGGGGCGGGTGTGCGGCCCGAGGCCGCCTGCGCCGCCAGTTCGCTGGCCGTCTGGCTGGGCGCGAAAGACTGGCCGGACAGCATAATGGCGTCGGGTTCGATCTCGGCCCCGTGCGCCAGCAGAACCGCGCGATGCATCGTGTTTTCCAGTTCGCGGACATTGCCGCGCCAATGATGCGACTGCAACGCTCCGGCGGATGCCGCCGAAATCGCGCGTTCGGGCAAGCCGTTGGCCTTGGCATATTTGCTGGCAAAGTAAGTGGCGAGCGGAATGATATCGGCAGGACGCTGGCGCAGCGCGGGCAGATGCAGATTCACGACATTGAGGCGGAAATACAAATCTTCCCTGAAGCGTTTGGCCTTCACTTCTTCTTCGAGATCGCGGTTGGAAGTTGCAATGAGGCGGATATCGATCTTGATGGGATTGGTGCCGCCGACGCGGTCGATCTCGCGTTCCTGAATGGCGCGCAGGAGTTTCGCCTGCAAACGGATATCCATCTCGCTGATTTCATCGAGCAACAGGGTGCCGCCATTGGCTTCTTCGAATTTGCCGATGCGGCGGGCGACCGCACCTGTGAAGGCACCTTTTTCATGCCCGAACAATTCCGATTCCAGAAGATTGTCGGGAATGGCGGCGCAATTCACCGAAACGAAATTGCCGTTCGAGCGGCGGCTCTTGCGGTGAATGAAACGCGCCATGACTTCCTTGCCGGTGCCGCTTTCGCCGGTAATCAGAATGCTGGCGTCGCTGGCCCCGACGCGATCGACCATTTGCAGCAAAGGCTGCATGGACGGGTCGCGGGCGATAAAGGTGGCGTCTTCCTCGGCGACGGCCTGTAAAACGGCGGCGATCAGCTCCGCGTCGGGCGGCAGCGGCACATATTCTTTTGCGCCCGCGCGAATGGCGCGGACGGCGGCACCGGCATCGGTATTGATGCCGCAGGCGACCACGGGAACATTGATGCGTTCGGACTTCAGGCTGTCGATGAACTGGCCGATATCGAGGCTGACATCGCACATCACGAGATCGGCGCCCTGGCCGTTACGCAGGGCGTTCAACGCCCCCGCGGTGCTGTCGATATGCGCGACCTTGGCCCCGCGCTGGGTCGCTATGCGACCGGCGGTGCCGAGCGGGCCGTCTAACTGTCCGACGATGAGTAGGCGCATGCTGTCTGTCCTTGAGTAAGTGTTCTTCTAATCTGAGGGGCTAGAGAAGATGAGGGGCTAGAGATATAACTGTCGTGGTTCGGTTTTCGGTTATTGCCGTTGTCCCTCGTTCTTCTTCTCCAGCCCCTTCTCTCTCTCTCCCTCACGCATTCCTGTCTGATTTGATGATTTCCGTCATGGTTATGCCAAGACGGTCTTCGACGACCACCACTTCGCCACGGGCGACGAGGCGGTTATTGACGTAAATATCGATGGCTTCGCCCACTTTGCGGTCAAGTTCGATGACGGCGCCGCGGCCGAGTTTGAGCAGATGGCTGACCTGCATTTCGGCCTTGCCGAGCACGGCGGCGACTTCGACCGGGATGCCGTAAACGGCGTCGAGATCGTTGACCGAAATCTGCATCGTATCCTTGGGGGCTTCGCCGCCCGAGGCTTCGAGTTCGGTGAGGGTGAGGGATTCTTTGTCGTCGGCCATGATTTACTCCTTTAAGAGCGTAGTCCTGTTAAACGGTAGGGTTGACGGTTTGTTCGACGGCGGCCAGGGTCGCCCTCTGGTTGCGTTCGACGCCGCCATCGGCCCATTCGACGCGGCAATCGCCCGAAGCGACCTCGGCATCGGCGAGGACGATGATCTTGCCCGAGAAAGCGCGTTGCGCCGCGATAGCCTGCACCCGTTCGTTGATGGCGTCGAGCTGCGATTCATGCGTGCGCACGACCAGACGCGGCTCGCGCGCCATGTCGCGGATGGCGCCTTCGATTACCGCTTCCATTTCCTGCATGCCGGCCTTGGCGGCGAATTCTGGCAGGATTTTCTTGGCGATGGCCAATGCCAGAAGGCGCGTCTGCTTATTCTGTTCGTCGTTCAGCTCGGCCAGTTTCTGCATCAGGGCGGTGACGTTGTTGTCGATGGAGGCCAGAATCTTGGCGGTCTCGGCGGCCTGCGCGTCGAGGCCCGCCTGACGCCCGGCTTCGAACCCGGCGTCGTGACCTTCTTTTTTCAAAGCGTCGATCTGCTCGGGCTTCATCAGCACGGGCTTGCGTTCGGCCACCACTTTCGGCGCATGGCTGTCGAACGAGCGGTCGAACATGAATTTCCGCGCCGGGAGATCGTCGGCAGCCTTTTTGGCCGTCTGGGGATCAGTATACAAGTTCGTCTTCCTCCGTATCCTTGGCTATGACAATTTCGCCCTTGGCCGCCAGATCCTTGGCGACGTTGACGAGATGGCTCTGGGCTTCTTCCACGTCGCGCAGCCGCACGGGGCCGAGGGCGCCGATATCTTCGCGCAGCAGCTTGCCCGCGCGTTCCGACATGTTCGACAGGAACAGATCCTTGATGGTTTCCGACGATCCCTTGAGGGCGGTCGGCAGCTTGGCTTTGTCGGCCACGCGCAGCATCGCCTGAATGGCGGCGCCATCGAGCTTGCCGAGATCCTCGAACGTGAACATGAGGCTTTTGATTTTTTCGGCGGCGTCGCGATTGCGTTCTTCAAGGGCCGTCATAAATTTGGCTTCGTTGGCGCGGTCAAGATTGTTGAATATTTCCGCCATCGCTTCGTGGCTGTCGCGGCGGTTGGTGCGGGCGAGGTTCGACATGAACTCATTGCGCAAGGTGCGCTCAATATCGTCGAGCACGTCTTTCTGCACCGATTCCATGCGCAGCATGCGGGTGATGACTTCAAGCGCGAAAGATTCCGGCAGTTGCGACAACACCCGCGCGGCATGGTCGGGCTTGATCTTCGTCATAACGACGGCCACGGTCTGCGGATATTCGTTCTTCAGATAAGCGGCCAGCACGGCCTCGTTCACATTGGCTAGCTTGTCCCACATAGTGCGGCCGGCGGGGCCGCGAATATCTTCCATGATGTTGCCGACGCGGGATTTGTCAAGCACCTTCATCAGCAATCGTTCGGTCGATTCCAGCGTACCGACGGTGCCGCTGGCCGACGACATCTGCTCCGCGAATTCGACGAACAATTTTTCGACGAGATTCGAGCTGACATTGCCGAGATTCGCCATCACCTGCGACAGATCCTTGATCTCGTCGTCATTCATATGCGCGAAAACGCGCGCCGCATATTCTTCGCCGAGCGACAGAATGAACAGCGCCGACTTTTCCAGACCGGAAAGAGATTTAACGTCTTCGCGTAAACGCGCGTTGGCCATTTGGACTACCTATTCTCCTGATACATCCAGTTGCGCAGGATACCGATAGCTTCATCGGGATGCTTGTCGACGATTTCGCCGACCTTGCGCAGCGAGGACGCCTTGACGCGGCCTTCGACGCGCGAGATGTCGATCATTTTCTCGAATTCGGCTTCGGCGGCGCTGACTTCGGCCTCGATGTCGCGCGGCGCCATCATGGTGCCGCCGCCGGGGGCGGGCAGCTGCACCATCCCGGCGCTGCCGCCGCTCAGCAAAGCCTGCTGATCGGAAGGCATGCCGGAGGTATCGAGAACCTTGCGCAAGATCGGACGCACCACCAGCAACACGACCAGCAGACCGATGATCGCAAGGATAAGGGTTTCGACGCCGTGGAAAATATCGGCGCGCGGAATGCCCATCAGCATGTCGGAAACGCCGCCCGCTTCCTTACCCGCGTCGGCCTGCGCGAACTGCATGTTAGTGACGTCGATCGTATCGCCGCGATTGGCGTCGAAATTGACCGCCGACTGAACCAGCGATTTGATCTTGGCCATTTCTTCTTCGCTGCGCGGCACATAAACCTGTTTGGCATCTTTGCCTTCGCCTTCGGTCTTATAGGTGCCGTCAACCACCACGGCGACAGACAGGCGGCGCACCTGGCCGCTTTCGCGAACCTGGCTGCGTACCGTCTTGTTGATTTCGTAATTGACCGTCTCCTCGGCATGCGAGTTTTTGTTGGTGGGGGCCGCGGCCTGATTGGCGCCCGCGATCTGCTGCGGCGAAGTCGGCAGATTGTTGGCAACCGAGACGCTGCCCGCCTTCTCCGCTTCGGTGGTCGAGGTATCGTCGTTGGTGCTTTGCGTCGAACGCACGACCTGACTGTCGGGATCGAAGATTTCCGAATTGGTGGTGATGCGGTCGAAATCGAGATCGGCGGAAACCTGCGCCCGCACCTTGCCATAGCCGAGCGTCTGGGTCAGAAGGTCTTCCACTTTGCGCGCCTGCGCGGATTCGAATTCGACGCGCATGTCATCTTGATCGTCGCTGCCGCCGCCGGCGCCGGCCGTACCCGTGGTCGGACGTGCCAGAAGATTGCCGCGATCATCGACGATGGAAACTTCGTTGGGTTGCAGTTGCGGCACGGCTGCCGCGATCAAATGCTGAATGGCGGCGATCTGTTCGCGCGACAGCACCGCGCCGTTGCGCATTTTCAAAAAGATGCTGGCGGTCGCGGTCTGGGTCGCATGGCTGAACAATTCGCGCTGCGGCAGAACGAGATGCACGCGCGCCGAAGCGATAGGGTCGAGCGCGCCAATGGTGCGGGCGAGTTCGCCTTCGAGGGCGCGCAGGTGATTGATGCTTTGCACAAAGCTGGTGGTGCCGAAGCCTTCTTTCTGGTCGAAGATTTCATAACCGATGGAGCCGCCCTTGGGCAGATCGTCGGCAGCCATCAGCATGCGGATTTTCCCGACCTGATCGGACGGCACGCGGATAAGGCTGCCGCTGGCGTCGACCTGATAGGGAATTTTCAGCGCGTCGAGCTTCTGGGCGATGGCGCCGGAATCCTGCGCGTCGAGCTGCGTATAGAGGAGGGCGAGCGGCGACGACGATATGCGGGTGGTGATGAAGCCCAGCATGCCGAGCAGCGAGAGCCCGACGACGGCGATGGCCGCGAGCCGCATCGGCCCCAGATTACGGAGGGTTTGCAGAAAGGCATTCACGGCGTCACTCTCCTGCTCATCGGGTAAAAAGAACCTCGGATGAAGTTCTTCCGCTTAATCAAGATACGGCAGAAATTGCCTAGCAATCCTTACCATTGGTTAAAGAATACGCCGTCTTTTACTAAAATATGTTTAATTAAACCGGCAGAAATTGCCGGTTTGAGGTGTTTTTGTGTCGTTCGCGCAACAGGCGAAAAGAGAAACAGTCTCAATATGTTGCGTGAGCGAAACAAGCTTTTTGATCCGTCTTAACCCTATTATGTGATTCGACGGATAGGTACAACTGCAATCCGACTTGCGAATCTGGGAAATAAAAAAACGCGGGAGGGTGTTGACGGGGGTTGGTTTTTGCTGGAGCATTCCGAAAGTTTTATTTTTTAAGCCAAAGGGGGGAGCGGTATATGGGAGAGGATCTTGGGATGGGGGTTGCCGGCAAGCGCGGCGGTGCGTCGCATGTTTCGGCGGGTAGCATAGTGCGGGCTGGTCTAGTGGTAACGGCTTTTGCGGGCATATTGGGTGTAAGTTCATGGGCGCTTGCCCAAGAGGAGCGTCATTTTGATGCAGCTAAACAGGAACTCACGCAACGGCTCATGCAGGGCGAAGGTAAGAATGTGCGCGTTCTTGCGGACAGCAGCGGGAAATATACCTGTTTTGTGATTCCTGACCGGCCCAAGACGTTGTGCGTGAATTCGACTGAAGCCGATTTTTCCTCACTTACCCAGCAGTAACCTCGGGGTGTAAAAAAAACGCGGCAGGGTGACCTGCCGCGTTTTTCTTTGTGCATAAACGTTTTTTACGACGAATAATACATATCGAATTCGACGGGATGCGGCGCCATGCGGAAACGATCCCATTCTTCGCGTTTCAGATCGAGATAGCTTTCGATCAGGTCGGTCGTGAACACGCCGCCCTTGAGCAGGAACTCATTATCTTTTTCCAAAGCCACGATGGCTTCTTCGAGCGACGCGCAGACGGTCGGAATTTTCGCCAGTTCCTTCGGCGGCAGATGATACAGATCCTTGTCCGCGGCGGCCCCCGGATGAATCTTGTTCTTGATGCCGTCGAGGCCCGCCATCAGCATCGCCGCATAAGCGAGATACGGGTTCGCCAAGGGATCGGGGAACCGCACTTCGACGCGCTTGCCCTTGGGCGAAGTGACGTGCGGAATGCGGCACGAAGCCGAACGGTTGCGCGACGAGTAGGCCAGCAGCACCGGCGCCTCATAACCCGGCACCAGCCGCTTATAGCTGTTGGTGGTGGGGTTGGTGATGGCGTTGAGCGCCTTGGCATGTTTGATGATGCCGCCGATGTAATACAGCGCCGTCATCGACAGGCCCGCATATTCCTTGCCCGCGAACAAAGGCGTCGAACCTTTCCAGATCGACTGATGCACATGCATGCCCGAGCCGTTATCGGCGAAGACGGGTTTCGGCATAAAGGTCGCGCTCTTGCCATACATCGAGGCGACGTTCTGCACGACATACTTATAGATCTGCATATTGTCGGCGCATTTCACGAGACCGGCGAACTTGATGCCGAGTTCATGCTGGGCGGCTGCCACTTCGTGGTGATGCTTTTCGACTTCGACGCCCATCTGCTTGATGACCGAAACCATTTCGGTGCGCATGTCCTGCCCGCTGTCCACCGGGTTGACCGGGAAATAGCCGCCCTTGGTGCGGGGGCGGTGGCCCAAGTTACCTTCGGCATATTCCTTGCCGCTGTTGGACGGATTCTCGATGGAATCGAGTTTATAGAAGCTGTTGACGGGGTCGGTCGAATAACGCACATCGTCGAACACGAAGAATTCGGCTTCCGGCCCGAAGAAAGCCTGCGTGCCGACGCCCGACGTGTTGAGATATTTTTCCGCTTTCTTGGCGATGCTGCGGGGGCAACGCGCATAGGGCTCGCCGGTCAGCGGGTCGTAAATGTCGCAATACATGGCGACGGTCGGCTCGGCATAGAACGGGTCCATAACCGCCGTGTCGACGTCGAACATCAAAGTCATGTCGGATTCGTTGATCGCCTTCCAGCCCGCGATTGATGATCCGTCGAACATCAGCCCGTCTTTGACCGCGGCATCGTCGATGGTGTCGACATGCTGCGTGACGTGCTGCATCTTGCCGCGCGGGTCGGTGAAACGAAGATCGACATATTGCGCGCCGTTCTTCTTGATAAGGTCGAACAGGTAATTGCTTTTAGCCATTGGTGGAGGTCCTTCGGATGAGGTTGGCGGATGGGGTGGCGAATATGCCTGCTTTTTGGCAGCGCAGCAAAATCCTGACACAACTCTAACCGCTTGACAAATTTGCCAAGTTTGAGTTTATTGCGGGGTAAGTCGTGCTGTATATGGGTCGATTTTGCCCGAAACGGTATGTTTGGTTTGCAAACCGCCTGCCTTCCTTCTAAGTAGGCAGGCGTTTTTATTTACCTTTGTAGCCTTTGTGGCGGCCGTAGCTCAGCTGGTAGAGCCCCGGATTGTGATTCCGGTTGTCGCGGGTTCGAGCCCCGTCGGTCGCCCCATTTTCCCCGATTGTTTTCTGGATTTAGGCTAGCGTCCAAGATGCAGGGCGCGACGACCGCGCGCGACCATTTTTTTCACATCGTTGACACGGTCGGGCAGCGTAAGGGCGGTAACCGCGACGGCGCGTACCGCGGCGTTTTTCAAAATCGCCGTTTTGGCGTGTTTGACCTGAGCGAAATCATTGAAGACATTATTGGCGTTCGGCGTGTTGGTCGTGCGGGCGAAAATATCGTCGGCGATACTTTTACCTAGCATAGTTCCGAGCGCGATGCCGCGACCTGAAAGGCCGTGGGCGAAATAGATATTATCGTTGACGCCACGCTTGCCGACTTCGGGCAGGAGGTCGAGCGTGAAGTCGAGCGCCTTTGGCGCGACCAGCGTTTCAAAATGCAAATCCTTGCCGGTCGCCTTTTTATATTCGGCGGGCAGGTTCGGGAACATTTCATAAAGTTCGCGTTTCATGCGTTCGATATCGGGCGGCCTGTCGGTGGCCTTGATGCCTGCGCCAAAAACGATGCGGTTGTCGACGATGCTGCCATAACCGACGTCGATTTTGGTATTGGCGAAGGGTTGGGGCTTGCCGTCCTGCGCCTGCGGCATGATGGCTTTGATCACCTGCGGTGGGATCTGATCGCTGATGATCGTGCTGGCGTAAAGAGTGAAATTGTTTTTATCGAGCGCCGATAATTCAGGAATTGTCTGGCCCATGCCATGACCACCGGCGCCGACGACGAATTTAGTATTGAAGGCGCCGTGCGCCGTTGTGACTCTGGTTTGGCCGTTTGCATCATCGACATGGGTGACGGGCGCGTTTTCGTAAATTTTTACGCCGAGTTCGCGGGCGCGTTGGGCAAGGCCGAGCGTGTAAGGCAAGGGGCGGATGCCGAACATGGAATCGTCGTTGAAGGATTGTTGTTCGCCATTGGGGCCGACGACGAGATAGCCTTGCTGAACACCGGCGGGTAATTCGAGTTTTTCGATGAGGTTTTTGACAAGCGCGGGGCCGGTTTCGGCGTGAGCGCCGAGTTTAACCGCCATTTCCGCGCCGTAAATTTTGGTAATCTGATCCGGTGTCGCTTCGAGTTGGCCAACGACGTGGCCCATACTATGGCCCGAGGGGCCGGAACCGATTTTCCCGGCTTCAAGAACGACGATGTTCAAAGTATTGCCGGCGGATTTGGCTTGTTCAGCCAGATGATAAGCGGTCGAAAGGCCGACATAGCCGCCACCGATGATAACGACATCGGCATTGTTTTCGAGTTTGGCAGGGAGAGGCGATTGTGCGGGCAGATTGGTTTTATTATCTACAGCGGCAAAATTGAAAGCGGCGGTGCGTTCGCCCTCGGCTTTGAGCGCGGCATATTTGCTGTAGGGGAGTTCAATCTTTTCCATAAATTCTTTGGAGCCATACAAAAATGAATACCCATCAATAGCATTTGTTATTTAAGAGGGGCTTAAAAACATCGGGTTTAGGGTGGAAAATCGCTTCAATTGCTAAGGTTTTTTAATATTCGAGACTGGTTTCTGCGCCGCCTGCAGGATTTTATAGGCCGCAGCGAGGCCCGCAACGCCGCCGCCGACGATGATTTTGTCATATACAGTTTCATTGGGAGTCATTCGATTACATCCTCATACGCATGATTTGTCCGCCGCTCTTGCGGCCTGGTGTCGTGCTTTGCGGAATGGCTGCGCCAAAGGCTGGATTTTGGGCGAGCTCGGCACGGATCGCGGTTTCTTTTTCCACCAGCCATTCGCCATAAGTTTTTTCCGGCTTGCCTGCCGCTGCGTCCGCGGCGGCCTGCTGAACTTCCGCGGCCGTCGTGACTTTCAACAGCGCGCGGGTCACTTGCTCTGCCTCGCCGAAGCTATTGACCGGAATATTGCCCGCAAACGGCGTAACCGGAACGAGCGCAAGCTTGCCTTTGGCATCCGCCTATTGCGCGAGTTTGCCCAAAGTTGCCTGCGCGAAAATGTCGTTTTCGAGACCCTTCTTGTTGGTGTCGAGGCAGCTTTTCTGCAAAAAGGCGCGAAGGAAGTCGGTGACTTGGCTGTAATCGGCCTGCGTCGTGCCGGAGCCGACGAAACTGCAAAGCGCCAGTGGGCAATGCGCCGCTTTGCCTTCGAGCGCGGTGTTGATAATGCCGGCGGCCTCTTGGCGCTGCGTTTCGCTTAGTGTCCTGTCTTCCCGCAGGTAGCGGATCGCGAGATCACGCTGAGCCGGGTCCTTGACCTGCGTCACGCCGTCGAGGCTTGGCTGAATATAGCCAGCGTTGGCGACTTCCTTGGCGCCAAGAGTGCTCCAGATCAGATCGCGTTCCGACTGCGGTTTAGCGCCGTAGGGCAGCTTGCTGCCCTGATGCGGCATTTTGGCGACGTCGATGCCGGTGGTGTCGAGGTAAATATTCTCAAGCGGCATCAGCGAAAGCTTGTTCTTCTCAAGGAAGATCATCGGGGGACGCGTATCCTTGGGATTATATTTGGCAACCGCTTCCGACACCGCCTTGCGCGTGCCGTCGAGCAATGTATGGGCGAGGCCGAGCCCCTGGAACGCCGAGTCGATGAAGGCGTAAGTGAACATGCCCGACGCGGCTTTGGCGACGACCAAAGCCTGCACGCCGCCGATATAGACGCCGGTCAACGGGTCCCGCAGGCCGATGGCTATTTCGCCGTAACCGTCCTTGGTCATGCGCTCTTCGAGCAGCTCGCGCATATCTTCTTTGCTTTCGCGCTCGCCAGGGATTGGGAAGGATTTGTTATAGATCTTGAACCACGCTTCATATTTGGCGACGCCGCCGGGCGCGGCCGGATCGACACGCTCGATGCCGTGGGCGTTAATGACGTCGCGATAGGCGTTCTTCACGGCCTTGGCGAAGGCGGCGGGATCGGCGGCGCGGTCAATGCCTTTTTCGGCGATGGCCGCATCGATTGCCGCGACGAACTGACGCAGCGCGACCTTGTGGACGCCCCCGGCGGAAATCGTGCTGAATTTGCCAAGATATTTGTCGGGCTGGCCGCTTTTCTGCGCATCGTAAATCGCGATCGCCTTTTGCAACTGGGCGTCCGCCGTGCGGGCTTTTTCCTGTACCGAAGCATCATAGGCTTCGAGAAGCCCCATTTCCGGATGGGTGGAGGCGCGGTTTAAAGCGGACATGATGATCCTTTGAAATGCGGTTCGAACAATAAGGTACGATATACTACCTTCCTCCCTTTAATATTAGGGGCTGATGTAGCTAAGCGAACCTAAAGGGGTTAGGTTTAGCGGATGATCTTTCAACGCAAGAGCCGGATGCCCGGTCGGGT